>UQKW01000001.1 GCA_900541885.1 uncultured Collinsella sp.
TTCCTCAGGGCGCTCGTCCGGGAGGGCGGGATGCCGTTCGAGATGAGGGTCAAGATGCCGGCGCCCGACGGGGAGACGGCGAGTTAGCCGGCAGGTCGGCATGTCAATCCTGGTCTAACAGAGCCACACTTAATCCCATGCAGCAATCCACGAATCATAATCTCCCTCCAGCCATTCGGGACGCGATTGATACGAGACATCGACCTTGAGCTCAACGTAGCCGCCCTCGGCGGTACCACCCATAGCCTGCGCAAACGCACCGATCACAGGCAACGGCTTGACCTCGCCGGAAACGGACACGGACGAGACGCCACCCGCACCGGCCCGGCCAAGCTCGATATCCCACGACAACGGCCCGCCGGCATGAAAGATCGAAACGTTGGGCACTGCGGCAAGTCGGCGGCGGGTGAACTCCTTAAGATCGTCGTCCTCCGCCGTCGTCGTGGTCATGAGCCGCGCGGTCTCGGCGGCGGCAGACTCCATGACCGCGCGCGTATAGAGCAGGCACACCGGTTGCAGCGCGAGAAGGATGAGTGTCAGAAACGTCGGCAGCAAAAAAGCGGCCTCGACCGTAGACTGCGCCCGGTCCTCGCGCGCGGCATCAATACAACGCGATGTCCTTAGCGGCCGCAGCGGCGTCGATAACCGACGTCGAGGCAACGCTATGGGATGCCGCCCGCTCAACCAGCGCCGCCAAGCGCCCATCGGTGCCGGCACGCCAAAGTCCCGCGATCGCCAGCACGATCGATAACAGCGCCACCGTGACAATGGCGTATTCGACCGTCGCCTGGGCAGATTCCTCACGCAGGACATCATGCATTTCACGATCCCTCCTTTGAGTCCGTTGCCTGCGGGCTCAGGCGCACGGCGCGCAGACGACACGAAGCATCGCCAGCATCCGCGGCAATTGTCACCATATCGACCCAGCCGCGTCCGTCGCGCACGATGGCGCCCCACACGTTTCCCTTGATGTCGAGATAGCCGCTCAGAGCAAGTTGCGCCGTGGGTACCTCGCGATAGGCACGCAGCATATCCGCCGCCGCTTCGGTCATCGGTCGGTCCTCGGACCATGCAAGCCGGACCGCAATCGCGTTGCCCTCAGGCGAATCCGTCGCAGTGCCAGACCGCTTGTCGAGCGTCCGCAGAAAGGTTTGCGCCGTGACAGCGACATCCGAATCGTCCGCATCTCGCATCTCATCTTTTTGAGACGCCACCGCCGAATCTGAGCCCAAATCGGAGGCGGTCCCAGGACGCTGCTGCCGCGCGGCGTTAAGCCCCCAAAGCACCGCCGCCATCGCCACGGTCAGGCAAGCAAACACCAGCAGCACCCCGATGGGGCGCTCGCCCTCTACAGGCTGTTGATGCCCTCGCTGATAGCGTTCCATAGATCTTGGACCTTGCCCTTAAATGCGACGATGGCGATAATCGCGATCACCACGAGCACGCCGACCAAGATGGCATACTCGGTGGTACCCTGTGCACTCTCCTCCTGCAATAGTTCCTTGGCGCGCTGACGAACATGTGCCGCCCGGCAAAACGCCCAGCCCTGGACCTTGCCAGCAGCGTCAGTCATCGTGTTCATGTATTCCTCCCTACATCATCCCGCCTGCTCCCAGCAGCGGGCCCAATATGGACAGAAGCAACGCCGGCAAGATGAGCGTGCCGGTGGGAATCAGCAGCTTGACGGGCGCACGCTCGATCTCGCGCTCGACCGCGGCGCGATGAGCCGCACGGATCTCGCGACTTTGAGCGGCCAGCGTCTCGGCAAGTGGGGCACCCAGGGCGAGCGCCTGCCCCACCGTGATGGCAAAGGTCTCGAGCGCTCGCACGTCCAGGTCGCGCGCGGCGGCCAACAACTCGTCCTCACGCGTGCCCACGCCCACCTGCCACGCCATGCAGGCGCGCTCAAGGCGAAGAGCCAGCACTGACCGGCGGTTGGCACAGAAAATCTCAAGCGCCGCATCAAACGAAAGACCGGCCGAAAGACCCAAGCGCACAACATCAATCATCTCGGACACTTCGCCGAGCGACACTCGCGCCGGGCCGCCCGCTCCAACCGCACCCTTCACTCGCGCGGTCAGAGCATCGACCACCGAGCGACCCGCGGCAGCGACCAGCACCGCCTCGCGCTTGCAGGCCTCTGCGATCTTGCGTGCATCCGCCCGATCCAAACCCGTCGCGACAAATACACTCAGGGCGCACAGGCAAGCCGCAACTGCAACCGGGGCGCTCATAGCTCCACCCGCATAATGCGCCGGATAACCACCAGGGCAACGGCGTTGAGGGCAAGACCCAGCACCACAGCGCCCGCGCCGGCAGGCGTCGCAAGACCGCGACGAAAATCTGCCGAAAGCAGCGCCAACACCGCGCACATGCCCGCCGGCATCGCCGCGACCATATGCGCAGACATGCGAGCCTGCGACGTCTTAACATCCAGGCGGCGCTTGAGCTCAATGCGCTCCCCCACCATGCTCGACGCCTCGGACAGTAAGTCGGCAAGCGGAGCGCCGGTGCGCTGAGACACCTTAAGCGCCAAGGTCACAAGCGAAAGACCGGGGGCGTCGATACGCACGAGCAAGTCATCGAGCGCGTCGGTCGCCGAGATGCCGCAATCGATCGCCGCCGCCACCCGCAAAAACTCGGTATGTACTGGCTCTTGCGCATGAGCGCCCACAAAGCGCATGCCCTGGGCCAGCGAATGTCCCGAGGCAAGCGACATGGAAAGTGCGGTAAACGCCTCGGGCATTGCCTCTTCTGCATCGTGTTGCTCGCGCCGGCTCTCAAAGCCATCCCGAGCGGCGCCAACGGCAAACGGAGCAACAAATCCCAAGGCAAATCCGAGGGGCGATAACGACACCATCGTTAGTAAAACGCAGCAGACACCGCTCGATAGCAGCAGAAACGCCAAACGTCCCGAAGCATCTTCGATCACGAGGCCAAGGCGATGCGCCGGAGCCAGCGATGCCCACGAACGGGCGATCTTTTTCAGCAGATCGTTTTCCACCAGCTCACGCGGCAGCTTCTCTGCCACCGTCTCGAGCGCCTGACGTGCCAGCTCCGCCGGCGGTACCTGCGGCACACGAGGTTCCGCCCCGCACGCCGTCGCGACAGAAAGCCCTGCCAAGCCCCCTACGACGAGGGGCACAGTGATCTCCATTCGTCCACCTCCTCTTGTGTGAGCGTCCCCGACCGCAGGCCTTCTGCGATAAACGGCGGCTCGCGGTCAAGCGTCCAGGTGCGCTCGGCGGCATCGAACGTCACATAGCGCTCGAGCTCTACGCCACCCGATGCGGCGCGTCGCACCCCCGAATACGAGGAGACGAAACGCCTGCCATCGGCGTGGCGCTCGGACATCACGATGCCGTCGAGCGCCATGGCAATCTGCTCCTCGATGAGCTCGCTCGGCAGATCGATGCCATAACGTGCAAGCAACGTCAGACGCACCACGGTCTCCTGTTCTGAACCCGCATGAAGTGTGGTGAGCGACCCGTCGTGGCCCGTGTTCATGGCCTGCAACATGTCGCAGCACTCGGCACCGCGCACCTCGCCCACCACGATGCGGTCGGGGCGCATGCGTAGGGCATTAGTTACCAGGTCGCGGATCGTCACCGCGCCCTCGCCCTCAATTGAAGCCTCGCGCGCCTCTAGGCGCACCACGTGCGGATGATGCGCAAACTTGAGCTCGGCAGAGTCCTCGATCGTCACGATGCGCTCGCCGGTGGAAATCTCACATGACAACGCGTTGAGCAGGGTGGTCTTACCAGATCCCGTGCCCCCCGCAACCGCCAGGTCCTGTCGCAGCGACACCGCACACGACAGCAGCTGCGCATACCAAAGCGGCAGCGATCCCAACCCCACGAGCTCGTCCAGCGAGCAGATACGGTCCGAGAACTTTCGGATGGTGAGAATCGGTCCGTCAATCGCCACAGGCGGAATCACCGCGTTGACGCGATAGCCCGTTTTGAGGCGGGCGTTGACGATGGGGCTGCGCTCGTCGATGCGGCGGCCAAGTGGCGAGATAATGCGGTCGATAAGCACACGGATCTGTTCATCATCCTCAAACGCATGCTCGATGGGGTACAAGACGCCGCCGCGTTCAAAGAAAGCCGAGCGGCAGCCGTTGATCATGATCTCGGTAACGGTGTCGTCCTCGATGAGCGGCTGCAACGGCCCCAAGCCCACCACGTCATCCAAAATCTCGTCGATGATGGTCTCGCGCTCGGGCGTCGCGAGATCGGTCGGCTCCTCAACATTGAGCGCCGCCTCCACCGCAGGACGCAATTCCGAGCGGGCAAGTGCCGGGTCGATATAGGCGCTGATACGCGCCACTTCGTCGTAACCCATGCGGTCCATCACGGCGCGCTTGGTGCGTCGTTTCACGGCGCGGCGACGCCCCGCATCTACAGGCGCTGCCGCCGCCGCAGCGCCGGCAGCCTTAATCCTCGTTTGCAGGCTCATCGCTGATCGCCCTCGCGCGACCAGGGAAGGCGGATACGCGGGCGTTCGGTGCGCGTTGCACGGTCGGCGACCATATCGCTCCAAGGGCCGACGGCGCACCCCAGTTCCACGAGCATCTCGCGCGTGGCCTCGCGCACGCTAGTCGCAAAAGCGCTGGTCTGCCCCACTGCCTCGTCAGCGCGCCCAAACGCCATGAGCGCGGCGAGATCCTGCCCGCCATCGGCGATACGAATCTTGGAGCTCAACGCACAGGCAATCTCAAAGCGCATGGCGACGTCCTCGTCTGCCCCGCGCGCACCGAACCGGTTGAACACGGCGCTCATGCGCGTGCGCGGCACACCTACTCGACCTGCCAGTTCAATGACGCGCGATGCCGATGCCGCGGACGACACCGCCGCATCGCCAACGACCAGGCAACGGTCGCTCGCCGCCACCGCAGCCGCCACGGCGTCGCCCCAAAAGACCGAGGTATCGATAAAGACCACATCGGATTCTCGACGCAGAACATCAAGCAGTAGCTCCACCGGACGTGCCATGAGCTCGGCTTGCTCGGGCGCCGCGACGGGACCCCAGAGCGTAACGCCCGGTGCCACGCGCATCGATGTGGCTACGATATCCGGCTCGGTGAGCGTGCCCGCCGCCGACGGCTCGATAAGTGCCGCCATATCGCGCGGAGCATCGACGCCTAACAAGTCGTAAAGGTTTCCAAACATCAGATCCAGGTCGAGCACGGCGGCACGCAAGCCCAACAGCGACGATGTGTGTGCCATGGTGGCAACGATCGTCGACTTGCCGCAACCGCCCGAACCCGAAATGGCGCAGATGACCGGAGCTCGATGCGGCGAAGCGGCAGCGTCTGCCGGCGGCATCGGAGGCGGCGGGGCGGGCGTCGGTGACAGCGTCCCCGTCTCCCCCGCCGCAGCCACACGCTGCGTCCAAGCCGGCATGGCAGCTTGTTCGGTCTGCGAGGCAGGCTCGTTCTGTGCAATCTGCTCATGCTGCATCAGCGACAACTCGCCGCACCCGGCAAAGCCCTCAACTTCATCGAGTTCATCCGCCAGATTCACGCCGTGCACGTATCCCATATCTACAGCCGGGGAATCGCCAGCATGCTGCGCCGGCCCTCCAGCGTCATCGTATACAAGGGGGTTCCGGGGGCGCCGACCATGCTCGGCTTCCGCTTTTCCATAATCATCAACACGCGGGCCTCTTGTAGCGCGAGGCGCCCCGGGTTCCCTATCAACAAAAGCATCGGGCTCAATCGTCATGCGCCGATCGGAATCAACCGCTCCCTCGCCCGCGCGCCCGTTGCCGCATATACTGTGTGCAGCGATGACCTCGGTCGCCCCCGCGCGAAACAGCCCCTCGATATCCGACGGATCGAGCGCTTCTATCAACACGACCACGCGACTCACGCGGCCTTCGGCCGTCAGGCGCGCAACAGTCTTGCGCACATCTTCGGTATCAAACAGAGACGCCGCGATGATGGCAGCCCCGCGGCGTGACGGAAACGCCCGCGCCATGGAAACCAGCCCGTCCAGGTCACCCACGCGAAGCACCTGTGCACCCACATCACGGCCCTCGACTTCCCGCTGCAACAGTCCGTAATCGCCGCACGCGCAGCACGCAAGCCAGATCGCCTTCATCACTCGTCGCCTCCGCTCTTTTTGCCGCGCGCCGTGGCGGGAATCGTCAAGCTGACCGTTCCCTTGCCCGAGGCTCCCAGCAGTTCCTTGACGTCTTCGGGGTCAGCCGCCAGCGTCACCCATTCGATCTTGCCCTCGCGCGTGGCACCGGAATCCTCACTGGTATCGATCACGTACGCGCCGCACAGCCGATCGGTTACGCCGTCTTTTTGCACATACACATCCACGTAGCTGCCCACGCCCGTAGCACCGCCGACCGAGTGCTCGGCATCGACCGCTACCGAAACGGCGACCTTGCCCTTAGGCACCTCGAGCTTGCGGCTCTCGGCCTTGGTGTAGACATTGCAGATCACGGCGTTTTTGGGAATACGCGAAGTCGTCACGTCGCCGCGCACCTGGCGCAGCTCGGTCGCCGCGTCACGCGGCAGCAGGCTCGTCAGCCATTCCTGGGTTATGACATTGGTCTCATCGAGGGCCTCGCCCACATCGATATCGCGCGCCGCGACGCATACCTCGACGCGATCGCCACCGTACTTGGCCAAGGTCTCAGCCTGGACCTGTTCGGCTCGTGAGCGGATTGACGAGCCGTAAGCCATGCAGAGCAGCGCAGCGAGCACGCCCGCGACCAGACTGATGGCGATGCGCTTGCTCTTGTTCACGGCCGCTCCTCTCATGGCAGTGCCGGGCGAATGCCCGTACCACCATTGTCTGGGCGGTCAGAGCGCAAAGCGGCGCAATCGCGATCTTGGTTTTCGATGTCAAACCAATCGCTGACCAAAAGCTGACCAGCCCGTCAAGCTCGTGGCAAGGTTTTGGTCGACACGTCAGCAAACTGCATGTTTCGAGGCTTTTCCGCAGCAAAAAAGCCGCCTCCCGAACAGTTGGGAGACGGCTGTCATAGGAAAATTCAATTACAGATGAACATCGGGATCGAGCATTTGAGCACTCACGCGCATGGATGACGCCAGGTTTTGGAACGTTTCCAGACGCAAGCTGTCGATCTGCCCGGCATCCTCGGCCTCGCGAACGGCGCAACCCGGCTCATGGGTATGTGTGCAATCGCCAAACCGGCACGCGCGCGATGCCTCGACAATCTCGGGGAAAGCGCGCGCCAGACCTCGCTCGTGACCCACGAGCGGTAGGCTGCGCAGGCCCGGAGCATCGGCGATCACGCCGGCGTCGCCCGGCGGCGCCACCATCACGCGCGCGACGGTAGTGTGACGGCCCTGGTCGTCGCGTTCACGCACACCGCCGGTCGCCAACGTATCGTGGCCCAGCAGTGCATTGAGCAGCGTCGACTTGCCGGCACCCGACTCGCCCAGAATCATGGCACAGCTCCCGGCAGGCACGCAGGCACGGACCTCGTCCAGGCCGCGGCCCTCGGCAGAGGACGTCACGATCACGCGCACGTCCGAACCCACCAGGCGGCGCACGCGGTCCAGATCGCGCTCGAGCTCCTCGGCATCGCAGCGGTCAGCTTTGGTGAGTACCACCACCGGCTCGGCATCGCAGTCGAGCGCCAACACCAGAGAGCGCGCCACGCGGTCGAGCAGCACCTCACCGGCACCGAGCGCCTGCACGATGAGCACGCTATCCACGTTGGAGCAGAGCACCTGGCGCTCTCCGCGGGCACGGCCGCGCCAACGCTCAAAGCTCGTACGGCGCGGCAGAACGCACTCAATCACGCCCATATCGTGCCCGGGAACGCGGCGCACCGCCACACGGTCGCCCACGGCGGGCAGCAGCACCTCGTCCTCACCGCGCGACTTGGCAAACCCCACGGCATGCTCGGCACGAAAGGTATCGTCGGCCGTCGCCACCAGCGGAAACCCGCGATCCAGGCGAATAACGGCACCCAGCTGCATCTGCTCGGGCTCCTCGGCATGTGCGCAGAAATCATCAAAGGCAGTCTGCTGGGCTTCATCGACCGGCAGGTCATCAAACGCCGGAACATCCTGCAGCGCATCAAGCCCCGGCACGCTTGCCAGCAACTCCTCAGCAGATGCAGGGGCTTCGGTCGCGAGCTTCCGACGACGATCGCGCTTAGCCCGCGCCCCCGTCGTCTTTTTCTTCGCCTTAGCCTTAGCCTTGCCCACAAACGCCTCCCAGTACCCAAAATCACAACTGAGCAGGTATTTTAAATCAAAAAGAGCTGGCCGGGCAAAGCCCGACCAGCTCACACACTTTCCCTCAGCTTACGGTCCCGAGAGGCTATCCGAAGGCCCGCCCGCCGGGAGGAGTTTCTTCTGAGCGATCCCGCAGCGCGAAGCGCGAGGACCAGCGAAGAAGAAACCCCGCAGGCGGTCGGGCCGGCGGGAAGGATAGCCTTTCGACCTACTCCTTCTCGACCGCGCGCATGATCGCCTTGTAGATCTCCATCAGCGGGATGATCAGGAAGGCCAGGCCCAGCGCGGCAAGAACGCCCTTGAGCTCAAGCGTCACAGGGCCAAAGAACATCTCGGCAAGCGTCGGCTGCACGGTCACGATCACCGTCAGCACCAGTGCCAGCGCGGCGGAAGCCCACAGCCACTTGTTCTGCTTCTTCATGGTGAACAGCGACGCACGACGGCTGCGCATATTGAAGCAGTGGAATATCTCGACCATGTTGAGCGTGATGAACGCCATCATCACGCCTTCCTCGTCGGCATTGCCGGCGATCATATCGGCGATGTGGATGTAGCCCATGTCAAAGTACACGCCCACAAAGAAGCTCGCCAGCACCAGCACGGTGATGATCAGGCCCTGGACCACGCAGTCCAGACCCATATGTCCGGCAAAGACGCCGTCCTTGGCGTTGCGCGGCTTGCGCTTCATGATGTCGCCCTCGGCGTCCTCCATGCCCAGCGCGAGCGCGGGGAAACAGTCGGTGACCAGGTTCACCCACAGCAGCTGCACCGGCTGGAAGATGGTAAAGCCGATGAGCGTGGCGATAAACACCGAGAAGACCTCGGCAAGGTTTGCCGAAAGCAGGAACTGGATGACCTTGCGGATGTTGTCGTAGATGCGACGGCCTTCTTCGCAGGCACCGATGATGGTGGCGAAGTTGTCATCGGCAAGCACCATGTCGGCGACGTTCTTGGTGACGTCGGTACCGGTGATGCCCATGCCAACGCCGATGTCGGCGCGCTTGATGGACGGGGCGTCGTTGACGCCATCGCCCGTCATGGCCACGATCTGGTCGCGCGACTTCCAAGCCTCGACGATGCGGGTCTTGTGCTCGGGCTGAACGCGGGCGTACACGCCGTAGTCCTCGATGTGCGCGTCGAGTTCCTCGTCGCTCATGCGGTCGAGGTCGGCGCCCGTGATGGCCTGGCTGCGATCGGTGACGATACCCAACTGCTTGGCAATGGCCACGGCGGTGTCGATGTGGTCGCCCGTGATCATGACGGTGCGGATACCGGCATCGTGGGCCTCGCGGATGGCGTCGGCGACCTCGGGGCGGACCGGGTCAATCATGCCGGACAGGCCGCAGAAGACCAGGTCGTGCTCGAGCGCAGCGGGGCTGCAGTCGCTCGGGACCTCGGTGTAGGTGTGGCTTGCCAGCGCCAGTACGCGCAGGGCCTCGTCGGCCATGGCCTTGTTGGCGGCCACGAGCTCGGCGCGACGCTCCTCGGTCAGCGGAACGACCTTGTCGCCCTCGTAGATATGGGTGCACAGGCCGATCACCACGTCGGGCGCACCCTTGGTGTACTGCTCATACTCGCCGTCCAGGGTCTCGACGACCACGGACATCATCTTGCGGCCCGAGTCAAACGGGGCCTCGCCCACGCGCGGATGCTCGGCAGTCAAGCCAGTGAGGCCCGCCTTGCCGGCATCATTGACGAGCGCACACTCGGTCGGCTCACCCACGGCCTCGCCCAGCTCCTCGTCCCACTGGGCATCGGAGCACAGCGCCATACCTGCCAGGAACTTCTCCTTGGGCGCGGCGAGCTCGTGCTTGACGACGGTCATCTTGTTCTGGGTAAGGGTACCGGTCTTGTCGGAGCAGATGGTCTGTGTGCAGCCAAGGGTCTCGACGGCGGAAAGCTTACGGATAATCGCCTGGCGCTTGGCCATTTTGGTCACGCCGAGCGAAAGCACGATAGTCACGACGGCGACCAGGCCCTCGGGGATGGCGGCGACGGCGAGCGAGACGGCAACCATAAAGGTATCGAGCAAGGCTGTCGGGTCGGTGAGGACGTTGCCCACGCCGTGACGGATGATGTCGACGCCAAAGATGACGACGCAGATGACGATAACCATGATGGTAAGGATGCGGCTGAGCTCGGCAAGCTTCACCTGCAGCGGAGTGAGCTCTTCCTTGGCCTCGGCCAGGGCGCCGGCGATCTTGCCCATCTCGGTGTTCATACCGGTGCCGACCACGACGGCGCGACCGCGGCCGTATACCACGGTGGAACCCATGTAGCACATGTTCTTGCGGTCGCCGAGCGGCACGTCGTCGATGCCGGCGGCGAGCTCAATGACGTTGGCATGCTTCTCGACGGGCACGGACTCGCCGGTAAGGGCGGCCTCCTCGATCTTCATCGTGGCGCTCTCGAGCACACGGCAGTCGGCCGGGACGGAGTCGCCCGCCTCGAGCATGATCACATCGCCGGGCACGAGCTCGGCGCTCGGCAGGTGCACGAGCTTGCCGTCGCGCAGCACCTTGGACTGCGCCGCGCTCATCTCCTGCAGGGCCTCGAGGGCCTCCTCGCTTTTAGCCTCCTGAACCACGCCCAGCACCGAGTTGACGATAACGACGAACATGATGATGGCGACATCGGCAAAGTCCGCCTCGCCCTTGACCATGCCCGTGAGCGCGCTGATGACGGCGGCAACGATCAGCATGATGACCATGGGGTCGGCCATCTGCTCAAAGAAGCGCTTCCACAACGGGGTCTTCTCGGCTTCCTCGAGCTTGTTAGGGCCTGTCTTGGCGAGGCGCGACGACGCCTCGTCGTTGCTCAGGCCGAGGTTCTCATCGACACCTTGGTCGCTGAGTACCTCCGCCGCGGCGGACAGGTATTCCTTTTGCATATAGAGTCCCCTCCTGGGATTCGGGCCACTCAGCAGATTGATGCCCGATCATAATTCCCAGGAGAAGGGCAAGGGCTCATCAAGGCTGCCGTGCTGAGCGGCAGTTGATAGTGGAGCTATGGTACCCCAAAGCGGCGCGTCTAGCCAAAACATTCCAATTGGAAACATGGCTCGAGTGCAACGATGCAGACCGTGTGATGCTCAACATTGATAAAACGTTTTTTCTTCGGCGCATCGTCAAACTGAAATATCGCCCAGATAGCAGCGGTCAGAACGGTTGGTAAAGATTTTTCATATACCGTTTTTACCGCAAAAAATGAACTTCTAATTCGGCATACGGTCGATTTTTTGGGGTATTCGGTCGGCATTTCGTTATAATCATCTCGGTTTTATTTCTTATGGTTTATCTATCAGCGCAAGACGATGTCAGATGGAGGTCTGAATGTACAAGCGCACCAAGATTGTATGCACCATGGGTCCCGCCTGCGATAGCGACGAGACCATCCGCGAGATGATCAAGGCGGGCATGAACGTCGCCCGTTTTAACTTCTCGCACGGATCCTACGACGAGCACCACGGTCGCATCGAGCGCGTCCGTCGTATTTCCAAGGAGCTCGGTCTGCCCGTCGGCATCCTGCTCGACACCAAGGGCCCCGAGGTCCGCACCGGCCTTCTGGTCGACGGCAAGAAGGTTGCCGTCAAGACCGGCGATAAGATCGTCGTCACTGCTCAGCCCACGTCCGAGGATTTCCACGGCACCTCTGAGCACATCTCCCTCGACTACCTGGCTCTGCCCTCCGAGGTCGAGAAGGGCTCCCTTATCCTGATCGACGACGGCCTGGTTGCCCTCGAGGTCGAGTCCGTCAGCGGCCAGGACATGACCTGCGTCGTTAAGAACGACGGCCTGATTGGCGAGCGTAAGGGCGTCAACATGCCCAACGTCAACATCTCGCTGCCCGCTATCACCGAGCGCGATCGTCAGGACATCCTCTTTGGCCTGACCGAGAACATCGACTACATCGCCGCTTCCTTCATCCGTGACGGCGAGTCCGTCCGCGGCATTCGCAAGCTTTGCCGCGAGAACGGTGGCGAGCACGTGACGATCTTCCCGAAGATCGAGTGCGCCCTGGGCGTCGAGAACTTTGACGAGATCCTCGAGGCTTCCGACGGCATCATGGTCGCCCGTGGCGACCTGGGCATCGAGATCAAGCCCGAGCTCGTTCCCCATATCCAGAAGGAGATCATCGCCAAGTGCAGCGCGGCCTACAAGCCCGTCATCACCGCTACGCAGATGCTCGACTCCATGCAGCAGAACCCGCGCCCGACGCGCGCCGAGGTTGCCGACGTTGCTAACGCTATCTACGACGGCACCGACGCCGTTATGCTGTCCGGCGAGTCCGCTGCCGGTAAGTACCCGGTCGAGGCCGTCAAGATGCAGGCCAGCATTGCTCTCGAGACCGAGAAGTACCTCCCGGCTCACGCTCCGCTCGAGGTTCCGGCTGACGCTCACGGCACCCGCGTCGTCAACAACGTTGTGGGTATGTCCGCTGTGAACATGGCCACCACCGTTGGCGCCAAGTGCATCACCGTGCCGACGACCACCGGCCGTACTGCTCGCCTGATCTCTCACTTCCGTCCCAACATGCCGATCTGCGCATTCTCCCGCCACGAGTGGGCCGTCCAGCAGATGATCATGTACTGGGGCGTCATCCCGCACCAGGCCGAGATTACCCAGGGCACCGTCAACGGCACGATCGTCAAGGCGATTGAGACCGCTAAGGAGCTCGGCTACGTCGAGGCTGGCGATCTGACTGTCGCTACTGCCGGCGATCCCCGTATGAGCGTTCAGCTCGAGGACAAGGTCTCCTCGACCAACGTCGCTTACGTCGCTCAGGTACGCTAAATCGTACTTGCAAGCAGATTTGCATTGCAAAGGGCCCGGAAGGCATTGCCTTCCGGGCCCTTTTTTAAGACCTTCTTCATATGCCGCTTCATCGATTTGCGTTCAGTCGCAAGCCTCTCCGATGCCGAGCGCACCACCGAAGATGCCCTGCGACGGGAGTTGTTGGTCAATTGGGATGAACTGTTCGCCGTCAAGCCGGCCGGCTAGCAGCTAGCGATCAGGGGGACTGCGGGGACGTCTGAAGCGGCAACGCGAGCCGCAAAGCCCGCCTCGGTCAGCTCGATGACCTCGGTAAACGTTGCGTCGAAGAATTCCTCGGTCAGCAGGCGGTATGGCGGATGGTCGGGCTCGCCGGGGTTTTCGCGTACAATCTCGTGCATAACGCCAATGGTCTTGAGCACATACTCCTTATGGATGGGATACTGACCAAAACGCGTCGCCGCAGTATACAGGCGATCGGTCGCGCGCGGAATCGAAACGATCCCGAGCGTCTTACCAAACCAGTCAAAGTCGCCTTGCTTTTTAATGCGGAATTCCTCGCACGGCTTGCCGCCGTGCGCCTCCAGGTACTGATTCACGCGCGTATTCCACACGGTATCGGCCACGAGGTGAGACCAAACGCCCAGCGTCAGATCGAGCAGCGACTGCGCCACGTCATCGGGCGCGAGCGAAAGCTCGCTAGCACCGGGACCGGCAACCGGCTCGGCATCCTTGTAGCGTTGGGGATAATGTACCCGATTGAGTCGCTCGCGCTCCTCGACAATCGAGGTCGCGGCAGCCGGCGTACCAACAGGCGCCCCTTTGAGCAGCGGCGCCACATAGGTATCCCAGAACTCGTGCTCGCGCGGCTTAGGGATAGGCTCAGGCTTGGCAAAGTGCGTAATGCGGTACGGGATGGGATCGGCGATGCCAGGGACCATATAGCCCACGAAGATATCCGGAACCACGCAGCCAAACAAAAAGGCATTGCGATCGCGCACGCTATTGGCAAGCGCACCGGTGCGCTCCAGCAAACGCTCCGTCTGAGCGATATGAATGTTCCAGCTTGGCATAGCCACCCCCATAAAAACCTGGATAACTATACCATCACGGCAAAGCCGCGCGGGCGGCTACGCACGCTCTACGCAGCAACTATTCCGCAGCGCCGCTCTCGGTTCCATACGACGACACCGGCGCCTCGACCACATGGTGATATCGATCGATATAGATGGCGCGGGCACCCAGGCGCCGCACCAAATCCTGATGATGTGTGCTCATCAAGACCGTCTTACCCGCCGCGACGTAGGCCAGCAAGAAGTTGACCACGATGTCGCATGAATCCTCGTCGAGCCCATTGGTAGGCTCGTCAAGAACCAAGATATCCGGGTTCATCGACACCACCGCAGCCAGCGCAACGCGCTTCTTTTGCCCGCCCGAGAGCTGATAGGGAGAGGCGTCGGCAAGGTCGGCAACCTGGAACAACCCCATGGCATCGCTCACGCGGCGCTCGAGCTCGTCTGCCGGCAGCCCCATCTGCGCGGGACCAAAAGCAACTTCCTCGCCCACCGTGGCGCAGAACAGCTGGGCATCGGCGTTTTGGAACACAAAGCCCACGCGCTGGTGGAACTTCTGAGCAGCAGCAGAATCCTTCAGATACGCCGCATCGACCACGCGTCCGTCAAACAGGTATGCCCCTGCGTTCGCGAGTTCAAGGCCGTTAATAAGGCGCATAATCGTCGTCTTACCGCAGCCGTTGGGACCGAGCAGGGCAACGAGTTCACCACGATCGACCTGCAGCGACACACCATCGACAACCGTATGACCCGTATAGGAAAACACCACGTCGCGCAACTCAATAAGCGGCGTGTCCTCGGCGCCGCCCACACCGTTCGTACCCGCCGCACTATTCATATCGGTCGTCAAAACGTCGCCCTTCCCTATTTGCATCCCCAGCCAGAACCAGCAGCGCCTACAGCACGGCGCACAACACTGCCAGCAGCGCCACGCCGGTCGCATAGACCGCATCGCGCCAACTCAGACTGCTCCGCGCAGGAGCCGGATACGCACCGGCAAAGCCGCGGCAGAGCATGGCCTCGTCCATCGCGCGGCTGCATTCCATCGCCTTGATAAATGTCATGCCCATGATACCCGCCACCGAATCGGTGCGCGAAAAACCCGCAGGCGCGCGGCCCACACTGCGAAGCATGACCGATTCGGTGAGGTCGTGCGCCGTGCGGCCGAGCACCTCAATGTGCTTGAGCGCCATGTCAAAGGTAAAGATGACCTCGTCGGGCAGGTGCAATGCCTTGAGCGCCGCCGACATACGACTCCAGGTGAGCGTCCACGAAACACCCAGCACCAGCGACACGTTAACGAACGTCTTGAGCGCGATCTTGAGCATGGCGATCGTGGCGGAAGCGCCCAGCAGCAGGGCCGGCAGCGCCAAGACCACGGCAAATCCCGCGGCGGCGAGCGCCGGCATAAAGGTCGCCCGCAGACCGCGCACGGGGCGCGCGGCGATCAACACCAGCGCGATCGCCGCCATCAGCATCAGGTACAGCGGGCTTTGCGTCAGACACACGCACAGGATACAGACGAGCATGCCGAGCAGGCGCACCGGCGCCGAAACGGAAGAAAGGGCGCGGTCGATGATCGACCCGCCCTCGTGTGCGCCGCCGCCCAGGCGAACCCGCTCGAGCAGGCTCGCCAGGTGCAGGACGTTCTTTTGCATGACGCGATGCCGAGCGCCCGTGGGCTCGTATCGCTCTTGGGCCGCGAGCCAGCTAGGCAGCTCGACCGTTTGCATGGGACCCGCTTTCCTTTGCCGTCAGCGAAACAAGACGGAATACGATGGTGAGCACCGCCACGCCAATCACGCCGGAGAGGATATACATGGCAGCTTGGCCAGCAAAGCCAAAACCCTGCTCCTCGGAATAGGCCTGCAGGTAATCGCCCGTGGGCAACGAATCGGCAAAGGTCGGGGCATCCAGGCCGACCGAAGCCTGCAAGCTGTCGTCGCCAGCCTCCTGAACAGCGGTCGCGGCGCCCTCGCCGTCCCACTCGCCCCAGGCGTCACCAGTAGCGAGCAAGCCCAGCGGCGTGGCAACGACAAGTACGGCAACCAGGATAAGCGTGGGGATCAGCGAGGTCTTTTTGGCGGCAGCGCCATCAGCAGCAAGCTGGCCGTCAACGGCCTCGGGCCCGACGATGATGCTCGGCGCCGTCTTCTTAATGAATGCGTAGATCGCGGCAGTCGCCACACCCTCGACCACACCGGCCACCAGCATATGCGGGATCATCATGGCGGGAATGGCAATCGACAGCGGGAAGGGGCAATACAGCGGAGCGCCGGACGCGTTGGTGAAAAGCATAGGCTGAATACCAAACTCGATGGCCGCGCACAGGGCCGCCAGGCACAGGCCGACCCAGCCGCTCACGATGGCAGAAACCGAGGTGCCCCAGCTCTTGTCGTGCAGACGGCTGTTGAGCGCGCGAAACACGATGGCGGCCACAAACGGCAGCAGAAAGGCCATGTTAAAGCAGTTGGCACCAAAGGACAGGATGCCGCCATCGCCAAAAAGCAACGCCTGCAGGGCCAGAGCAACAGAAACCGCGATAGTCGCGGCCTCCGGGCCCAGCAGCAGCGCGATGAGGGCACCGCCGACGGCATGGCCCGTGGTGCCACCGGGCAGCGGCACGTTAAACATCATGAGCAAAAAGGAGAAGGCGGCGCAAATGCCCAGGAATGCCATGTGCTCGCGATCGAGCGTGGCGCGCACCTTCTTAATGCAGTGAACCCATACGGGCACCATCGCCACCGCCATGACGGCGTCCGTCTGCGGGGACAGGCAATTATCTGGAATGTGCATCTGATGCCTCCTGAATTTCGGCGCGCGGAATTGCGGTGCCGTTTGGACCATATCACCAGTGTTACGTATTGTCCGATTCGTAACACGCCGCGGGCAATCATAGCAAAGCGGCGTGCCGCCAACAAAGCAGCACGCCGTTTTGTAATACAGGCGTAACAGATGAAAGGTGACGGGCGTCGCTGTCATGACGCCGCCCGTGTCGACTCGGCCGTGTACCTGCCCTTTCCTTGCGCGTCAGCCCAAGCCGCAAGCAAACCTAGCCGCGAACCTCGCCGTTTACGCCCTTGCACACCTTGGTGACGATCTTCTGGTGCGCCTTTTCGACCTCTTCGCTAGTGAGCGTGTGGTCGTCGGAGCGATACGTAAGCGCGAAGGCCATGGACTTCTTGCCCGCACCGATGCGGACCGGATCGCGGTAGACATCGAACAGGCGCACGCCCTCGAGCAGCTTGCCGCCGGCACTCGTAATACGACGCTCAAGATCCTCGCAGGTCACAGTGTTGTCGACCACGATAGCAAGGTCGTGCTCAACGGCCGGGTACTGTGAGAACTCACGGTAGTTCTCCTGGTTGCGGGCGCCCTTGATCAGCTTGTCCAGGTCGAGCTCAAAGGCAACGACGACCTCATCAATGCCCATAGCCTCGCGTGCCTCGGGGTGAATCTCGCCGACCCAGCCCAGCACGGTGCCGCCGGACAGAACCTCGGCCGCACGACCCGGCTGCAGGAAGGCGTAGCCCTCGCCCTCGACGGGACGGAAGCGAACCTTCTCGATGCGCAGCTGGGCGAGCAGCTCTTCAACGATGCCCTTGCCAAAGAAGAAGCGCAGCTTGCGGTACTTCATGTTCCAGGACTGCTCGCTCCACTGGCCAGAGAGCACACCCGCCACGGACTTGGTCTCCTTGGGCAAGCTGGCGTTCTCGCGGCCGTGGAACAGGCTACCGACCTCGTACAGGTGCACGTTGGGCGTGCCGTGGGCCTCGTTGTAGGCCACGGACTGCAGCAGGCCCGGCTGCAGCGAGCGGCGCATCTCGGTCTGCTCGGCCACCAGCGGGTTCATGAGCACCACGGGGCAGCCGCGGCCCTCGGTGGACATGCCGATCTTCTCCAGGTCGCCCGGGGCGGCGAAGCCAAAGGTCGTGGTCTCGTTGAGGCCGCAGGCGCGCAGGATCTCGCCAACCTTGCGGGTAAGCTTCTGCTCGCGGGTCAGGCCGCCGATATGGTTCTTGGCAGCCGGGATGGTCGCCGTCACGCGGCCCATGCCCCACAGGCGCAGGACCTCCTCGATCAGGTCGATCTCGCGCGGCAGGTCGGGACGGAAGCTCGGCGGCGTGACCATAAAGTCCTCGCCGTCGCGCTCGACGGTGCAGCCCAGGCGGGTGAGCGAGCGCTCGATAAAGTCGGGCTCGATGTCGGCACCGCAGATGGCGCGCACGCGGGCCAAACGCAGCTTAATGCTGTCGATGGTCTTGGGCGCGGGGAACACGTCCACATAGCCGGGGGCGACCTCGCCGCCGGCTATCTCCTCGATGAGCGCGCACGTCACATTGGCGACGTCCACGCAGCCGGTCTCGTCGACCTGGCGCTCAAAGCGAATGGAGGCGTCAGAGATCAGCGACAGGTCACGGCTGGTGTGCGAGGTGCGGCCGGCGTTGAAGCAGGCGCTCTCGACCATCACGTCGACGGTGTCGTCCTCAATCTCGGAATCCATGCCACCCATAACGCCGGCCAGCGCCACAGGACGCTCGCCGTCGGTGATGAGACCCATGCCGGCGTCGAGCGTACGCTCCTCGCCGTCGAGCGTCGTGAACTTCTCGTCCTGCTGGGCGGCGCGAACGACCACGCGGCGCCTGCCATCGCGCTCGGCAAAGGTGTCGAGGTCAAAGGCGTGCAGCGGCTGACCAGTGAGCATCATCACATAGTTGGTGATGTCGACGATGTTGTTGTGCGGGCGCACGCCCAGGGCGTTAAGGCGCTTGACCATCCAGTCGGGCGACGGGCCGACCTTCACGTTGCGCACGATGCGGGCAACGTAGCGGTCGCACAGGCCCTCGTCGGCAATCTCGACGGAAAGCTCGTCGTCGGTCGCGCGGCCGGTCTCGGCCTTGATGGCGGGCAGCTCAACGTGGAAATCGCGGTCGAAGATGGCGCCGGTCTCGCGAGCCATGCCGATCATGGACAGGCAGTCGGGGCGGTTGGGCGTGATCTCGCAGTCGAGCACGGTGTCGCTCGAGCCCACGTACTCGGCAAACGGCATGCCGCAGGGCGTATCCTCGGGCAGGATCATAATGCCGGAGTGGTCGCCACCCAGGCCAAGCTCGCGCGCGGAGCAGTTCATGCCCATGGACACGACGCCGCGAAGCTTGCTCTTCTTGATCTTGACGTCGCCGGGAAGCACGGCGCCGATCATGGCCGTGACGATGTGGTCGCCGGCCTCGAAGTTCTGCGCGCCGCAGACGATCTGCAGCGGAGCGGGGTTGCCGTCGGCGTCGAGGTTCTTGTCACCCACGTCGACCGAGCACACATACATGTGGTCGCTATCGGGGTGGGGGGTCTTGGTGAGCACCTTGGCAGTCACCACATGGTCGAAGGATTCTCCCACGGTGTCAATCGCCTCGACCTCGGTGCCGGTACGGATGTATTCGTCCGAAAGGGTCTTGGGATCCTCCGGAATATCGATCATGGTCTTGAGCCAGTCGTAAGAAACACGCATCTAGCTCTCCTTTCATACTGAAAGCCTGCGAAGAGATGCAGGTGGAAACTTCAACTTTGTGAACATTCCTTACAAAGCGAGGGTTGTCCAAGTGCGGCAGATCGGCCCGAAAGAGGAGCGCCGCGTACTTTGGTACGCAAGCGACGAATGAGCGCCGAGGTGCCGTGCTTGGGCAAGCCGCAGCCTAGAACTGATTCAAGAAGCGCATATCACCCGTCATGAGAGTTCTGAGGTCGGGCAGGTCGTAGCGCAGTGCCGCGACGCGCTCGGCGCCAATACCAAAGGCGAAGCCGGTGTACTTCTCGGGGTCGATGCCGCAGTTGATCAGGACGTTGGGGTCGACCATGCCGCAGCCCAGGATCTCGATCCATCCGCTGTGCTTGCAGAAGTTGCAGCCCTTGCCGCCGCAGACGTGGCAGCTCACGTCCACCTCGCAGCTGGGCTCGGTGAAGGGGAAGAAGTGCGGGCGATAGCGCGTCTTGCGATCCTCGCCAAACATGCACTTAACAAAGTAGTCGAGCGTGCCCTTAAGATCGCCAAAGGTGATGCCCTCGTCGACGACCAGGCCTTCGATCTGGTTGAACTGCGGCAGGTGGCAGGCGTCGGCCGTGTCGGGACGATAGACGGTGC
This sequence comes from uncultured Collinsella sp., assembly GCA_900541885.1. Taxonomy (GTDB): domain Bacteria; phylum Actinomycetota; class Coriobacteriia; order Coriobacteriales; family Coriobacteriaceae; genus Collinsella. Next base: position 20,212 of record UQKW01000001.1, read on the forward strand.
CCGGGCAGATCATGTAGATGGGCGGCTTTTGCGACTCCATGGTGTGGATCTGCACGCCCGAGGTCTGGGTGCGCAGCAGCACGTCGGACTCGCCGTGAGCGTGAGCCTCGGGATGCGCAACGCTGCCGGGGTTGTTGTCGACCACATAGAACGTGTCGCGAGCCGAGCGGCTCGGGTGATCCATGGGCGCGTTGAGCGCGGTGAAGTTGTAGTAGGAGGTATCGACCATGGGGCCGGACTCGACGGTGTAGCCGATGCCGCAGAAGATGTCCTCGGCCTCCTCGATGATCTGCTTGATCAGGTGCTGGTGACCGATCTGCGGACGGATACCCGGCAGCGTGATGTCGACGGCCTCGTGCTCGAGTGCGTGCTTGAGGGCGGCGGCCTTCATCTCGGTGGTGCGCTCGTCGAGCATGCCCTCGATCAGCTGGCGCATCTCGTTGGCGCGTTTGCCCATCATGGGACGATCCTCGGGGGCGAGCTTGCCCATCATGCGCATCAGGCCGGTGATACGGCCCTTGCGACCGAGCAGCTCAACGCGCGCAGCCTCGAGCTTGGCGGCGTCGTCGGCACCTGCGACGAGCTCCTTGGCCTCTTCCTCGAGTTTGACCAGATCATCAATCAGACTCATGTCTTCCCTTTCGTCTCTCGCGCATCCGCGCTCCGGGACGGCTGACGCCTCCCGATGCTGCGGATGCGCGGCCCGGTTCGGTAACAAAAAACCGCCCTCGGGCATGTGCATTGCCCAAGGACGGTTAAATTCCGCGGTACCACCTTGTTTGACCCGGCGGATGTATGGCCCGCCGCGCCCACTCTGCGCCTCTTGTCGCGAGGCTCACGGCTTCCCTACTGGGGCTTCGCCGCCGCTGGCCGCGCGCCCGTTGAGGTCGCTGCTCGGGAGTGAACGCTTGGCCCTTGCCACCGCAGGAAGGCTTGCAGCCTATGACCTTCCCTCTCTTGCCGGCGACGCGGCGGGCAAAACCCTCTCCGTCAACGCATTGGGCTATAGGATAACACATTCTGCGAGCATATCGCCGCGTTCCGTTTTGTTCGTGCTGGGTACAAGGCAGGTAGCTGTGCAAACTGGCCGCGCAGCCGCTTACGGCGCTCGGCCTGCGAGATTAAGGATACGGTATGGGAAAGAAACTCGATAAGAAGGCCAAAGCCGCCGTGGCAAAAGCCGCCAAGGGCATCAAGGCCGAAAAGACCGTCAAGAAGTTCCGTAAGCTCGAGGGCAAGCTGTGGACTCGCGAGTACCTGCTCAAGATCGCCGAGTTTGACGGCGCGACCATCGCCCCCGCCAACGGTGCCGCAGCCCGTGCCGATGCCATGGGCACGCTCGCTGGCGAGCATCACAAGCTTTTGACCAGCGAAAAGTCCGTTGAGCTCGTGCGCTCGCTGGCGCGCGAGACGGTTGCGGGCGGCAAAATCGACGACCCGCAGCTGCTCGACGAGATCCGCGTGCTCGACCGCGACCAGCGCGAAGCCAGCGCCATCCCCACCGAGGAGGCCGAGGCCTGGACCAGGCTCACCTGCGAGGCCGACGCCGTGTGGCATAAGGCCAAGACGGCCAACGACTGGGCGAGCTTTGAGCCCTATGTGGATAGAATCGTCGCCCAACTTAAGCATCAGGCCGAACTCATGGACCCCAAGCGCGACCCATACGACGTTTGGCTCGACCAGTACGAGCGCGGCCTTTCCGCCAAGAGCTTCGACGCGTTTTGCGAGGAGGTCAAGGCCACGGTCGTGCCGCTCGTGCACGCCATCGGCGAGCGCGGCCAGCAGCCCGATGCCGACTTTTTACACGCCCGCGTGCCCGAGGCCGCCCAGCGCGCCATGAGCTTCGACCTGATGAAGCTCGTCGGCCTGAACCTGGACGACACCACGCTTGCCTTTACCGAGCACCCGTTTAGCGAGGGCTTTGCCGTGGGTGACGCGCGCATCGCGACACACATCTACGAGGACGATTGCATCTCCAACGTCTACAGCATCATCCACGAGGCGGGACACGCCATGTACGAGCTGGGCGTCAATCCTGCCTATGCGCGCACCTGTCTTGAGGGTGGCACCTCCATGGGCATCCACGAAAGCCAGAGCCGCTTTTTCGAGAACACCGTGGGTCGCAGCCGCGCCTTTATGGGACCGCTGCTCGAGGTGCTGCGCCGCTACGCACCCGAGGTCTACGGCGACGTCGACGAGGACACGCTCTACCACGCCGTGAACATCGCGCAGCCTTCGCTGATCCGCACCGAGGCCGACGAGCTCACCTATCCGCTGCACGTTATGGTGCGCTACGAGATCGAGCGCATGCTGTTTGCCGGCGAGGCCACAGCCAAGGATATCCCCGCGCTTTGGAATCGCTTCATGGATGAGTACCTGGGCATTCCGGTTCCCGACGACACGCGTGGTTGCCTGCAGGATACGCACTGGAGCGGCGGCTCGTTTGGCTACTTCCCCACCTATGCGCTGGGCAGCGCCTACGACGCCATGTTCGTGCCGGCCATGTGCCGCGACGGCGTCGACCTTACCGGCGCCTGCGCGAGCGGCGACCTGACACCCGTCCGCGCCTGGCTGGGCGAGCACATTTGGCAGTGGGGCCGCGCCAAGGACGCGCCGGAACTCATCAAGGGCGCCTGCGGCATGGCGTTCGATGCCCGCTACTACTGCAGCTACCTGCAGGACAAGTTCACCACGCTCTACGAGCTGTAAGGCATAACCGACACGCCAACGCAAAGGGGACGCCGCGGAACCAATCCGCAGCGCCCCCTTTTTTCACTCAATAACTAGGTACCCAATGACTAGTTCGTTGACGCTAATGTCTTGGCAACGTCAGCGAAAACGACCCTAAGCGAGCAAGGTGACGTGAAATGAAAGGGCGCTGACCTTCTGGTCGCGCCCTTGAAATTGAACGTCAGATTGCCGCTTGGGGCCGTTTGCAGCGTCGAGCAGTTACACGGTTTGGTAAAACCGCGTAACTACAGAGCCTCGAGTGCGTTGGCGATGCGCTTCATGGCGGCATCGGCGGATGCTTGGTCAGGCGCCTCGGCCAGCACGCGGATAACCGACTCGGTTCCGCTCTTGCGCACGAGCACGCGGCCCTCGCCTGCCAGCGCAGCCTCGGCCTCGGCGATGGCGTTCTGCACGCCCATGTTCTCGAGCGCGGCGTCCTTGTCCGCCACGTGCACGGCCACCTGCGCCTGCGGCAGCAGCTTGCACGGAGCCGTGAGCTGCGAGAGCGTCTCGCGCTCGGCACGAATCACTTCCATCACGCGCAGCGAAGTCATAATGCCGTCGCCCGTGCGCTCGATATCGCCAAAGATCGTATGGCCCGTCTGCTCGCCGCCCAAGCTGTAGCCGCCCTCGCGCATCTTGGCATACACGTGACGGTCGCCCACGCCGCTGGTCACGGCGCTCAGACCGGCAAGCTCCAGCGACTTGACCAGGCCAAAGTTGCTGGCAATCGTCGGCACCACGGTACCGCCCGAGAGTCGCCCGTGCTTGTTCAGATACACGCCGCACACGTACAGGATCTGGTCGCCGTCTACCACGCGACCGCGCTCATCCACGGCCAGGCAGCGGTCGGCATCGCCGTCGTAGGCAAAGCCCACGTCCAGCCCCTGCTCCACCACGTGGCGCTGCAGGCGCTCCATATGCGTGGAGCCACAGTCGACGTTGATGTTAAAACCATCGGGCGCGGCATTGATCACGCGCACGTCGGCGCCGAGCGCGTCAAACACCGGCTTGGCCACCGAGGAAGCCGAGCCGTTGGCGCAGTCAATACCGATCTTGACGCCCTGCAGCGAAAAGTTCGCGCTGGCGATGAGCGAAGCAATGTAGCGGTTGCGGCCCTGCATGTAGTCCACCGTGGCGCCGATGTGATTGCCCGTTGCCAGCGGCACCTCGCTCTTGCCATCGATGTAGTCCTCGATGAGCTCCAGCACGTCCTCGTCCATCTTAAAGCCGTCGCTGTTGACGAGCTTAATGCCGTTATCGCAAAACGGGTTGTGGCTCGCGCTGATCATGATGCCGCAATCGAAGCAGCCCTCTACGGTCTGATGCGCCACGCCCGGCGTGGGGATCACGTGCAGCATGTAGGCGTCCGCGCCACTCGCGACCAAGCCACTCACCAGCGCCGCCTCGAACATATAGCTCGAGCGACGGGTGTCCTTGCCCACGATGACGCGCGCCTTGCGCTCGCGGTTGGCGCCGTAATACCAGCCCACAAAACGGCCAATCTTATAAGCGTGCTCTACCGTCAGCCCAACGTTGGCCTCACCGCGAAAGCCGTCGGTGCCAAAGTACTTCATGCGCTCTCCTTACAAAATAGGGGCGGACAGATTGCCTGTCCGCCCCAAAATGGTACTCGATTATCTGCACTACCAGAAAAACCCTACGCCGACGCGCTGTCGCGAGCCGCCTGGCATGTAGGAGTCTGACGCAGCGTAAGCGGCTTGTCCCCCGCCTCGGCCGACGTGGTCAGCGTATACGTGATCGTCGTCGTCTCGCCAGCATGCAGGTCAACGGTGCCCGAATAGAAGGGGATTCCATGCCACGTAGCGGCGCCAAGACCAAACTGTGTGCCCTCAACCGTAAGGTCACTGATGTTGCCGCCCGTCGGGGCAAACAACGAGACATTCAGGCGTTCGTCGTCACGCGCGGCATCGGGTGCGCTCGCCGCAACGTAGTCGGGCAGCTTGCCTGCCTCCTCCTGCGTCATGATGTTCGTCAGGGTAACGGTGATGCGATACGAGCACGTGCCGTCGCCGTTCTTGATGCCCTGGCCGATCTGCGTGTCGGCGTTCAGATACCAGTCGAGCTTGGAGAAGCTCAGGTTGTTAAAGTAAACGCCGGCAACGGGATCGGCACTCGGATCATCCGGATCGGGCAGCGAAGCGTCAATGCCCGTCTCTTTGATGGCATTCTGCTCATCATCGTTTCTCATCCAAGCAATCAGACGGCCCTCTTCGGCACCGCGCTCGAATGCACCGACAAGCTTTGTAACGTCGACGTCACCGATGCCACCGAGAATCTTGTCGAAGGCGGCGCTGGCAACAGCCGCAAAGATGCCGTCCGATTCCTCGACCGGATAGTTCCAATACACATCGTGCATGAGAACCTTCGCCGCGTTGGTACCGTCGACGACCGTACCATCAGGCAGCGAGACATTACCGACAAGGCCCAGCAGGTACTGCAAGAACACCGGATCGATGCCGACGACGCCATCAACGTCCTGCCCATACTGGGACTTCCACAGCGCGGCGACACGCTGCGAGTTGCGGGGCCAATCAGGCGAATAGGTATTGCCCGAGTTGTACAGGTTGCTGTGGTTGCCGAACAGCGCCTCATCCTCTTCGTCGACGCTCTCGACTGCCTCATCCTCGCTGAGTCCAATGCGGGGAACAAACTCGCCAATCGACATCTGGCCGTCGGTGACCGAAATCAGGCCCTGCGAACCGCCAAAGCCGCCGCAGGCACGAATCTCGACGTTGTTCATGGCGTACACAAGGTAGTTGCGCGTCTGGCCGTTGGCGCCGAGCATTTGGGGAAGGACGGGGGCGACCTTCTCCGCCGCGTCAACCGCGCCGTTGAGGGTGGCAAAGCCGTCCTTGGCCTTATCGACCAGCTCAGTCACCTGGGAAATATGAGTATCGCCAATGCCCTGAATCTTCTCGTTGGCACTCTTGAACACCTTCGAGCTGCTGGAAAGCGAATCGGCAACGGCCTGCAGCGCAGAAACGTTGATCATCCCGTCCTGGAACAGCTTGCCGGGTGTTGCCTGCGAAAGATTGTCGGCCATGGGGACCAGCGCGTTGCTCGAGACATCGGACAGGGCGTCGATCATGGTACGGGCCGCATTGATGTCGCTGCCGTACACCGGAATAAACGAAGCCGCCGTCCACAGCGGGCTCGAGGTCTCCGCCTTCATGCTATCGCAGAGCTCGTCGATCTTCTTCGCGTCGTCGGGCAGCGTCGAAAAATCGCCCGACGTGACCTTGTCCTTAAGGCCACCGACAACCTCGACAGCTTCCTTCGCTTCGCCCTTTACGGTCTTAGCCGAGTTAAGCAGCATAAAGCCACTTGCGCTAAGCGCAACGAGCAGCACCACGACTACGGCGGCAACAACCGCGCCAACATGGCGCTTCTTGCCCTCACCCTTGCGATGGCGATGACGGACCAGGCCATCCGAGGTCGAGCTCGTCGAAGCGTCGCTGCCATAGTTCAAGCCAAAATCGTAATAATCTTCCTTGGAACCGGAGCCCTTAAACTCGGCACCGTTGTCTTCCAAACGGGCGAACGTGCCGGTCTCGGAGGCACCCGTATAGATCGTGCCAAGGTTGCCCGTAAGCCCCGCGCCACCGGCAGAGGGAGTATTGTTGGCGGCATTGCCGGCATTAATGTTGCCGGCGGCATTCGCGGCGTTGGCAGCGCCTACGTTGTTCGCAGGTGTCGAAGGAGCCCCGCTCGGCTGCGACGTGGGGGTCGCACCGCCCGCAAAGACATTCCCTCTTGCGCGACCGGTCTTTTTAGCCTTCTGAGACTGCTCGTACAGAGCGGTAAACATCGCCGTCTCGCCCGGAGACGTGCGCTTACCGGCGCTGTTCTGACCAGCTCCGCTCGGCATGCCAGCTTTTCCGGCCCCGTTCGAACGCGGCGGAACTGCAGGACGGCCGCTGTCGCTGCCCTTAAAGTGATTACCAGCCATAAAGAAATCCTCGCAATTGAGTCGCAATAGAAAAGTCCATAACGCTATTAGTTTATGGCATATTGAGCATCGACAGCTAAACTCCAGACACGGCTATCAATTGGCGAAAATTTGGCGCAACACCTTATCTGTCTTGGCGGCGGCGCCAGCTACACCGTGAGGAACATCATCACGATGATCATGGCAAAGCCGATAAGGTCGGTCGGCAAAAATACCGTGCCCAGCATAACGGCGCTGGTGATGGTCGCCGAGACCGGCTCCACGGTTCCAATGAGGCTTGCACGAACCGAGCCAATGTCCTTAACGCCCTGCATATAGAGCATGTAGGCAAAAAACGAGCCGATAACCACGAACACCGCGAGCGCCTCGATACCGGCAGCGTCGAGCGCCGGCATATGCGCCCAAGGCTGAACCACGGCGCACGAAACGATGCCTGCCGTGAGCATAGCCGAACCCGTGACGATGGGGCTGCCATATTCGGGCAGAATCTTAGCGGGAATCACTGCCATGCAGGTGGCGCTGACCGCACACATGAGGCCCGCGATCAAGCCGAGCGGCGAGATGTTCAGGCTGGTGGGATCACCTCCGGTGGCGATTAAAAACGTGCCGCCAAGGGCCAGGCCAATGCCGATGACCTCGCGCGTGCGCGGCATACGACGATCGGTCACGCAGGTGTAGCCCATGATGATGACCAGTTGCAGGCACTGAAGCACCGTCGCGGTTCCGGCATTGGTCAGGCGCACGGCCGAAAGGTAGCAAAACTGGTTAAACAGCAGGCCAAAAGCGGTAAAAAGCAACAGCTGCCTGCGGTCGGCAGGTGTGGTCCAGAGCTTAACCAGGCGCTCGCGGTCGCGCGTAACAACCACGGCCATAAAGAGCAGCCCGGCGAGAATCTGGCGCACGCTCATAAGCCACAAGGTATCGACGTGGTAGGTATCGAACAGAAAGCTCGCGCTGGTGCCCGAGAAGCCCCAAAACGAACCGCCCACCAGCGTAGCCAAGACGCCCGTGATCATCTTGCGCGACGACGCATCGTTAAGGCGCTCGCGCCAAGCGCGGCGGGTGCTACGGCTGAGCTCGTCGGTGCCCTCGGGCACATCAATGTTCGATATATCGGTCATCGGCACCGAAGCCCCTGCGCCTTCGACCTGCTCGACACACTCTTTGCTCATTCCACTCCCCCGAAACAGCCTGGAAACAATTCGGCTTACCTTACCACGGCGAAGGCACCAGCTGGAGGCTTGTCCGCTTATCGGTAGGACAATTCCGCAGGTGTCTTTCCATAGCTCGATACCGCAATGGCCTTGCATTAGTCGACAGCCAAATCGCGGCAGCAGACTCTTTTGAAATGGATATGACAAAGCCCCCGAATTCCACAATGTAAGCGATTTTTAAAAATGTTCTTGCCACCGAGTTTAGGCTCCGTTATATTATCCCTTGCGCACTTGCGCACCCTTGATCGGGCGTTTAGCTCAGGGGGAGAGCGCTTCCCTGACACGGAAGAGGTCAGAAGTTCAAATCTTCTAACGCCCACCAAATGTTCGCAGCTCAGAGGCTATGTCTCTGGGCTGTTTTGTTTTATGCCGCCAAATCCGCTGGCAGCTCCAACCGCCCAAACAACCACCCTGCCCATACACAAAACCGCGTCAGCGACCCAGGTGCCTATCCCGGCTGACTCCGCAGTCAATCAAAACCGCCCCAATAGCCACCGAGGCCGAGACCAACGCGTCTCGAACCCATCCGAGCCGCAACTTCTCGGCAAAACGCCGCGATGTCTGCGCCCTGCGGTATCCTTGAGCCACTTGCACCTGCAGCACCAAGGAGCCGCCATGCGCACCGAGCTCGATGTCCCCTTTTCGCACAAAGAAGAAGCCAAGGCGCTGGGCGCCAAATGGGACCGGACCAAGAAGATCTGGTATGTACCCAGCGGCGTCAACCCCGAGCCCTTTGCCGAGTGGCTGCCCGGTGTTGACCGATCCGACCCCTCAGCGCCGTATATATATCTAGTACTGGGCAAGCGCGAGTGCTGGAAGTGTCACAAAGAGACCTCGGTCGCGGCCTTCGGCATTCCCTATCGAGCCGATAACGACGAGAGCATCGTCATCGCGCACGCGCCCAACGAAGCCGGGCACATTGCCATCGACACGGCCAACGCCAACGCACTCGCCATCGTGCCCGCTCTTGGCTGCGTGCCGGGCGAGATCCGCGACTACCTTCATAAGCGCTGCGGCTACAAGCCCGTAGGAGCGCGAGCTTCCAAAGCCCCGTCGCTCGGCAACACGTGCACCAGTTGCGACGCGCTGCAAGGCAGCCGCTATCTGTTCGAGGAGCCCTCGTCCCCGTTTGCCCTCACCGCCATTAACAAGCTGCCGGCACTGGAGTTTGTGCGCGTCGAAGTTGCCGGCGTCTTTGGCGTCCCGGTCACGCGCACCGACTTTGACCAGGCGCTCTTTACCTGGGCACGCGACCATCACGCCGAGTTCCACAGACAGCTCGGTGAGGGGATTTATTTGTAGAGATGACATCGAGGCATTGAGGAGCAGGAGCTCGATCGTTAAACAATCCCAAAACGCTACAGCCCCAGAATGTGCTCCAGATAGCCCTTGTTGAACCAGAACGATTGCTTCGTCATCCAGCGCCCATCGGGCAGTTCGCAAGCATTCCTTGCGATGTCACCGATCTCTGTTCCATCGGCAAACTTGTAAGCCGCTTTTGACGTATGCGGGCGAACGTGAACAATTGGGTTGTCCGCCATACCGGGCAGATTGTTGGTCACCTTGAGCTTTCCGCTTGCATCCCGATACGGATTGAGCCCAACGCCCTCGCGAATGACCTTTCGCGTCTCATCCCAGCAAGCCTTTGCGGGACCCTCGATTTCGTTTGCCGGCATTGCCCAGAATAGGCAGCGGTCAAGACGCCACTCCCCCTCGTGGTCCTCACGGAACACGACGAAGAAGAAACGGTTGGTCTCAAGGCGCGCACGGAAGGAAGACGTTTCCCAATCCTCATTGATTAGCTGCTTGAACTCAAACGGAGGGAAAGACATTGCCTGCTCGATGTGCCCCCTCTTATTAACGCGACAAGCACGGACGTTAATCCCGGCCTTAACGAACTCCTCGGCAGCATTGCTTTTAATGCCGAGCATGCGATAAACGAGCGTTGTCCATTGCGCCTTGTTTCCTGTGTATTCCAAGCCGTGCTGCTCCGCAATCTGGCGATCGGTCTCGCCATAGTGGCGCTCGATAAGCGCAGTAACGTAGCTTTCGAAATCAATGGACTCGTCGTCGCCTTGAACGATGCTCTCGCCGATACGCGGGGCACCGAGAACATAGGCGTGAAGCACATAGTCCATGTACGAGCGCTTGAGTGAGAAGGCACGACGCTTCGCGCGACGGCGTTCGATCTCGCCCGTATCGGTATTGAAGTACTCGTAATACTGGTCGACCCACATTGTCGCTTCGGTTGCGCCCTTTGTGCAGGCGCCCAAGTAGGTGGTCATGCCCTCCGATAGCTCGTCCGCGCGACCATCCTGAATGTACGAAATAATCTTCTCGTAGTCAGCGCGGATAATCTTCATATCCTCTTCGGGCAAACGAACCATGACTGCACGCTCAATGCGCTGGTCGTATTTGTCGATGGAGCGATCACGGCCGTAGTAAATCAGCAGGATATTGCTGAGCTTGGTCTTGAGATGCGAGCTGTCGTAGTCGAGCGAAACGGGACGGTCGTAGGGAATCATCGTCAAGACAAGACGTTCACCGGCAGATTTACGACCGTCTTTAAGTACGTCAAAACACGTTGCCTTGAGCTCGACACCCGCCTCGGGAAAGTCCGGCCGGTCGTCGCTATTGGCCTTGTAGCCAAAGTAGCGCTCCTCGATAAGAGTACCCATACCGCCTTTGTACTTTTTGGAGCCGAAATCCTTGGGCGCACTCTCCCCTTCCGGGGCAATACCGAGCTCGAGAATATCGCGGAACGTCATACCGTCGAGATTGGCAGCGTAGCGCTCAATGCTTGAAGGGTCAGAAAAATCAGTATCGTCAAGCATACGCTTGAAATCGAGGCGCTTCTTGGACACGGGATACCTCCGAAACTCGCAACTAACCCCATAGTATTTCAGAGCAACTACCAACGCCCGGAAAATTGAGGTCTTGATCTTGTCCCCTCGATCGGCTATTGTTGTGAGCACCATAAACGGACACAGCAGCGATTGGAGAAACGTGTCTGAGATTAATATTGCCGAGCTTTTTGCGGGCGTCGGTGGATTTCGTTTGGGTCTCGAAGGCTATGCCGACCCTCGACATCCCGAGTTTTATATGAAACCAGCCGGCCCCTTCCGCACCATTTGGGCAAATCAGTGGGAACCGCCCGGAACCAAGGCGCGTCAGTTCGCGGCCCGTTGCTACATGAATCGCTTCGGCGATGATTCCGTTGTCAACGAAGACATCAATAAGGTCCTGGAGCAGGCCGAAGCCGGCGAGATTGAAATTCCCCGTGTCGACATGGTCGTCGGTGGTTTTCCCTGCCAAGACTACTCTGTCGCGCGTCCACTCAATCAGGCACACGGCATCGAAGGCAAGAAGGGTGTCCTCTGGTGGGACATCTATCACTTCCTCGAGATGAAGGAACCCAAGTTTGGCCTCTTCGAAAACGTCGACCGCCTGCTTAAATCGCCTGCATCTCAACGCGGTCGCGACTTCGCCATCATCCTAAGCTGTCTTGCCGACCTCGACTACACGGTCGAATGGCGCGTGGTCAACTCTGCCGAATACGGTTTCCCCCAGCGTCGCAAGCGTGTTTATATCTTCTGCGAAAAGGACGCTGGCAAGGTTGATCTCGTTGATCGCATGCACAACGGCGTCATGGCTAAAGCCTTCCCCGCCATCTATCCCGACGAGATGTCCGAGCTCGACGTTTTACCCGGCCCCTACGAGAACTCAACTCGTTTTGGCGTCGGCCAAAAGACCTCTCAATTCAAGAATGCTGGCGTCATGCAGGGCTGTCATGTTCTGACCTGCGACTTTGCCGAGGACTATCACGGTGAGCGCCACGTGCTTGGCGACGTGCTTGTCGACGAGGCTGATGTCCCGGAGCAGTTCTACATCTCCGACGAAAAGCTTCCCGACTGGCGCTACCTTAAGGGCAGCAAGCGCGAAGAGCGCACTAACAAAAAGACAGGCTTTACGTACACGTATTCCGAAGGAGCCATGAGCTTCCCGGATGCCACCGACAAGCCGAGCCGCACCATCCTCACAGGAGAAGGCGGCACGGGAGCGAGCCGCTTCAAGCACGTCATCGAATGTCCCGATGGCCGTTTCCGCCGTCTTGTTCCCGACGAGCTCGATCAGCTTCAGGGATTCCCGAAAGGCTGGACCGATACGGGCATGACTGACGGCCATCGAGCCTTCTGCATGGGCAACGCACTCGTCACCGGCGTGCCCCATCGCATTGGCGAAGCTATGGTCGAAGTGTACGGCCTCTAAGGCAAGCAATCCGGAGCCGACAGTTCACGCTGTCGACTCCGTTTTTTCCATCCCACTCCCCTGTATACTGATGTAGCACGTGTTTCGTCCGGGCTTGTTGGGCCGGATTGTTCATGGGAGGGTCTTATGGCTGCTTCGAATCCGCCTAAGGGGAGCGTTTCTTCTTCGTCCATCAAGCCGGTTACGCGCAAGGCCGTGCGTTGCCAGCGCGAGGTCGCTTGGCTTGTCACGCAGGCGGCTGGCAGGCTTGTGGCGACCACTCAGGACGTCAATGCGCCTACGCCGAGCTTTGTGTTAGCGGCGGCACTGGATTTTGTGCGCCAATTGGAGCTTGCCGCACAGGATGCCAGCGGCCACCTCGACTACCAGAATGTTATGGCGCCCGACCTGCAAACGTTCTGCCACATGGCCAAGTTGCCAGTCGCACCCAATGCGCTTTCGGACGCAGGCTACATGTTTACGCTTTCGGGCGCGGACCTTATCCGCGATATCTACGCATACTGCAGCGAGCTCGCCGAGCGCCACGTCTTTGACGCGGCAGAAGTCAAACCGGGATATGTCATCAAGCTGGTTCTCAGGCTGTTCTTGATGGACGGGGTCGGGGCCATGCCGGCGTAAGCTGAGTCTTTAGCATCACCGTCAACTGGGCAACAACCGCTTAACCTTAGTGGGCGCCAATCGAGGGTCGATTATTGGGTCGCCTCGTCCACTAACGCATTTATTCCACGCGCTCTGACAGTCGATATTTGCGGTTGCGGCTTGTCGACGGCGCCGTCGGCTCAAGCTCACCCTGCTTAATGAGCGCGTTGACGCGCGACCTAACCTGGGAAATCGTAAGCCCCGTACGTTCTGCCAGCTCACGCGTCCCCAGCTCGCCGTAGTGTTTGAGTGCCGTCACAATTAAGCCCCCGCCATGATCGACCGGCTCGATCTTTGAACGGTAAAGTACGACCTTGAACCGATCGAACCCCGGGCAGAACAGGGGCTCGGCCAGACCATGCGCGCGCATGGCATCGATCATCATCGGGATGCCCGAGCCATTGCCCTCAGCCGGCGAACCTGCGCCATCCGGCAGCGGGACAATCGACATGAGTTTCACGAGCGTCGCGTTACGGCATCGGGAGCTGCCGTCAAACAAGTTCTCGCGAGTCTTTCCCCCGTAAAGGCCGCCAGGATTCGTCACCTCGACACGATCGTCAAAGACGTCGACGGCAATCGATTGTCCACAGAACCGATCCCCGTATTCTCGGTGGATTACGGCGTTGGCGATTGCCTCGCGCAGGACCTCCTCGGGAATCTCCAGCAAGTCGACACGCGAGACGCCTTGGACGGTCGAGGTGCGGCGCAGGTTTTTGGCGACAGCCGCGACAGTATCCGAAATCATCTCGCCCAGGGTGCCCTCGCAGACTGTGCGGTCCATAAATCTTAGCGGTCCCGCAACGCCCTTTTGAGTTCCCGCATGGACAGCCACATCAATGAAGAGCTTAGGATAGAACTGCTGAGGGTAAACGCCCGCGGCAAGGAGGCCGGCCTTGGTAACATTGCCCTGGAAGTCGAGGAGATTCAGGCGCTCCATCTTTGTCTTCTTGTCCGTCGCACCACGCATCGCTCGAGGCGTCAACGAATAGGCGCGTTCTATCGTGCGGTCGACCAGCGACTCGTCGAGATCGCCCACACTCGTGCCGGGCACCGCATCGCGATCGCTAGGACTCGTCCGTTCGTATGACGACAGTGCCAAAACCTCGGTCGACGAAAGCGGGACATCTTTGTCATCGATGCGTTTGTAGCTGCCACCTTGAGCGCCCCGCTCTATGACATAGCAAGGCTTGCTCGACGGGTCGAGCTCCTCAATCGTGATGACCAGAACCACGGTGCCCTGGAGCTCCACGCGCTCAATGGTGTATTTGGGCGGATTGGCCAGCTTTCCGCGACCGCCGGCATCACCCATGCCCGCCACGAATTGGTTGAGCACTTTCTCGGTCTCAAAGTTTGCAACTGGGACAAAACCCGCGCGCTCGCTCACTCCGAGTACGATGATGCCGCCGGCGGTGTTTGCGAAAGCGCTGACCGTTTCCCATACGTCGCGGGAAAGCGTCGTGGCGCTCTCCTTGACCTCGACGTTAAGATCGTCCGAGCCCATGCGCCTTAAAGACTCGAGCAGACCGGTCAGTTCGTTTTCGTTCATCTGCACGTCCTTTCGCTCGGTTCTGCGAAGAATGCCGCGAATGGATTTCCTTCGTCTCTCAGTTATCTCTCGTAATTATCTCTCATCTTTCTATTATCTCTCATATTAGAGATGAGTGAGAGATAAAAGATAAGATGTCTGCCATCTGTTTCATATAAACATGTTTTTGCTGGTAGAACAATCGATATTGAGATAATACCATGATTGCTTGTCTCTTTACTGCTCAGTTATCTCTCATATTTATCTCTCGTCTTTCTGTTATCTCTCGTATTCGTGACGAATGAGAGATGAGAGATGTGCGGGCGGCGGATGAGCGTGGATTTTGGACGGTCGGGAAATGAGGGTGGATATTTGGACGGCTTTTGGGCGTTTTGAGGCTGATTCCGTCCGAAAAACCACTCTCATTCGATAGGCGTCCAAGTTTCCACGCTCGCGCGGCGGGCACGCGGGGCCTTTACCCAATCCGTTGGCATCGTCTCCAGTTCGCCGCAGGGTCGCGGCCCCATATGGGTATACTCTCGAGGATTCGACTCGATTCGCCCCCGCTGGGGCGTCAAAGGAGACTGCATATGCCCACCACCTCAACCGACCCACGCGCCGCTGCCGCCGCGCTGCTGGTGCCCGGCACCACCTGCCACGGCTTTGCCGTCGAGCGCCGCGAAACCGTGCCCGAGCTCGACTCGGACGCCTACGTCCTGCGCCACACCGCCTCGGGCGCTCGCCTGCTGTACCTGGCGTGCGACGACGAAAACAAGGCCTTTGCCATTGGCTTTAAGACGCCACCGGCCGATTCCACCGGCGTGTTCCATATTCTTGAGCACTCGGTGCTGTGCGGATCGGCCAAGTTTCCCGTCAAGGAGCCGTTTGTCGACCTAATCAAGAGCTCAATGCAGACGTTCCTCAACGCCATGACCTACCCCGACAAGACCATCTACCCCGTTGCCACCACCAACGAGCAGGATCTGTACAACCTGATGGACGTGTACCTGGACGCGGTGTTCAACCCGGCCATCTATACCAAGCCCACCATTTTTGAGCAGGAGGGCTGGCACTACGAGCTGGACCTGCCGGAGGGCGCCAAAGGCGAGGGCGGTGGCAGGTCCGCGAACCTGCGCGAGGGCACGCTGCGCTATAACGGCGTGGTGTTCAACGAGATGAAGGGTGCGCTGTCCGACCCCATGAGCGTGCTGGACGACGCCGTCAACGCCGCGCTCTATCCCGACACCGCCTATGCGCACGAGAGCGGCGGCGACCCGCGCGCGATTCCCGCGCTCACCTACGAGCAGTTCCTGGATACGCATGCGCGCCACTACAATCCTTCCAACTCCTACATCACGCTCTACGGCGACCTGGACGTGGACCGCGCGCTGGCGTTTTTGGACGAGCGTTATCTGTCACAGCCGAGTGCCGCGAGCCGCCGCATGGACGCAGCCGTCGCCGGCGGCGAGGACCCGTCCACGCTGGCACCCAATCCGCTGGGCGTGCAGGAGCCTGTGACCTGCGAGTATAAGCGCGTCGAGATGGCCACCACGCCCGAGAACGCCCTGGTTGGCCTGGGCCTGGTGCTGGGCAGCGCACTCGACCGTAAGCGCACGATCGCGGCGGACATCCTGTTCGAGGCACTGCTGGGTTCCAACGAGGCGCCGGTTAAGAAGGCCATTCTGGCCGCCGGCCTGGGCGGCAACGTGGTGAGCTACACCGCGGCCGAAAGCCTGCAGCCCTACGAGCTCATCATGCTGCAAAACGCGCAGCCCGGCGTGGCGCGCGAGCTGCGCCGCGTGTTCCAGGATGCCTGCCGCGACCTGTGCGAGCACGGCGTTCCGCGCGAGCGCCTGGAAGCCATCATCAGCAGCAACGAATACGACCTGCGCCAGCGCGACTACGGTATCGCCGACGGCGTGGCCATTGCGTGCGACGCGCTGAGCACCTGGCTCTACGATGACGACGCCGCGACGCTGGCACTCAAGTACGGCCCGGTGTACGAGGAGCTGCGTGGCGAGCTGGATGGCAGCTACTTTGAGGACCTGCTGCGCGAGCTCGTGCTGCAGAACGACCACATGGCGCTGGTCGAGCTGGTGCCGGTGGACGCCGCCGAGGGTTCGGAGGGTGCCGAGGCCGCCGAGCTGGCAGCCAAGCGCGATGCCATGACCGATGCCGAGCTGGCCGACGTGGTCGAGCGCACGGCCGCGCTGCGTGCCGCACAGGAGGCGGAAGACACACCCGAGGCCAAGGCTACGCTGCCGCGCCTGCGCGTGTCCGACATTGGCGAGGCGCGCCCCGAGCCGCCGCTGATCGTGGACACGACCGCGCCCATCCCCTGCCTGCGCCACGGCATCCCCACCAACCGTCTGGCCTACGCCATGCAGTATTTCGACCTGAGCTGCGTCGCGTTTGAGGACCTGCCCTATGTGACGCTACTCTGCCGCCTGCTCAAACAGCTGCCCACGAGCGAGCACTCGGCCGAGGAGCTCGACAACTTACTCGCCGGCAAGCTGGGCTTTTTGAGCTTTACGACCGAGGTCATGACGCAGCCCGAAGTAGACGGCGTGCGCCCCTACCTGCTGGTGAGCGCCGGCGCCCTGTCCGAGAAGATCGATGCACTGGCGAGTCTGCCGCGCGAGGTATGGTCGAGCACGCTTTTGGCAGACGCCGACGCCGACCGCATGCGCGACGTGCTCACGCAGATTCGCATTGGGCTTGAGCAGGGCTTTATCAACAACGGCCACTCGGCGGCACTCGGTCGCGCGATGAGCTACAGCTCGCCTTCGGCCGTGGTGCGCGAGCAGCTTTCGGGCGTTGATTTCTATCTGTTCCTGCGCGATTTGCTCGAGCACTTTGACGAGCGCGTGGACGTGCTGCGTACCAAGCTTGCCGAGCTGGCGGAGCGCATCTTTGTGGCCGATGGCTGCATGGCGAGCTTTACCGGCAGCGACGAGGACTTTGACGCGTACTGGGATGCTGCTGGCGACCTGGGGCTGGGCGCTGGCGACAGCACCGATGCCGGCCGCAACGCGCTCGTGGTGCCGACGCCGCGCGACTGCCACGAGGCCTTTGTCATCCCCAGTGACATCTGCTTTGCGGCAAGCGCGTGCGACCCGCGTCGCCTGGGCATTGACGTGACGGGCGCCTGGGCGGTTGCCGCCAACGCGCTCTCCTACGACTACCTGTGGAACGAGATCCGCGTTAAGGGCGGTGCGTACGGCTGCGGATTCCGCGCGGCCGGTGAGCGTCAGACGGCGTTCTACACCTACCGCGACCCGGCAATCGACCCCTCGATTGAGCGCGTGGCGCGCGCAGGCGAATGGCTCGGCAGCTTTGAGCCTGACGAGGCCGCCTTTGAGGGCTTTATCGTGAGCTGTGTGAGCGGTATGGACGCGCCAGTGAAGCCGTACGCGCTCACCAAGCGCCGCAACACGACCTACCTGGCCGGGCTCGATCCGCATGCGCGCGAGGAGCGTCGCGCCCAGATGCTCGCCGCCACGCCCGTTGAGCTGCGCTCGCTCGGCGCCGACGTGACGCGCATCGCAGCCGAGTCGCCAACGTGCGTCTTTGGCAGCCGCGAAGTCATCGCCAAGAGCAACGCCGGCTTTAACGTCATCGACCTGCTGGGCTAACGCACAAAGGTAGATTTTTGGGACATGCCCGGAAATCTACCTTTTTTTGCGGCTTGGGCGAGGCGGCGCAGCCCACCGCGGCGGTTTGTCTTAATCTGTAACATCTAGACGGCAATATCGGCTCCAGATGTTACAGATCGAGACGTTCCCGAACGGCACCAGCTCTTTGTCTCAATCTGTAACATCTAAGTCCAATTTTGCCGAGTTACTGTTATAGATCGAGACAAACCGCCGCAGACGCCCATCACAGCACAGACCACCACAAAGGTGCCTGTCCCCTTTCTCAGTGGCGATTCGAACACTTGTTCTATACGCACACATGTTCTATAGTAGAGGTGCTTGCATCGAACTGAAATTGCAACTAGAATATAGTTGCAGAATGTGAGGCGGGATGACTCGATCCGATAAACTCATCGCCCAGCTGCTTAGCTGTCCTTCAACGTATAGATTTGCTGACTTTCTTAAAGTTATGGCTTCATATGGCTTTGAAATGGGCAGCAAAGGCAAGACATCCGGATTGCGCGTTCGCTTCTACAGGCCATCAGATGGCAGGATGTTCGTAATGCACGCGCCTCATCCATCTGACGAATTGACAGCGGGGACCATTCGAAACATCGTTCGCTTTCTGCAAGATGTCGGAGGTAGTCATGAGTAACGTTTTGGCATACAAGGGTTATTTCGCCCCGGTCGAGTTCGATGCCGAACAGCATGTGCTAACAGGTATGGTCGCCGGCATTAGGGATGCAATCGTATTTGAAGGCTCCACGGCTGAAGAAGTGGAGCAATGCTTCCACGACGCCGTCGACGATTACCTTGAGTTTTGCGCCGAGAAGGGCAAGGAACCCGAGCGGGCTTTTAAGGGCTCGTTCAACGTAAGAACGGGCTCTGAGCTCCACAAGCAAGCAGCGCTGGCAGCAGCAAAGAAGGGTGAGTCACTCAATAAGTTTGTGACTGAAGCGATCGCTGCGGCGCTGTGAAGCCAACGTCGAGTCGAAGCCGCCACACAGGGCGCCTTTGTGGCGGCTTCGACGTTTGCCCAGATAAAACCTGTCAGAATAAACCTGTCCCTTTTTGGTAGGTTTGGGAGAGGGAGCCGGGATGGACAAGGCTGAGTTGCGGCGAGCGGTGATTGCTCGGCGCGATGCTCTTGATTTGGACTTGCAGGCGGCGAAGTCTGCTGATATCTGTGCGCGGCTGGTTGATCTGCTGGGCCGCTTGGATGCCGCGGCGCCGCACACCGTTGCCGTCTATGCCGCGATGGGTTCCGAAGTCGACCCAGCCGCGTTTGCCGCAGCTGCCGCCAAACGCGGCTGGCGCGTGGCCTATCCGTGCATGCTCTCGGCAGCCGAAGCCGCAGCTTGTGGCCAGCGCATGTGCATGCGGGCAGTTGCTGCCGGCGACGCGGACGCGGCCCCGTTTATCGCCCACCCCACGCAGGCCTTTGCGGCCACGGACATCGACAGCAACCGCTTCCCTATCGTCCCTGCCGAAGCACTCGACATGATCGTCGTGCCGCTCGTGGCCTTCGACCAAACCGGCGCGCGCCTGGGCTACGGCGGCGGTTGTTACGACCGCTACCTGCCTATGCTCTCGCCCGCATGCCAAATCATCGGCATCGCCTTTGACGAGCAGCGTGTCGACCACGTTCCCACCGACGCCCACGACCTGCCGCTACCTCACATCATCAGCGCCTAACGGCTGGTGCACCTCCCGGCGGCCTAGTGCTCCTCGCCGGCGCGGGCCAGGTCGTAGGGCGTGGTCTGGTAGACGTAGTAGTTGAGCCAGTTGGTGTAGAACAGCTGAGCCTGGCTGCGCCAGACGTTGCGCGGCTCGGCGGTGGGGTCGTCACCCGGAAAGTAGTGCGCCGGCACCTGAGGGTTGAGGCCGCGCTTCACGTCGCGCTCGTACTCCAGGCGCAGCGTGTCGGTATCGTACTCGGGGTGACCAAAGACAAAGAAGCGACGGCTGTCGGTCGACTTGACGATGTACAGGCCCACCTCGTCGGACACGGCCACGACCTCAAGCTGCGGCTCGGCCTCCACGTCCTCGCGGCGCACGTCGGTGTTGCGCGAATGTACGGCATAGAAGCGGTCGTCAAAGCCGCGGACCAGCGGGCTTTGCGGCTTCACCAGATAATGCTCGAACACGCCGCTCGCCTTTGCCGGCAGGTCGTACTTCTGGATGCCGTAATGATGGTACAGGCCGGCCTGCGCGCCCCAACAAATGTGCAGCGTAGAGTGCACGTGCGTGGTGGACCAATCCATGATCTGGCAGAGCTCGGGCCAGTAGTCGACCTCCTCGAACGGCATCTGCTCCACCGGCGCGCCCGTGATGATCAGGCCGTCGTAGTGGATGTCGCGGATGTCGTCGAACGTGCGGTAGAACGTCTCCAGGTGGCCGGCGCTCACGTGCGTGGCCTCGTGCGTTTTCGTGCGCAGCAGGTCCACCTCCACCTGCAGCGGCGTGTTGGAGAGCTTGCGCATGATCTGCGTCTCGGTAGCGATCTTGGTGGGCATGAGGTTGAGGATGAGCACGCGCAGCGGACGGATGTCCTGGTGCAGCGCGCGGTACTCGGTCATGACAAAGATGTTCTCGCTCTCGAGCTGCGCGGCGGCAGGGAGGGCGTCGGGGATGCGAATGGGCATGGATGCTCCTTACGAGTCAGTTGCAGCTATGGTACAACGAGCGGCCCCATCCGCGCGAGTACATCGCCCAGCGATGCCGTCAGCGGCCCAAATCACTCCAAAAGTAGAGATTAAGGCATGCCCAAAAATCTATGGCGCTTTAGCCTAGCAAAGTGGCAGCAGGACGCTACAATGGTTCGACGCGAAAAACTCGGCCGAAAGGATACATATAATGTACCAGACGCGTAAGATCGGTGTGGTCGGCCAGGGCCACGTAGGAGCACATGTCGCCAACAGCCTGCTCATGCAGGGCATTGCCGACGAGCTGTACCTGTGCGATATCAACGAGGCCAAGGTGACGTCCGAGGTTCAGGACCTGCGCGACTCCCTTTCGTTTGTCCCGTACAACACCAAGATCGTCAACTGCTACGACCACTACGAGGAGCTTGCCTGCTGCGACGTCATCGTCAACGCCGCCGGCAAGGTCGCGCTGGCCGCCGGCAACCGCGACGGCGAGCTGTTCTTTACCACCGACGCCGCCCGCTCCTTTGCCAAGCGCATCGTCGACGCCGGCTTCGACGGCATCTTCGTGAGCATCTCCAACCCCTGCGACGTCGTGTGCACCGAGCTGTGGCACCTGACCGGCTACGATCCCAAGAAGATCATCGGCTCGGGTTGCGGCCTGGACTCCGCCCGCCTGCGCACCGAGATCTCCAAGAAGGTCGGCGTAAGCCCCAAGTCCGTCGACGCCTACATGATCGGCGAGCACGGCTTTAGCCAGCTGGCTGCCTTTAAGGCCGCAACCATCGCCGGCAAGAGCCTTAACGAGCTTCAGGCCGAGAACCCCGACAAGTACGCCTTTGACCACATGGAGGTCGAGGAGCTCGCGCGCAAGGGCGGCTACGTAACCTACCAGGGCAAACAGTGCACCGAGTACGCCGTCGCCAACTCCGCCGCGCGCGTTTGCGCCGCCGTGCTGCACAACGAGCATGCCGTGCTTTCGGCCTCTACGCTTATGACCGGCCAGTATGGCGAGGAGGGCATCTTCACCTCCCTGCCGTGCGTGATCGGTGCCGAGGGCGTCGAGGAGGTCTACACGCTGGACCTGTCCGAGCACGAGCTCGAGGGCCTCCACAAGAGCTGCCAGCACATCCGCGACAACATCGCCCAACTCGACTGGTGGGACGCCGAGGCCTACGACGCAAAGTAAGCGTCGGTTGCCGCGACACCTCGCTCATACGGACGCCATGCAAAGCGGGCCGTGCCGGAAATCCCCGGCACGGCCCGCTTTTTGACTCACACGACACGCTTGCGAATCGAAGGTGAATACTTTTCCCGTTACCTAGTACTGCTCGATGCCCATGTAGCGACGAACCTCGGGGCTGTGGTCAAACACCTTACCGCGGGCGGCGCGCAGCTCGCAGCTCATCGCATAGAAGAAGATCGGCTCCAGGTACGAACGCACGCTGACAGGTACCTCGCCCACGCCGTACTCGAGCGCGTCGAGCACCATGATCGTGTCGGTGTGCGTGTTGAGGAACGCCAGCGCGCGCTCCTCCATGGGGCGGCACTCGCCCGATCCGAGCTGCACAAAGTAGAACACGCCGGGCTCGGTAGCCTCGAAGGGACCGTGGAAATACTCGCCGGAGTGGATGTAGCAGCAGTGCTGCCACTGCATCTCCATGAGCGAGCAGATCGCCATGGCATAGGTCTGGCTAAAGTTGGGGCCGGAGCCCAGGATGTAGAAGAACTTGTGCTGCTGGCAGAGCTCGGCAAAACGGGCACCTAGCTCGGCGTTGACCTTCTCGCGCGCGGCGGGCAGCAGCGCATCCATCTGCTTAAGGCCTTCGTACATGTCGGCGAGCGCTTCGTAGCCCTCCTGCTGGTCGAGCAGTTCGGCGGCGATCAGAGCGCCGATGCCCTGCGGCACCTCGGCCTGCAACACGCCCTCGCCCCACGGATAGACCCAGGTGGTCCACTTGCCGTTGTCGATCTTTGAGCCCTCGCAGTCGGTAAGGGCAATGACCTCGGCGCCGGCAGCCAACGCCATCTCGCAGCCGTCGACGACCTCTTGCGTGTTACCGCTGTGGCTGCAGGCGATGACGAGTGACTTCTCGCCAAGACTCTTGGGAGTCATCAGGCAAAACTCGCGCGCCGTGTAGACCGTCGAGGTAAACGTGGTGGCCTCGCGCTTGAGCAGTTCGTTGGCCGGCATGAGGTCGATCATCGAACCACCGCAGGCGATCCAAAAGACGTTCTCGACCTTGCCCTTGCGCTCGATAATTTCCTGAATCAGATCATGTGCGTTCATGCTGATGCCCCTCCTTGTGTGGCGGCTTTTGGCGACGGCTGCTCGTACCTGCTGTCATTCTATGTTGTTCTATATATACCACGCATGCAGCCACGGTGGAAGCCATTGCGATAAATTTGTTCCATGTTGTTCTATTCGTGAACGTTAGATGTCGAACACGTAGCGCGAGCCCACGATCTTTTGACGACCGAGCAGCAGGGGCCGCTCGTCCTCATCGGTAAAGTATGCCTCCATATAGAAGAGCGGCTCGCCGACCGGCACCTCCAGCAGCGGGGCCGCCTGAGCATCGGCAAGCGCAATCTCCACGGTGCAGGGGTCGGACTTGAGCGGCGCGCGGCCCGAATGCTCGGCAACGAGCGCAAAGATTGAGTTATCGGTGAGGTCCTCATCGGCCAACGTCTGCAGGTAGGGATGGTCGGCAAGCACAAAGGCGTTGTTCTCGAGCATGACGGGCACGCCATCTGCCGTGCGCACGCGCTCGACCACGATGAGCTCGCAGCCGGGCTCCACGCCAAAAAATGCCGCGTCCTCACGCGTCGCCGCAACCACCGTGCGCGACACCAGGCGCGCTCCGGCCACCATGTCGTTGGCGGCACAACCCTCGGTGAAACTCTGGACGTCGCCCTTCTGGCGAATCTTGCGTTTGAGCTTGGGAGCGCACACAAAGGTGCCCCTCCCCTGCTGGCGGTTGAGGTAGCCCGCGCGCGACAGCTCCTCGATGGCACGGCGCACGGTGATGCGCCCCACGCCGTAAGACTTCGCGAGCTCCATCTCGGAAGGAATGCGCGAGCCGGCCGCGTACACGCCGCGTGCGATCTCGCCCTTTAGGTCGTCCATGACCTGCTGGTATAGCGGCACGGCGGGCACGTCAGTACGGTCGGTCTTGTTATCGGTCGCCATCGTTACGCTCCATCCCGTGCATGCTCGGATTCAAACTCTTCTATCGCCGCCATAAACTGCTCGCCAAAGGCGTCGGCCTTTTTCTCGCCGATGCCGTTGACCTGGATAAGCTCGTCGCGCGTCTGAGGACGTAGACGGCACAGGCCGCGCAGGGCCTTGTCAGAGAAGACCATGTACGGTGCCATCTCCAGCTCGGTCGAGATCTCCTTGCGGAGTGCCCGTAGGCGCTCAAACAGCTCGGCGTCGTCGCCCACGCGCGGTCGCTGATCCAGCTCGGCCTCCTCGCGCAGCAAATCCACCGCACGGCGGGCACGGGCCGAGGCCTTGCGCTTGGACGCGCGACGCTTAACGGTAAAGGCGAACGTCTCGTCCTCGACCTCGCCGGCACGCGGGCCCAGACCCACGACCGGATACTGGCCCTGCGAGGTGGCCAGGTAGCCCCGCCCGCACAGCTGGCCGATGATGTCCTTGATGCGCCCGACCGATTCGCTCGACAGCTCACCGTAGCCGTGGTCCTCGTCCAGATGCATCTGGCGAATGCGCTCGGTGTTGCCGCCGTGAAGCACGTCGGCGATGAGCGACTTGCCAAAGCGCATGGGTCGCGTGGCCACATAGCGCACGGCAGCGCGGGCCATATCGGTGACGTCCTCGACCTCGAACTGTGTGAGGCAATTGCTGCAGTTGCCGCAGCCTTCGGCATCGTCCGTGGCGGCGCTGCCCGTACCGGCCGCGGCAGCATGCTCGGCCGCGGCCTCGTCGCCAAAGTAGCGCAGCATATATTCGCGCAGGCAACCGGTGGTATTGCAGTAGCCCTCCATCTGGCTGAGCAGACGATATCGATTCTGGAGCGCCCACGCGCGCTGCTCGTCGTCAAGTGTCTCATCGGCAGCATCGCCGCGGTCGATCAGAAAGCGGCGCATGCGAAAATCGTTACCGTTCCACAGCAAGTGGCAGCTTGCCGGGTCGCCATCACGGCCGGCGCGGCCCGCCTCTTGGTAGTATGCCTCGATGCTCTCGGGCACGTTGTTGTGGATCACGTAGCGCACGTTGGGCTTGTCGATGCCCATGCCAAAGGCGTTGGTGGCAACCATCACCTGAATGTCGTCGTCGATAAAGGCACGCTGGCTCTGGCGGCGGGCGTCGTTGCCCATGCCGGCATGGTAGCGACCCACGCGAATGCCGCTGGGGCCCAGTGCCTCGGCAAGCTCGCCTGCCAGCGCATCGACCGTCTTGCGGGTCGAGCAATACACGATGCCGCTCTCGCCCGAATGCACAATCACATAGTCGCGCACCCAGGCGGTCTTGGCCTTGTCGCCCATCTCCTCGCAACCAAAGTAGAGGTTCTTGCGATCGAAGCCCGTCACCACCGTCGCGGGGTTTTGCAGGCCGAGCATTTGCTGAATGTCCGCGCGCACACGCTCGGTCGCCGTAGCGGTAAAGGCTGCCACGATAGGGCGCTGCGGCAGGGAATCGATGAACTCGCGAATCTGCAGGTAGGCGGGGCGGAAATCCTGGCCCCATTGGCTCACGCAGTGGGCCTCGTCAATGGCCACGAGCGGCACGCCGATGCCGCCTTCGGCCGCAGCTTCCTGCGCAAAGGCCAAAAAACGCGGCTCAAGCAAGCGCTCGGGCGCCACGTACATAAGCTGATAGCGGCCCTCGCGCGCCCGCTTGAGCACGGTGTTTTGCTGGGCCGGGGTAAGGCTAGAGTTGAGATAGCTGGGTCGCGCACCCGCCGCGAGCAACGCACGGGTCTGGTCCTCCATAAGCGACAGCAGCGGACTCACCACAAAGGTGATGCCGGGCAGCATGAGCGCGGGCACCTGGTAGCAAATGGACTTGCCGGCGCCCGTGGGCATAACACCCAACGCATCGCGACCGGCAAGGATCGCATCGACCATGCGGTCCTGTCCCGGGCGAAACGAGGTGTAGCCAAAATAGGCGCCGAGCGTGTCGAGCGCCATCTGCTGCATGCTATCGGTCATGGTTTCCTAACGTCCAAGTCATCTGCCGCCGATTATACGCCGCCACGCGGACAGCAGCACACGGCCGCCGCCCAGACTAGTCGTTGGGGACGTTCTTAAACGACTAGTCAAACAAGAACGTCCCCAACGACTAAGGAGTGTCCCCAGGTGCCGACAGAAAAGGAACGTCCCCAAGTGCCGGCCCGGCAACGCCGATGTTTTGGCAATGTCAGCGAAAACGCCCCTAAGCGAGCAAGGTGACGTGAAAGAGGAGGGAAGCGTACTTTGGTACGCGACCGACGATTGAACGTCAGATTGCCGCTTAGGGGCGTTTGCAGCGTCGAGCCGTTACGCGGTTTGGTAAAACCGCGTAACCTACATGACCATAACGTAGCGCGATCCCACGTAGTACTGCTTGCCCATCAGGACCGGCTCGCCATTGGGACCGGTAAAGCCGGCACGCAGGTTGAGCAGCGGATCGTGCGGAGCAATGCCCAACTCGGCCGCCTGCTCGGTATTGGCACGAACGGCCTCGACTGTGCGGTAGCCAACCGAGACAATCGGCGTTCCGCCAACACGCTCGACCTCGGCAAAAATCGACTTGTCCTCAAGATCGGCCGTCAACAGCTCACGGTAGGCGTCAAACGGCACAAAGATGTTCTCCTCAAAGATGGGCTCACCGTCGGCCGTACGCACGCGCTTGATATGCAGCAGCAGCGCGTCCTTCTGCAGGCCAAAGAACTCCATCTCGTTTTGACGTGCCGGCACAATCTGGCGATCGACCACGTGCGCACCGGCCTTCATGCCATTGTCGGCACACAGCGCAGTAAACGTCTGCAGCGTCGAGGCATGGAACTGACGATTGATGTGCGGCGTGGAAACAAAGGTGCCGCGGCCCTGCTGCTTAACCAGGTAGCCATCGGAGCACAACTCCTCGACGGCGCGACGCACCGTAATTCGGCTCACGTCGTACTGCTCGGCTAGCTCAAGCTCGGACGGAATACGCTCCTTGGGTGCATAAACGCCTTTCTCGATCGCGTCCTTGATTTCGTCGTAAATCTGCTGGTAAAGCGGTGCATTTTTGGGTGCAGGCATATCTAATCACTCTTATCGAAATATCGAAATAACTAATACGTATATAACGTCTAGTTTCATGTTACCTCATATTGATAAAACGATACACCCTCCCTACCAAAAAGCGACAGCTTCATTTTGGTAGGTTTTATCTGGGCAAACGAAAGCCACTCGAAAGCAGCGAGGCTTTCGAGTGGCTCATACGGATGGGCTGCGCTTGACCGGCAAAATGCCACAACCCTACTTGCCGTCGTCCTGCTGCAGGCTGTCCTGCTCGATGAGGCGCGCCTGCCTGCTGGCCATGCGCGCGGGCTTGTCGGGATCGGGTACGGCCGTGGGCATGGGCTCGTCGACATGACCGCCCCACCAGCCGCCCACAAAGTTGAGCGTGTGGAACACATTGATCACGGCGCCGGGATCAATGTCGCACACCAGCTTGATAATGTCCTGACTCTCGTAGGTCGAGACAACGGCGTGCAGCAGGTACATCTTTTCGCGGCTGTATCCGCCGATGACCTCGGCGCAGCTAATGCCGTGCTGAAAATGGTCAACATAGGCGGTCATGACCTCGTCTGCCTTGCGCGTCGTGATCTGCAGCGTCACGCGATCGTAGCGGCGATAGAAACTGTCGATGGTCTTGGTCGAAATAAACTGGAACACGATGGAATACGCTGCCTTGTCCCAGCCAAACATAAAGCCAAAGATCGCCAGGATAAAGCAGTTGAAACCAAAGATGACGCCCCAGATAGTCTTGCCCGTGTGGTTGGAGACCCACAGCGCGATAAAGTCGGTGCCGCCGGTGGATGCGCCGGACTTTAGCGCGATGGCAGCGCCCAGACCCGAGACCACGCCGCCAAAAATGATGAGCATGATCTTGTCGCCCAAAAACGGGGCAAAGTGAAAGATGTTGAGGAACAACGATGAGAGCACAACCTGCATCATCGAGAAGATGACGAAGCGCTTGCTAATGCCGCTCCAGCATAGGAGCGCCACGGGGATGTTGAGCGCGAGCATACCGAGCGAGATGTCGATGTGAACGCCGCCGAGCGAGGTAACGCGATCGAGCAGGACCGCGACGCCGGTGAGGCCGCTCGGAAGCAGGTCGGCGGGCTGAATGAATGCCTGGATCAGAAATGTCTGGAGAACGGCGGAAATTGCGACCGCCACTGCAGTAATAGCGCGGCGGACGATGGTGAGACGGCCGAGCACGAGCACTCGGTCCGTGAGCTGATCGATGGCGTTCGCCACGTAGGCTCCTTTCGAAGGCAGATCTAGTTGTGGGGCATGTCGGCGATTGTAGCACGGAGCGTGCGAGGGCGCTTCAATTCACCCTCCCTCGACAACCAAAGGGGGACCAGCAACCCCCACGACCAAAGGCCCAAATTACAAGTGAGTAGACTTTACGCGACCTGCAGAGCACACCCAAAACCGCCACCCCTGTGACCTGCGGTTTTACAAAGGAAGATATGCATTGTGCTCGGCCAGCGCCAAAAAGTCTACTCACTTAGCCCGAATCGAAGCCAAACGAACCAAAATCGAAACCAAATTGAGCCAATCCACCGCAAAAAACGTTTGTACCCGTGCTTCTCGCGGCGGATTGACACTACAAAGCGGCCAAAATGTCGGTCAGATTATCGATAACGGCATCGGCTCGCGATTGATCGAGGTTGACGCCCTCGTGCGGACGCAGCGCCAGGACTCGGGCGCCGGAGCGCTTGCCAGCCTCGATCCCCAAAGGCGAATCCTCGATAACCAGGCACTCGGCAGACTCCACCCCCAGCGCCTCCATGGCACGCAGGTAGATCTCGGGGTCGGGCTTAAACGCACTGCACTCGTGACCGCTGATGGTGTAGTCCAGCACGTCGGCGATACCGGCGATCTCCACCAGCTCGTCGATCAGCTCGCGATAGGACGAGCTCGCGATGGCGCACATCACGCCGCGCTCGTGCAGCTCACGCATCACCGGCTCCGTCTGCTCGTTGAGCAGCTCGGCATACGGAACGGGATGGTCCGGGCTGTAGACCTGCTTGTACTCCACGCGCAGACGCTCGCGCAGCTCAACATCGTCGGGCACCAGCGCCTCCCAAATGGCAGGCTCGTTAGACCCCGAAAGATCGGGGATCTCGTCAAAGTGGAACCCTTTCTCTTCCATAAACGCCACGCGACGACGGTTGTAGAACCACTCGGTATCGACCAGCACGCCGTCCATATCAAACAGCACCGCTTTGATCATACGCATCTCCTCCCACCTGCCAAAAAGGGACAGGTTTATTTTGGTAGGTTTTATCTGGGGTTTTGCGGCGCGACAGACACGCCCCCAAAGCAAAAAGGGGACGGGGCACAAACCCCATCCCCTCTCAATCAACCCGTAAGGTCTACTTACTTGTGATTAGTAGGAAAGCTTCCACATGTAGCGACGCATGGTCAGCGGGTGCTGGCGGGCCTCGGCGATCTGGTTGCCGTACTCACGCATAACGGCGAGGTGCAGCAGCGGGTTGAAGTAGGTGACAACGCTCGCGGGCACGGCGTCAGCCAGGCCGTAGTCCTTGGAGTCGATCAGAGCGACCTTGGCGCCCATGCGCTTAAGGAAGGTGAGGGCGCGGGCGTCCATCGGACGGGTAGCGCCATCGGACATGAAGAAGACGTAGGGCTTACCCTCGGTGGAAACCTCGAACGGGCCGTGGAAGTACTCGCCGGTGTTGTAGGCAGCGGCGTCGATCCACTGCATCTCGGTGAACAGGAAGGCGGCGTGAGAATAAGCCATCTTCTCGGAGGCACCGGAAGCCATGAAGTAGATCATCTTGTCGTCCTTGAAGTCCTCGGCGAACTTCTTGGCGAGCTTCTTGCAGTGCTGAGCGGCGTTCTCGCAGAGATCGAAGATGTTGGTGAGACCGGTGATCATGTCCTCGTAGTGGTCATAGCCCTCGGTCTGCTGAAGGATCTCGAGAGCAAGAGCGATGGCGTAGCCGGGCTTCTCGCACTTGGCAGCGTAGTTGGCGTGGAAGCCGTGGACGATGACGTGGTCGGCGTCGACGGTCAGAGCGGAGCCAGCCTTGTTGGTGAGGGAGACGACCGGGCAGTTGTGCTTCTTGGCGGTCTTGTTGGCCTCGACGGTCTCGGGCGTGGAGCCACCGAGGGAGCAGGTGATCACGAAGGTGTGCTCGTTGACCCAGGAGGGCGTGTCGTAGTTGAACTCGTTAGCGGTGAAGATCTGAACGTTCAGCTTGTCCGTGTTGTTGGCCAGGAAGTACTTGGCGGGGTACAGGTCGGACATGGAAGCACCGCAGCCGACGAAGGCGACGCTGTGGATCTCGTGGTTGGACAGGACGTCAGCGACGATCTGCTTAGGGAGGTTAAGGTCGATCTCGTACATCTGACACATTCCTTTCGATTTTTGCGGCGCCACATTGCCGGGCGCACGCAGGGTTACCGTGATTTGGACCGAGTCGCCGGCCCGTTGAGGATGTGACAAAGGGACTGCCCTTTGTCACGTATAGGGATGGAAGCCTGCCTGGGGTATGGGATGCCAGGCAGGCCCCCGGGGGAAAGCGGTTGGACGCTTGGTCGCGACTAGGCCAGGATGCCGGCCGCGGAGAGGGCGATGCCGCCCACGATGGCGATCACGAGAAGCCAACCGGTGTTGACGTTCTTCTTGATGAGCCAGTACATAAGGCCGGTGAGGCCAAGGGAGATCATCTGAGGCATCATGCCGTCCAGGATGTCCTGGATAACGACGGTGCCCTCAGCGAACTGCAGCGGGGTGGTGGCGCCGATCAGCGTAGCGATCATGCCGCCCACGGACATAAGACCCACGATGCCGCAGACATACATGAGCTTCTCCATGAGGTCGCCGCCCTGAAGCTTGCTCAGGTACTCGTGACCGCCCTGATAGCCCATCTTGGCTGCGAACCAAGTGATCAGCACAGAGGGGACGATGGAAATGAGCATGGCCAGGATCGGGCCCATGATGGAGCCCTGCTGAGCCAGCTGAACGCCCAGGCCAAAGGCGATAACGCGGATGGTGCCCTGGAAGAAGGAGTCACCGATGCCGGAAAGCGGACCCATAAGGGAGGTCTTGACCGCGTTGATCGAATCGGGATCGAAGTTCTCGGGATCCTTGGCGTACTCCTCCTCCATGGAGGCGGAGAGGCCCAGGATGAAAGCGCTCGTCTGCGGGGTGCAGTTGTAGAACGCCATGTGACGGTGGTAAGCCTCTTTCTTAGCAGCGAGCTGCTTGGGGTCGGACTCATCCGGATAGAGGCGATCGAGCGTGGGAACCATGCCGTAGAGGAAGCCCATGTTCATCTGACGCTCGTAGTTCCAAGAGGCCTGGATGGCCCAGGAGCGCCAGAAGAACTGGCTGACCTTCTTGTTCAGGGACACGTCCTTGGTTGCGGTTGCCATAGTGTGTTCCTCCTTAGTCTTCGTCGTCTTCGAGCGGATCGTAGTCGGAATCGACACCGGCGGCTGCATGGGAACCGTTGAACTTGAAGCCCATGAAGACGACAGCCAGGCACACACCGATCAGAGCGACCGCGATGACGGACAGGTTGAGGTAAGCGGCGAGCAGGAAACCGATGAACAGGAACGGAGTCATACCCTTCTTGATCATCATGGTGAGCAGCAGGGCCAAGCCGTAGGCGGTCATGATCTTGGTCGAAACGTTAAGACCAGTGGACAGCCACTCGGGAACCATGTTGACGATGGCCTGAACCAGGTCGGTGCCAACAAAGACGGCGAGGAAGATCGGCAGGAAGTACATGACGGCGTACAGACCGGAGCCGGCGCAGATGTGCATACGGTAGGCGGTCTTGAACTTTCCGTTATCGATCGCGTTATCTGCCACATGGGTGAGGGCGGCGATGATGGAACGGAACACGATGCCGAGGAGCTGACCCAGGACGGCGACCGGGATGGCGATCGTCATGGCGGTCTCGGCGGAAGCATCGGTCAGGCACGCAAAGGCAGCGGCCACGATGCCGCCCAGGACCATATCGGGCGGAACGGCGGCGCCGACCTGCACCAGGCCCATGGACACGAGCTCGACGGCGGCACCGACGGCAAGGCCGGTGGGCACATCGCCCAGCAGCAGACCGACGAGCGTAGCGCCAACGAGGGGCTGCTCGAAGTTAAGACGACCGAGCAGGCGGGAGTCCCACATGCAGAACACGCCGACGAGGCCGACGAGCACCGCACTGATGAACGTATTCATACCCTTCTCCTTTCAGTCAGGCAAAAGCCTGGTTGATTACAGCTTGGCGTCGATGTCGACGCTCTGATACGTAGGGGTCTGCTGGACATAGAGCTTAATGCCCATGTCGAGCAGCTGGTTGACGTCGGCCTTCTGGGTGGCGTCGAGGAAGACGGAGCTGTCCTTGCCGCCGACCTGATCGGCACCGTCGTGGTTGGCGGTGGCGCCCAGGTTGATGGCGTCGAGCTTGTAGCCCTGGCAGAACTGCAGCATCTCGGCCGTGTTGCCAAAGACGAACATGACGCGCTCGCCGAGGGTGTTGAGCTTGTCCATCTTGGCGAGGGCGCGCTCGACGGTGAAGACGTTCAGGCGCACGCCCTGGGGCTTGGCCAGCTTAAGAGCGCCCTTCTTGATGTCATCGTTGGCGGCAGCGTTGTCGACGACGATGATGCGCTCGGCCTGAACCTTGGTGGTCCAGGTAAAGACGACCTGGCCGTGCAGCAGACGGTAGTCAAGACGTGCGAGGACGATCTTGGCGGGACCGGAGCTGTGACGGAGCGCCTTGGCCTTCTTGGCGGGAGCCGCGGCAGCCTCGACCGGTGCGTTGGGGTTGGTCAGACCGGTGCGGGCCTCGTTGATGAGGGCCGCGAGCTCGGCACCCTTGATGGGGGCGGGGCTCATAGCGAGCGTCAGCGCCAGCGGAATATTGAAACCGCTGACAACCGTGAACTTCGTGCCGTTCTTGGAAAGCTCGACCATACTGTTGTTGACCGAGCTGCCGAGCATATCGGTCAGCACATAGACGGTGTCGTTCGCGTTGAACGTGGCGATCATGGCGTCCACCTTATTGGTGATGGGCTCCTTGTCGTCACGAGCAAGTGACACGACGTGGACGTTCGACACGTCGCCGAGAACCATCTCGAGCGTGTCTTTGGCGCCTGCGGCCAGGCCGCCATGAGATGCGAGAATGATCTGATTCATCTTGCCTCCTCCTTTTCGTTATGGTCATTATAACGTCTTATACGTCGCTTATATTGCTAATTAGTATAAAGACCGTTCGCGGGTGAAAATCGACCGTTGACGGGTTTAACGTACTTGAAACGTTAGGGCCGGGTAGGCCGGCGCTGGCTGGATAACCCCAGGTCAGACCCTGCACGCAATCCTCTATCGCACGAAGTACCAGGGGCTTTCCTGCACGGTGGGTTCCAGCGCAATGCCGGTGCGCTCCTTAAACAGATCCATGTCCTGCGATTTCTCCGTCCACCACGCGTTGGGCTTAAAGGTCATGCTCTCAATGACATGACCGACAAACACGCTGTTGCGCAGCTTAGAGAAGTCGGTGTTCATAATCAGGATGGACGCAAGCACCAGCACGATGCCCAGGACTTTGATCGCGCCGGCGGGCTCGGCGTAGACACCAATGCCCAACAGTACGGTGACGACCGTCTCGAATGACATTACGACGGGAACTTTCGATGTCTCGAGCCCCATGGACAGACCCTGCATATATAAGATGTAAGCCACGGCTGTGGGGATGAGTCCAAAGCCAAGGAACAGCAGCAGCAGCTGTGGCGACATTGCCGCGGCGACATCCGGCCACGGAGCCGCGATAGCTGCCATAACCGCACCGCCAAAAACAAAGCCCCAAAACGTGACAGCCAGCGGGTGGACCGTCTTGGTTGCTATCCGGCTAAACACCGCGAGTGACGCACCACAAAGGCCTGCAATCACGCCCGACGTGACGCCCCAAACCGAAAAATGAAAACCGGAAAGGTCACCATTGGTCACCGCAAGCACGCAGCCAACGATGTTAAAGACAATGGCAACGAGCTTGTTGGGGGTCACGTCCTCGCGATAAAGCACGCGGCCGAGCATGACGCCAAACACCGGCGAGGTGTAGAGCAGCACCGAGGCCGTGGACATGCCGACCTCGCCCATGCACTCGTAATAGCAGGTGTTGGCGGCGGCCAGACCGACGATACCGACAAGCGCGCAGGGGACGAGCTCTTTGGGGCTTGCCTTGAACAGGGCCAGCGGACCCTGAGCCACGGTAGACCCCTCACCCGGACGGCAGCCCATAAACATCAGGACCGGTGCCAAGATAAGCGCTCCGACCAACAAGCGAAAGGCAGCCATGCTCTGGGACGAAACGCCCATGGCCGAGATGCCGTTTACAAAGATTCCGATGCTGCCCCACATAAGCGCGGCGACCAGCACCAGCACATAGCCCAGATTGCTTTTCTTCAACGCAGCCTCCTCGGTATTGTTTCCAATATGTTTCACACTACGTTATAGTCGTTATATACATTTTTCAAGACACAAATCGGTGAGCGGAAAAGTGATCCGTTTTCCTCCGCCCCCAGCGGATTACTGGGCGGTTGCGGTGAAATAGTTCCTAAATAGAGGCTTCAAGCCCCCACGCAAGAACTATTCCACCGCAACTTATGAGGACATCGAGCTGTTAGGCCGCTCTATCCCCTAGTAGTCCAGCTTCCACATGTAGCGGCGCGTCATGTAGTCCTTGTGGGTGACGGCAGAGAGCGCGCGCATATACACGTTGTTGAGGATCGGGGCAAAGATCAGGTGGTTGAAGTACTCGCTCACGCTGTCCTTGATGTCGTTGAGGCCGAGCTCCTTGGCGTCGAGCTGATAGACGCGCTCGCCACCGTACTGGTTGACGAAGCGGATGCCGCGCTCGTCGTTGCAGCGGCTGCGACCGACGCTGATGAGCTGGAACAGCGAGGTGCGCTTGTCTAGGATCTCGAAGGGGCCATGGAAGAAGTCGCAGGTGTTGATGGTGCAGGAGTCGATCTGCAGCATCTCCTGCACGTTGCAGATGCTAAAGACGTAGGCGGCACCAAAGAGCGGACCCTGAGCCATCACGTTGATGCAGGGCTTGTCGGCGTTCTGCTCGGCCCACTTGGCAGCGAGCGGACGAGTGTACTCGACGGCCTTGCGATAGATGGGGTCGACCAAGTCGAACGCGGCCATAGCGGTCTCGTACTCGGCATAGCCCTCGGTCTGCTGCGTAAGCTCCATGGCGATCATGGTCACGACGGCGGAGTTGGTGCGGCCCATGCAGGACTCGTCGACGGCCAGGCTGTCGTACTGGATCTTGTAGTCGCAGACCTCGGTGAGGCCGGACTCGTCAACATAGATTGCGATGGTGCTGGCGCCGTGGTCCTTGGCGACCTGGGCGGCGACGATGGTCTCCTTGGTGCCGCGCATGGACACGACGACGGCCAGGGTGTTCTCGTTGACGTAGACAGGGGTTGCGTGCACGAACTCGTTGCTGGTGTAGCTGGAGCTCACGACCTGCGTGGCCTCGTGCTCCATAAAGTACTGGGCAGGATAGTTACCGCCGTTGGATCCGCCAGCGCCAATCCACACGACGCGCTTGATGCCGCCCTTGTCTGCCTTGTCAGCCAAAACCTGGGAGACGACATCCTTAACCTGTTCCTGAGTAGTCATCGTGCATCAGCCTTTCTTCTCGTTTGATGCTCTCGATGGCATACAAGCTACATACATGTTTTGGTTATGTCGACTAGTTGTATGCTATATTTGTCCTAGATATTTTGTTGGTAAGGTTTTCGGCAATCCGTTACCAGCGGTTTTATTGTCATGTTGGATACATGCTTTGTTCGGTAAGCATACAAGTTAGATACAGGTTGATCGCATGAACGCTTCGTCTAAAAAGAAACTGGCCCAATACGAGCGCTTGGCGGGTACGCTTCGCGACCGCATCGCCGCCGGCATCTACGCACGCGGAGACAAGCTGCCGTCCGAGATGGAGCTTATGGACGAATCGGGGCTGTCGCGCAGCACCGTGCGCCACGCCCTTAAGGTGCTCGTTGATGAGGGCCTGGTGCGCACCGAGCGCGGGCGTGGCGCCTTTGTGGCCGACACGCCCGCGCTCCACGAGAACAACCTGATGTTTTCGAGCTATACCAAGCAGGTCGAAGGCCAGGGCATGAAGCCCACCACGCGCACCGTGGACTCGGGCTTTGCCAAGGCGGCCGGCAACATAGCTAAGTTCTTTGACGCCGCCGTGGGCAGCAAGCTCGTCAAACTTGTCCGCCTGCGCTACCTGGACGACGCGCCGCTGTGCCTGGAGACCACCTACCTGCCGCCAAGCTTCGAGACGCTCATCGATCGCGATATTAACGGTTCGCTCTACGCCACGCTGCGACAGGAGTTCCATCGCGCGCCGGCACAGGGGCATAAGACCTTTGAGGTGTGCTACGCCTCGCAAAACGAGGCGTTTTTGCTCAACGTTGAGCGCGGGCAGGCGCTGATCCTGATCACCGACTACGTCTACGACACCGACGGCCGCCCGCTCCACGTCTCCAAGCGCATCCAGCGCACCGACCGCGCCAAATACACCGAGCCCATCGGCTAGTGCACCAAACGAGGCAAACTGTACCTAATGAACGTTTTACCTGCGGTTTTATTAAATCTCAAGCCAGCATGGCACAGATGCCAACATCGCCTGGCAATACGCGCCGTCCAAGCTCAACTGTTCCTGCTCAGAATATCCAGTACCGCAAATCTAAGTGAGTAGACTTTTCGTGACCTGTCGAGCGCACCAAAAACTGTCACCTCTGTGACCTGCGGTTTTACTAAGGCAGATACGCCTTGTGCTCGACCTGCGCCAAAAAGTCTACTCACTTAGTTCGAATCGAAGCCAAACGGACCCAAATCGAAGCCAAATTAAGCCCATCCGCATCAAAAGACGCGTGAATCCGTACTTCTCGCGGTGGATTGACGCTACAAAGCGGCCAAAATAAACCTGTCCCTAAATGGTAGGTTTGGGAAGGTCGGGGAACCAGGTTGGTTTGGGTTGGTTGGGTGTGCGCTCGGCCAGGACCAGCTCCATCCAGCACATGTCGTACCAGCGGCCGAACTTTTGGGCGCAGCGATCGAAGGCGCCCACCAGGCGATATCCCATATGGGCATGGAAATCCTGGCTGTTGTGCGTCAGGTACTCGTCGTCCTTGTCGTGCGGCACGGCAATGAGCGCGCACATGTTGGTGATGCCCATCGCGATCAGACATTGCTTGAGCGCGTCGTGCAGCTTGCGGCCCAGCCCGCCGTGGCGCACATCGCGCGCCAGGTAGATCGATGTCTCGACCGACCAGTCGTACGCCTCGCGGCTGTTAAGCGAACTCACGTAGGCATAGCCTACCGGACGCCCGTCCAACTCCATCACCAAATATGGGTAGCGCTTGAGCGTACGCTCGATGCGCCCAGCGAACTCCTCAACGCTCGGCACCTCGTATTCGCAGGTAATCGCCGTCTGGCGCACATACGGCTCATAGATGGCAAGCAACGCCGGCGCATCATCGGGCGTCGCCAGGCGAATCGTCGGCTCGGACATCTCGGTCATACAACCCTTCTCCCCAAAAGCAAAGGCCGCCCTGCGCCAAGCTCAGGCGCAGGGCGGCCCCTTGTCATTACATCAGGCTACAGGACAGCCGCCAACGCGTCGATATCCTCCTGCGTCGTGGCCCAGCTGGTGCAAAAGCGCACCACCGTGTGAGTATCGTCGTACTTTTCCCAGTACTCGATCGAGGCATGCTCGCGAATGCGGGCCATGTCCTCGTTGGGCAGAATCACAAACTGCTGGTTGGTCGGCGTCTCCAAGAAGAACTGGTAGCCGCGCTCGTGCAGCACGCGACGCAGCGCCTGAGCGGTCTCAATCGCCTGGCGACCAATCTCAAAATACAGGCCATCGGTAAAAAGAGCCTCAAACTGCACGCCCGTCAGGCGGCCCTTGGCAAGCAGTGCGCCATGCTGCTTAATACGCGGAATGGGATGCGCCGGGGCGTGCATGCCGCAAAACACCACGGCCTCGCCGCAAAGCGCGCCGCACTTGGTGCCGCCGATGTAGAACACGTCGCATAGCTGCGCCAGCTCGGGCAGGGTAATGTCGCACTCATCGGCCGCCAGCGCATAGGCCAGGCGGGCGCCATCCACAAACAGCGGAATCTCGCGCTTCTGACACACTGCGTGAATCGCCGCGAGCTCGGCCTTGGAGTACAGCGTGCCGTACTCGGTCGATAGGCTCACGTACACGGCGCCCGGGAACACCGTGTGCTCGTAGCTCTCGTTTTCGTAGAACACCTGGATATAGTTCTCGAGGTCCTCGGCGTGCATCTTGCCCTCGTAGCCGGGGATGGTGAGCACCTTGTGGCCGCCAAACTCGATGGCGCCTGCCTCGTGACAGGCGACGTGGCCGGTCTCGGCAGCAACGACGCCCTCGTACGGCGCAAGCAACATGTCGATCACCGTCGCGTTGGCCTGCGTGCCGCCCACCAGAAAAAACACGTCGGCATCGGGGGCCTGACAGGCCTCGCGGATAAGTTGCTTGGCACGCTCGGTGTGCGCATCGGTACCGTAGCCGGGCTGCGGCTCCATATTGGTGTCGACAAGCGCCTGCAGCACCGCCGGATGTGCACCGTGGGAATAGTCGTTGTTAAACGCGAGCATGGCAATCCTCTCTTACCGGGTATCGGCCAGATGATTCAAACGGGGCTATTGTACGCCGTTGGGATAGGCGATGCGCGCGGCAAGGCACTCAAGTGCCAGTACCAGGGCAAAACCGCAGCTCACGTCACTCAAAAAATGCGCGCCGATCACGATGCGCCCAAAGGCGACGAACGCTGCGACGGCCGCTGCCGCCCAAAAGATCACGCGGCGACGCGAAGGTTTTTCCTTAAAGGCTGCCGCGGGAAGCCCGGCGAGCATAAGGCCGATCGCCGCATGCGCCGTGTGTCCGCTCGCAAACGACTTGAACCCGTCCTTAATCACGCCGGCGGCGATATAGGCCCACTTGTCGGGGTTGCCGATCACCCACCACGGCTGAAAATTGAGCCCCGGCGTGACCTCGATCACGCGCATGCGCGGACGCGACCACAACGGCTTAACAATGACGTTGAGGATAATGGCCTGAGCGACCCACACGGCAAGCACCATCAACGCCCAGCGCGTAAGCTCGCCGGGCTCGGTCGTGCGCGTGAGGCGGTAGGCAATGAGGTTGGCTGCGATGACCAACGCAAACGTCAGAACCAGCTGAAACGCAATAAGCTTGCCGCCGACGCGCAGCGATCCGATAATCTCGTAGCCGACCAGGCCCACGTTGATCAAAACGCCCAGCGCGGCGAGCCATTTGCTCCCCCTGGAATCGGGGCGTGTCGAGCGCACGAGCATAACGCCCGCGATGCTCGCCGTCAGCTCGAACGGCAGCTCGCCGGCCGCCTCGACAAAGCGACCGTACATGCTGCCGATGTTGAACAGCGCACTCGAGATTTGATAATCAAAGAAGCTGCCCACGCCCAGACAAAGGCACAGGACAACCGCGATAATGGCGACATCTTTCTTATAGATGTATCCGAACATGCTTTCCTTTCGATGGGGCTGGAATCAACCTGCGAGGTGGCGGGGCAAAGAACAACTGGTAGCTCTGCCCCGCCACGCCCCTACTTGTTAGTCATCGTCGCTCGTGCCTAATTGCTGCAGCAGCATGAGTGCCGCGGCCACGGGGCCGGTGCCGTCGCTGGCGTCGAGACCGCGACCCAGGCCGCTGCCCGCGCCGGCGCCCGCCTTGTAGGGCACCGATAGCTTGCGGCTCTTGGGGAAGTTCACCGCACCGTAGCGAGTCTTAAGCTCAAAGGCCACCTTCTTGGGCACTTCGACGCCCAAAAACGTGATGCGTCCGCCGCTGAGCGTGACGCTCTCGAGCCCCAGGCGCTCGCCGCGAATACGAATGCGCGCGCGGTTGAACAGGTTGAGTCCCGCCAACGGCAGCTCGCCATGCGCGGCCTCGGTCTCCTCCTGCACCTCGTCGATGCTCTCCAGGTCCTCGGCCGCCGCGAGCTTGCGGTACACGAGCACGCGCTGGTCCACCGCCGGCATGTACTCCTCGGACAAGAAGTAGTCGGCCGGCAGGTTGATGCCCACGCTCGCCGCCTCCACGCCGGCATCGTCGTCGCCGCGCGCCTCGGCCACGGCCTGTCCCAGCATCTGCGTAAACAGGTCAAAGCCCACACTCGACAGGTTGCCGTGTTGCTCGGCTCCCATAAGCGAGCCGGCGCCGCGAATCTCCAGATCGCGCATGGCGATGCGCATGCCGCTGCCCAGGTCTTGGAACTCGGAAAGTGCAGTCAGGCGTGCCGTGGCCTCCTCGGTAAGCGGCAGCTCGCCCGGGAACATAAAGTACGCATAGGCCTGCGTGGCAGAGCGGCCCACACGGCCCTTGAGCTGGTAGAGCTGCGCCAGGCCCAAGCGCTGCGAGTCCTCGATGATCAGCGTGTTGGCGGTCGCGTTGTCGATGCCGCTCTCCACGATGGTCGTGGCAATGAGCACGTCAATCTTTTTGGTCGCGAACTCGATCATCACGTCCTCGACCTCGCGCGGGCTCATCTTGCCGTGTGCCACGCCCACGCGCGCCTCGGGCGCGGCCTCGTGCACGCGCGCCACGGCATCGTCGATGGTCTTGACGCGGTTGGACACGTAATACACCTGACCGCCGCGGCCCACCTCCAGGCGAATCGCCGCACTCACCACGTCGGGGTCGTACTCCCCCACGTGCACGATCACGGGACGACGCCCGGTCGGCGGCGTGGTAATCAGGCTCATGTCGCGCACGCCGCTCGTGGCCATCTGCATGGTTCGCGGAATCGGCGTTGCCGAGAGCGTGAGCACGTCGATTTGCTCGCGCAGGTTTTTGAGCTGCTCCTTGTGCTGCACACCAAAGCGCTGCTCCTCGTCGATGATCACCATGCCCAGGTTCTTGGGGTTCACATCGGCAGAAAGCAAGCGGTGCGTGCCGATGAGCACATCAATCGTGCCCTCGGCAAACGCCTTGAGCGCGCGCTTTTGCTGCGCCGGGGTACGGAAGCGGCTGAGCACCTCGACCTCCAGGCCAAACGGGGCAAAGCGCTCAAAGAATGTCTCGTAGTGCTGTTGGGCCAGAATGGTCGTGGGGCAGAGCACCATGACCTGGCGGCCGGAGTCCACGCACTTAAACGCCGCGCGCAGGGCGACCTCGGTCTTGCCAAAGCCCACGTCGCCGCACAGCAGACGGTCCATGGGCTTGGGCGCCTCCATGTCGGCCTTGATGTCGGCGATAGCCTCCAGCTGGTCGCGTGTCTCGTCGTAGGGGAAGCTCTCCTCCATCTCGATCTGCTCGGGCGTATCGGGCGGACAAGCGATACCGGTAATCGACGAGCGGCGCGTATACAGGTCAACCAGGTCAAACGCCAGCTTTTTGGCGTTCTTGCGCGCCTTGTTGGTGGCACGCGTCCAGTCGGCGGTGTTGAGCCTGGTCAGGCGCGGCTTGTCGCCGTCGGGGCCAACATAGCGCGTGATGCGGTCGACCTGCTCGAGCGGCACGTAGAGCTTGTCGCCATCGGCATATTCCAGCAAAAAGTAGTCGCGCTCCTTGCCGCCCACTTCTTGGCGCGCGATCTCGCTAAAGAGCGCGATGCCGTGAGTGGCGTGCACCACGTAGTCGCCCGGCTTAAACGGGAACGTGATCTGCGTAATGTCCACCTTGCGGCGGCTGCGCGCGCGATTGGCGTCCATGCGGGCGTTGAGGTCGGCGATTGAG
The DNA here is from genome assembly GCA_900541885.1 of uncultured Collinsella sp. GTDB lineage: Bacteria > Actinomycetota > Coriobacteriia > Coriobacteriales > Coriobacteriaceae > Collinsella. The sequence goes on from UQKW01000001.1 coordinate 61,871, forward strand.
AACACGGCCAGGTTGGCATCGGGCACCACCACGCCCTGCGGCAAGGCAGCATCGACAAAGGTCACGCGCCCGCGCGAGATGGTGGGCACGGCGGCACCGGCGGCAGCCTGGGCGGCACCCGCCTCGAGCGAGCGGGCGTTGAGCGCGTCGGCGCGACGCTCGCGAATGGAAGCATGGGCCTCCTGGCGTGCGGCACGGTCGGCGGAATCCGCTGCTGCCACGCGCACGCGGTCGCCGATAGCGCCGGCATTTTCGGGCGCGGCGGTCAGCGATTCCTCAAAGGTAATGCCCTCGTCGCCAAAGGTGAGCTCCATCGACTCACGCGCACCGCGGTCGGGGATGGCAAACACGCAGGCATAGCGCTTGCCCACGACCTCCTGGATGCGCGTCATAAAGCGATTGTCCGAGCCCGCGATGGCCGGCTGCTCAATCTTGAGCTCTGCCGTCACCGCACCGCCGGCACGGATCAGGCTCACATAGTTCAGGCGCTGCTGAGCACCAAAATCGAGCTGCTGGGCGCGTACATACAGGCCATCCAGTCGGTCAATCCCCGCCTCGCCGGCACGCGCCTCGATATCCTCGTAGGCGCGCAGGCAATCGTCGAACAGCGAGCGCGGCTCGGACAGCACCACGAGCGCCTTGCCGCTCACATGCGACAGCGGGCTCACGGTCTGGCCGTACATCACCGGCAAAAAGCGGTCGAGCTCAGGCGTGACGATGCGCGCATCCACCATCTCGAGCAGCGCCGCCAACTTGCTGTCGTCCTGGCTGGCGCGGTAGAGCGCCACATGCATGTTGTGGACGGCGTCGTCGGTGAGTGCGAGCTCGCGACAGGGGAAGATCTCGATGCTGTCCTCGTTGCCGATGGTCTGGCCCGTGGAGCTCACCATGCGGCGGATGCGGTCGATCTCGTCGCCAAAGAACTCAATGCGCACGGGCGCTTTCTCTTGTGCGGGGAATACCTCGACGGTGTCGCCGTGCACACGGAACAGGCCGGGCGCGTCGGCGGCGCCGGCATTGGTGTAGCCCATGCCCACCAGGCGCTGCGGCACCTCGTCAAAAGGAATCTCCTCGCCCACCGCAAAAGTGGTGGACTCCCAATAGCGACTCTCGACCGGCGGCACGCAGCGCAGCAGCGCGCGGGCCGAGGCGACCATGATGCAGTTGTCCCCGCGCACGATGCGCCCGAGCGCCTCGCAGCGTTGGGCCACCACGGCATCGTCGGGCGCCTGTTCGCGCCAAGGGTAGTCCTTGCGCTCGGGAAAGCGGCACACGTGCGCCAGGCCCACATAGGCGGCCAGACTACGTGCGGCACGATCGGCCGCATCCTCGCCACTCACGATGTAGACCGTGGGGCGCGGACGACGCGCAAACTGGGCGGCAGCCATAAGCGTTCGGCCCGACTGAGACACGGCCAGCGTCACGTCCTCGCCAGAATCGAGCCCGGCCTCGACGGTCTGCAGTGCCTCGGCAGTGTAGAGCTGCGCGGCTATACGGTGAATGAGCATGCTGTTCCTCCGGCATTGCAACGCCAAAAGCCCGCCGAGGCAAGCTCGGCGGGTCGTTCGTCAAATTCGTTGCTTGTCATGGTAGCGCATGGAGAGGACTCCGGCTCAAGCGTACGCCCAGCCCCGCAACAAAAACGCCAGATAGAACTGGATTCACCGGCTTCGCCAAAATCTCCCCGTCACGTCGAACGCCGCAACCACGGAAGGTGTCCCGAGAAACGGCTATTCCTCAAAAAAGCTTGCGACGTTCAAGCGACTCGTCCACTCACCTATGGTGTTGGCAAAACCGACGCGTGTGTACACGCCCGCAAAACGGCCGCGATACAGGTACAGGCCTTCCATATTAGAAGCGGGCGCAAAACCAAGATCATCCACAAGTCCTTTGGGCGCCTCTCCTCGATGCGGCCCATCGACAAGCGTCCCGCGCAAGCAGGGCGTCTGATACTGCTGAGCATACTCCTGTACAATCGCCCCAGCGGCCGCAGCGCGAGCAAGCACCTGAGGCCATTCCCGTTCCGCGACATCCAAACCAGCGACAACGCCAACCGCATTGTAGCCGCCGCACGGCTTGACAATCCACCGATCCTTTTCGGCAAATCGCGACAACTGGGTGCTTTCATCCAGAATCTCGGTATAGGGCACATGCTCCCGTACAAACGATTGCTCCTCCGGGCTCAACAAGGACTGACCGGCCCGAGACCACAAAAACGCAAATACGGTCTTAGTCGCACACGGCCACGTTCTAAAACCACCGACGATGCATGCAAGCCCTTCTTGGGCAGCCTCGATTAAGGCCGAGCGTCCATCGCACGGCTTATCCCACAACTCGCCGGTCACCGCGCGCCGCCAAACGCAATCAATAGGACCAGCGGCATCGCACAGGCGCCTAGCACCGCTCTCGTCTTCGCCAATCCACAGGTCGCGTACATCCACAAAGCGTGCGACTACGCCCCGCCGCCTCATAAGGTCGACAAAATGAGCCGCATCTTCCAAGTCGATGCTTTCCGAATAGTCGACGATTGCCACCGAAGCGGGATATATCTTTGATTGTGGTGCATAGAGCCCCTCGTCAACGCGGGCCCCGTCGTCCGACCGTGCACCATCCTCGGTGCGGCGAGGATGGGCCAGCTTCCACTCTGCATAGGTCTCAAACAATGCATCTATCCAGCTACCGCACAAATCGTACTGCCGAAAGCCGGGGTGGTCGGATGCAAACTCCTCAAAGGAAGGCGTCATTCGCACTGCCTGGCAGACCTCATCGGTTACCACCATTCCAGCACTGCCGTCGGTATTGAGCTCGCAAAACGTATACGAACCGGTGTCCTCGTCAAGAAAGATATCAACACGCGCAAGGGGAATTTGGCAATCATAGCCGGCATCCATAGCACACAGGTCAGCAAAAGCTGGATCCATGCGAAACCACGCACGCACAGAGGCATCGGAACAAAACGCCCGCGTCACCTTGTCCATAATGCCGTACATGCGTTCGGCGGCCTCCTTAAGAATCGCCGTCATATCCTTGTCGAATATCTTTGGCGTCAGAGCCCAGGGCGCAGGGTCGCCATGGTAGAGCGCATGGGTTTGAGACAAGTATTCGTCGCCTTTACGCCGACCAGGTAGGTCGCCTTCGCGCGTGCGCACGATGCGATCAAAGTCATCCTCGAGCTCTCGCGTCTTCAATGTTGCCACGTTGTCCTCCATTGCTTGATTTTTTGCTCATGCTACGCCAGCGCGCCACGACTTCAGCGCGCTTGAATAGGCTTCTAAATTAGCAACACATTTTTGCATGGGGCGGCATGAGGCAACATATACTCCTGCTCAAGCGTACGCCCAGCCCCGCAACAAAAACGCCAGACGGGCAAGCCGTCTGGCGCTATCAGAGTGAGCTATACGCCGAGTCTAATCGTAGACGCCCATTTTAAGCAGTGTGAAGGTCGGGGCGCCGTCACCCTGCGCGACGCGGACCGTGCAAGTCTCGGTACGACCCATGGATGCGTCCGCTTGAATTGCGGCGATGAACTGGTTCTTTGGCAGGCCGTAAGTGCTCTCGGGGATGTCGGAAGGAAGTAACATGCCGCCAGCACTGTAAACCTCATAGGTGAGCTCGTAGATGTTGTCGCCAAGGTCAGTCGCGCCCGTAACGATGGCACACGATGGGTTGTAATTTCCCTGGCCGTATTCCTGTTTCAGATACAGGTACCCGTCATGCGCTTCGGCCGAATCAGGAATCGCCTGCCCCTCCGGCGTTCTGTCATAAGTCATATCGGCATCGGAAAGCGTCAGGCCCGTCAAGCGGTTGAGTTCCCTATTGATCACATCAGTCGCCACGCGCTGGCGATTGCCGTTGTCATAGTCGCCTTTCTCGATTCGATACGGCGCATTGTCAATAAAATGGCACCAGATAAACTTGACCAGCTTGTATTTCTCGTCATCAGAAAGTCCGTCAGTCGAATCGAAGCCGCCCGCCTGATACCAGTCCCGATCGAAGTGCTCCTCCGTAAAGTTCGACAGGAACAGATTCGCGGCGGCATAGGTTGCCTGGTCATTGAGGTCGACTTTTACGCTGCTGCCGGTCTGCTCAGGCTCATCCGCCTCATCCTCGTCGGCGGCAGGCTTCTCCTTGGCGCTTCCCTCGTCCTTGTGCTCGGCCGAGCCCTCGTCGGACCCGAGCACCGTGATCTGCGATGAATTGCCCTGCCCAAGCGGACCCAGCACGCCGGTCAGCGCCAGAGCGGCACCGCCGGCAACGAGCACGCCCACCACGCACATGCCGACAATCACCGCGCGCTTATGTGACTTCTTCTGCACGGGAGGCATCCCTGCCGCCGGCATCGATGCGGGCTCAGCAGGCGCGGCCGCCGGAGAGGCAGCGCCCATGAGCGCCCCGCAGTTCGTGCAAAAATCGGTTCCGTCGGGCATCTCGGATCCACACTTGGTGCAAAACATATTCGGGCATCCCCTCACAACAAACGGTATCTGCCGCCATCATATTGAGCCTTCGCAGCCCAAATGTGTTGCGCAACACTGGTCGCCGTCTTCGGGTGCCGACAAAACGTGCCGGGCCCTACCCCGTCACACGCACGCTGGGGCAAAGGTCTGCCAGCGGGCACTCGTCGCACTTGGGTTTGCGGGCGTCGCAGATTTCGCGGCCAAAGGTGATCCACTGGTGATTGACCGACTCCCAATACTCGTGCGGCAAGATCTTGAGCAGATCTTGCTCGGTCTTGAGCGGCTCTTTGGCGTGCGTCTTGGGACTCAGCATCAGGCGGTGCGCGATGCGGTTGACGTGCGTATCCACCGCGATGCCTTCCACGATGCCGTACCCCACGTTGAGCACGATGTTCGCCGTCTTGCGCCCAACGCCCGGCAGCTTGACGAGTTCCTTCATGTCTGCCGGCACCTCGCCGCCGTAATCGGCGACGATCATCTGCGCGGCCTCCACGGCATGCTTGGCCTTACTCTTATAAAAGCCGAGCGACTTAATGGTGTCCGCCACGTCGGCAACACTCGCCCCGGCCATGGCCTCGGGCGTGGGCCACTGGGCAAACAGCCGCGGCGTCACCTTGTTGACTTGCGCGTCGGTCGTTTGCGCCGAGAGCAGCACCGCGATGAGCAGCCTAAAGGGATTCTCGTGGTCCAAGAAGCACTCGACCGGGCCATAGCGACGGTTAAGGCGCTCGCACACCTCGATGGCGCGCTCGCGCTTGGCGGCATTGGTCTCGCGTGGCATAACGACTCCTCGACTCAACGGCATAACAAACCTATGGGCACGATTGTCCCACGTATGGGGTCTTTACGCCTCCAAAAATGCGCCGGTCTGGCGGCCCCACAGGCTTGCGTACTCGCCGCCAGCCTCGACAAGCTGCGCATGCGTACCGTCCTCGACAATCTCGCCGTCCGCCAGTACCACGATGCGGTCGAGCGCTGCCACGGTGGACAGGCGATGTGCCACCACAATGGAGGTGCGGCCGCGCATCAGGTTCTCGAGCGCCTCCTGCACCAGCGCCTCGGACTCGCTGTCCAAGGCAGACGTCGCCTCGTCGAGCACCAGGATCGGCGCATCGGTCAGAATAGCGCGGGCAATGGCAACGCGCTGGCGCTGGCCGCCCGAAAGCTTAACGCCCCGCTCGCCCACCATGGTGTCAAAGCCACGGGGCAGGCGGTCGATAAACTCGGTCGCATTAGCCAAGCGAGCCGCTTCGCGGATCTGCTCGTCGGTAGCGTCGGGGCGGCCGTAGGCGATATTCTCGCGAATGGAGCGATGGAACAGCAGCGCCTCCTGCGGCACGTAGGCAACCTGGCGGCGCAGGCTCTGCTGCGTGCAGCGCGAAACGTCCTGGCCGTCCACGAGCACGCGGCCGACCTGTACGTCGTCCAGGCGCAGCAACAGCTTGGTGAGTGTCGTCTTGCCCGAGCCCGATTTGCCCACCAGGCCCACGCGCTGGCCCGCCGCCACATGGAGCGTCAGGTCGTCGAACACGCTCTCGCCCGCCGCGGCATCACGGTATGCAAAGCTCAAGTGCTCAAAATCAATCGCGCCCTCGCTCACCTTGAGCTCGGGGGCGTTCTCGTCGTCTGCCACCAGACACGGCTCGTCCAGCACGCGCGTCATCTCGGCCGCATCGCCCAGCGCGCGGTTGATGCGCTGCATCATGGAGCTCACGTAGTTCAGACGCATGGTGAGGTTGTACGTATAGGTAAAGATCATGACGAGCGCGCCGGCCGAGATGCCAAACCACGCGTTGCCGCCCGCGACGAACACACTCACCACGGCCATGGTGATAACGATAAGGCCCGAGGTCGTAAAGTTGCGTTGCATCATGGCGTGCATCGAAACCGTCTCGGCGTCGCGCGCGGTACGGTCGGCGGTATCGAATAGGTCACGCTCAAAGTCCTCGCGCCCGCAGGTCTTGACGGCTAGGATGTTCGTGACCGCATCGGACAGCACACCCGATAGCTTGTTCTGCGCGGCGGACGTCGCGGCCGAAAGCGGCATGATGCGTTTGTACATAAGCCAGACAAACGCGATGTAAACGACCATGATGCCCACCAGGATCACGGTAAACATCGGCACCACCGGGGCGAGCGCTGCCACCGTGCAGACAACCGAGGTGATAGTGGGGATGAGCGAATACACCGTCACGTCCACCAGACCCGTGTAGCCGCTCATAAAACGGCTCGTCTGGCTCACAAGCGATCCGCCAAATCGGCTGGTGTGGAATGTCATGGACTGGTTGGAGAGCGTGTCAAAGCACAGGCGCGCCAAGTGATAGTTGCCCGCAATCTCGAGCTTGTAGACGGTGTAGTCCTGCAGCTTGGAGAGGATCTGGCCCACTAGGTTAACGAGCACGAGCGCCAGGATATAGGGGCCGAAGACCTCAAACACCTGATCACCCGCCACGGGACCGGCTTGAACGCGGTCGACAATGAGGGCCATCACATAGGTATTGGCAAACGTCAGCAAAAAGATGTAGCCCGCCGACGAGAACACCGAGAGAAAGACAATCAGCGGCTGCGTGCGCGTGACACCCCAAAACCGCTGCAGCGTGCGGCGCACGGTGGAGCGTTTCAGCGGACTGGTGTTTCTCTGAGACATGGGCTTCCTTTCGCGTCTGATAGGGCGAAACGCCATTGTTGCACACTAAAGCGCACTTCAGGCAAGCGCGATGTGAAAGGCAGCGGGGTGCCCGCGTTTGCGCCGGTGCCCCGCTGCCTTGTTGCAATTAGTCCTCGTCTTCTTGGTCTGTGGAAAGGCCCGCGGGCGTGAGTCCCAAGATCTCATCGGCTTGGTCGGCGTCTTCCAGCGCGTCGATATCCTTGAGTTTGCGCTCCATGACGTTGGTGCGCGTGGTGATAATGCCCTCGACCGTTTTACCCGCGGTCTCGATCTGCTGCTGGGCGCGGCGCAGCGCCTTTTGATAGCGCGGCAGCTCGGCCTTGACGGCGGAGAGCACTCGCAGTACATCGTCGGTGCGTTTTTGCAGCCTAAACGTCTGGTAGCTCATCTGCAGGCTGTTGAGAATGGCCGCCATGGTGCTGGGGCCGGCAACGTTGACGTGATAGTCGCGGCCCAGGGTCTCGATAAGCCCGGAGCGGCTGACGACCTCGGCGTACAGCCCTTCAAACGGCACGAACATGATGCCAAAGTTGGTCGTTGCCGGCACACTCAGGTACTTTTCGCAAATGTCCTTTGCCTCGCGCTTGACCATGGTGTCGAGCGTCTTGCGCGCAGCCGCCACGGTCTCCGCATCGCCCGACTCCTGCGCGTCGAGCAAGTGCTCGTACGCGTCGCCCGGGAATTTGGAGTCGATCGGCAGCAGCACGGGATCGCCCTCGTCTACCGGCAGCTTGACGGCAAACTCAACGCGCTCCGAGGCGCCGGGCTTTGTGGCCACGTTTTCCAGATACTGATCGGACGTGAGGATGTCCGCCAGAATCGCGCCCAGCTGCACCTCGCCCAAAATGCCGCGCGCCTTCACATTGCCCAGCACGCGCTTAAGGTCCCCCACGCCGGTGGCGATAGATTGCATATCGCCCAGGCCCTTGTACACGGCCTCGAGCTGGTCGCTCACTTGCTTAAACGATGCAGACAGGCGATCGTTGAGCGTACGGGAAAGCTTCTCGTCCACCGTCGCGCGCATCTGGTCGAGCTGAACGTTGTTGTCCTTGCGGATAGCGCCCAGCTGGGCATCGACCGTCTCGCGCACCTTGTCCAGGCGGTGCTCGATGCCCTCGCGGTTGGCGCCAAGCTGTTGAGCCGTCTCACGGCGCAGGTCATCCATACGGTCGCCGGCCTGCGAGAACTCGCGCGCAATGGTCAGGTAGCGCTGCTGCTCCACGGCCGCATCGGTTGTCTGCTGCTGCGCGATGGCATTTGCCGTGCGGCGGGTTTCTGCCAGCGCGACGTTGAGGGCATCGAGCGCGCTGTTGGCCTGCTCGAGCGCAGCCAGCATCTCTACCCCGCTATCGCCGCGCTCCCGCAGCTCGGCGCGAAGGCCCTTAAGCTGCAGGGCACAAGCCACAGCAACCCCCACCGCCACCAAAGCAATCACAATAAGCGCAATATCAATAGCAGGCATAGACTCCGCCCAACAAACCCAATCGATTATCAATCAAAACCGCGATCAATCTTACCCCGCCACACGCACCGGGCGCCCGGCCCCTTCTTGGGTGCTTCTCTCTTCCGCATATTCCATAATGCGGCGCGCCGTCTCCCTGCTCACCTTTGAGTCATCGCCGGCTAAGTATGCGTACACGTTTCCCTTATTCAGATTCAAATCGCGGCAGAGACCGTAGCGCGTTACGCCCGATTCCCCTAGCGCTCCCAATGTTCTTTTTCGCATCAGGGCGTTGATCCTTCTGTCCGCCACTGGCTTTTCCTTCACCGCTCTATACGCACGCCAAACGTTGGCATAACGGTTAGGGAGCTCACTTTTGGCGCACAGAGACGCCATGCCACCCGCTTGATCGTACAAGGACAAAACGCCTCGGTAATCCTCTTCCATCCACGAGCCCTCGGATAAACCCAGAACGTATTCGGCTTTTCCTTGCGCCAAAGCGAGCAAAAACAGAGGTTCCGCCACGCGCGGCGCAACCGTCGTCGCCTGCTTAACCAGTTTTCTAAAACTGAGCGACTGCTGTCCGGATAGCTCTCGGCAATAGCCTTTTAAGAATCCCTCAAAGGTCAGATTCAACCGAGCACCTCCTTTTTGTATTGCCTGTATGCCCAGACCATCTCTTGATAACTCCGCTCCGAAGGCGAAGACGCCAGCGCCTCGCCCTCGTCGAATATAAGCCGTTCGAGCAGATCCCAATCAAGTCGGTCGATAAACGCTCGACTATGGAGGTCGACGATGTCGTTCGGACGGTAGGCATAGAGCTTCATTACCGCCAGGTCCTCCAAGGATGGCGTAAAGTACCTGATAAAACGCGCGCCAATATCCAAGGGAATCAAACGATCTTCGTAATTGAATGGCATCTGATTACAATATGCCACCGCCATACCATTCACCTCGGGATATCGAGCTATGATCTCGCGGAGGCACCTGTCTGCCTCAAACACATCAATGTCATGTGTAACCGACCGATTCGTTACATCGTTTAGCATGAAGGCGCTTCCTCCCACCAATACAACGCTCGGCCTGTCGTCTCTTGGACCTATTTCCAGCTCCGCCTCTTCGTCAATGCCCAAAAGAGTCCGCTCTAAATCCTGCTTATACATAGCAAATCCTATTATTATTTATCTTCAATAATACTATTCAGTCGCACGACAGGACCTACAGATTGCAAGAATTCTACTCGTGGCGATAATCCCTACACCCTAGAAGCCCTAATGTGACAAACGCTAACTCTCCCAGCCGGCGCGGACGGTTGTTGCGACATCGCCTAGGCGCTGGCCCAGGGCCGCTAGATGCTGAAGCACCTCACTAGGCGAGGCGCCGTTGAGAATGCACGTGAGGGCATATGAGGCCAAGAAGATTGCCGCGAGTCCCAACGGGATCAGCGCAATCATCGCTAACGTGCGCAGGCGCTGGCCCACGCGGCGGTGACGTGTGCGGCGCTTGTCGAACGCAAGCTCCTGCGCATATGAATCTTGTTGTACGGAATAGTTCTCTGGCGCCGATTTACACCCGGGCACAGCTGCAGGTACAGCAGCGGGCACGACATTTTGCGCAAAGGGCTGGGCTGCCGCCCCTTGCATTTGCATCTCTATAAGCCGTTGCTGTTGGCGCAACATGCGCTCGGCTTGTTGCTGCGGAGTCTCAAGAAACAGATCCATGTTGGCCTCCAAAATCGGAGCGTTCGACGCTTACGACCAGCATCCCGCACCGCCATGACCGCGACAACGCAATCGCCGGCAATAGCCACAAAGTTTCTTTTGCTCAAAAGCTGTCGAAAAGCTCAACAACTCCCCTACCAGCACTTTCTCTGAGCTTTTTTCGCCAGCAATCTTTTGGCCTTCCACCCTTACGCCAACTGACCAAAATCTAACCAAAAGCTTGACGAAAATTGTGGAGACCGGGACCCCACACAAAAAGTGCCGCCCCAAAGGGGCGGCACACAAACCAATCTATTAGCCAAAACTCGTTGGCAAGCCCGCGTCGTCAGACCCGCGGCGCATGCCTTTGCCTCGCGTGACTCTGCGAAGCCGTGAGCGAGAGGGAAAGGGATGCGCCGCGGGTCTGACGTCCGGAGCGGTGAAACCAGCAGTTGCCCTGCGCTCCGTGGTCGGTGAGGACAGACTACATGCCCGCGAGACCGCGGGCGGCGGTGGCGCACATAAACGCCAAGGCTAAAATCACGAGCGAGCCCGCAATGTCTGCCAGCACGCCCATTGCACGACGCTCAAACAACCAGCTCTCAAAGTGCGGGGCGACGTTGCGCCAAACACGCCACAGCAAGATGCCCATACCGATGACGCCTGGGATATTGAGCAGTAGGATCTCGGAGCACAAAAGACCGATCAGGTTGCCGGCGGCAAAACCAGCGTCGCCCTCGCAGTATTTGCGATAAATCATGTACAACATGTACGCCACAAACGGCTGCAGGCACGCAGAGATAAACGTAACCACCATCGAGGGGTCCTGAGAAAAGACATCGGTGAGTTTATCGACACTCGTGGCATCTTTCGAAGCCAAGAACAAGCCAATGACCACCACGGGCACCACGCCCAAGATAACCTCGACCAGAGTAAACAACTTAGCAGTCAGATCCTCGCTAGCCGTATTGAGGTGAGGCGCCCACTCAGGATGAGCATGCGCGCCAACCTTCTTGTCCTTCTCGACACGATCGACCTTTTTACCCTCGGCAACCCGACGACCAGGATCCTTGCGAGTTCCCGCCGCAGCAACCCGAGCCCGAGACTTCTTACCCATACAAAAACACCCCATCAGGTAGTAGATAAACTAAAAGTCGCCACCCAGTGTACCCCACCCATGAACGGTGCCGTCCCAACCAGTCCCCAACAAAACGTGCCGCCCCAAAAGGGGCGGCACACAAACTTCTTATCAGTTTTCCTGTAGTGAGCACGCGACGACCCAACGCCGGAGCGCAGGGCGGGGAAATACCTTTGCCTCGCGCGACTCTGCGGAGCCGTGAGCGAGAGGGAAAGGTATTTCCCCGCCCTGCGCTCCGCAGTCCACGTTCGTATCGGCGCTAGTAGTTCACCACCTGTTCCTCAAAGTACGCCTTCGGGTGGTTACACACCGGGCACACCTCAGGCGCCTCGGCACCAACGTGCAGGTGCCCGCAGTTCAGGCACTTCCACACCTTCACGCCCTCACGCTCAAACACCTCGCCCGACTCGATGCGCTCGACGAGTTTGTTGTAGCGCTCCTCGTGGGCCTTCTCGACGGCGGCGACGCCACGGAACTTCTCGGCGATCTCGACAAAGCCCTCCTCCTCGGCGGTCTTGGCGAACTCGTCGTACATCGTGGTCCACTCGTAGTTCTCGCCCGCAGCGGCGTCGCGCAGGTTGTCCAGAGTGCCCGGAACGGCGCCGTCGTGCAGATACTTAAACCACAGCTTGGCGTGCTCGGACTCGTTGCCCGCCGTCTCGGCAAAAATATTCGAGATCTGAACGTAGCCGTCCTTTTTGGCCTTGGATGCATAGTAGCGATACTTGGTGTGTGCCTGGGACTCACCGGCAAAAGCGGTCTCGAGGTTCTTCTTGGTTTGGGAATTCTCAAAATCCATAGGTGTACTTCCCTTCAACGCATGCCGCCCACAGACTTTGAGCGGCCTTGCTTTAAGGATGCCCTCATGCCGAGAATTTAAACCTTACAATCCCGTTCTTCAGATTCGAGTGAGCTACACACTCAGCCAACGATCGCCCTCGGAGCCGCAAAAGCCCTCGCGCTCCAGATCGGCAAGAATGCTTGCGACCAGCTCGCGCTCGACCGGCTCTCGGCCGGCTGCCGTCTCCATCTCGTTAACGCCTGCAACGGCTTCATCGAGCGTAATACCTGCCGGTTGTCCATCGCGCGCCGCCAGCAGCATGCGCACAATGTGGGCGCGCTTTTGGCGACGCGAGCCCTCAAACTTGGACTGACGACTATAGCCCGCCGACCGCCTGGACGGATTGGGCAGCGTCTTTTTAAGATACGCGCCGTAATCCAGCAACGCGTAATACCATGCGCGCGGCGTGTCGGCATCGTCTTGAGGCACGGCAAAGGGCGCAATCTCATCCGCCGCCGCACCAGGGGCCGCCGGACAGGCGGCTTGAATCAGCGGCACCAGCTCGCGATCGGGAACGGCCGGCACATCGGGAAAGAAATGATGCAAAAAGACCGTGCGCACATTGGTCTCTAGATACACGCCTGGAAGATCAAACGCAAACGAACGGATGCCCTGCGCCGTTGCCGGGCCAATGCCGGGCAGAGCGACCAAGTCACGCGTCTCACGCGGAAACTCCCCGTCCCAGTCCTCTACAACGCGCTGAGCGGCCCCATGAAGCGCCAGAGCGCGTCGGTTGTAGCCCATGCCCTGCCAAGCGTCCAAAACATCGGAAGGCGCGGCCTGGGCAAGCGCCTGCACAGTCGGAAAACGATCGAGCCACACCGGCATGCGCGCCTCCACACGCGGCACCTGCGTTTGCTGCAGCATGACCTCAGAAAGCCAAATGATGTACGGATCGCGTGTGCGGCGCCACGGAAGGTCGCGATAACGCAGGACCCCTTCCGAACGAATCATCGAACGAAAGGGGTCCTGAATCATGGCTATGCTCCTTATGCGGCGCTATTCCTCCCGGTAAGCGCACGCGCAGGTGGCGTACTCGGGAAACGCTTCGCGGTCGGCGAACTTGGGATCGACGGCCGGGAACTGGCGGTGAGCGACGATGTCGCCGAGCGAAACGGAATCGAGGTAGTCGCGCATCAACGCCTGGGCTCCGGCCCACAGGGGATGATAGCAGCACGCGCCCATGCGCGCACAGTCACCATCGGGCGCGGTACAATCGTTCATAACCATAGGACCCTGAACGGCCTCGACGACCTGGCGGATAGTGACGTCGTCCGGACTGACCTTAAGACGCATGCCACCGTGGACGCCACGCAGACTCTCCACAATACCGGCCTGGACCAAACCGTGCTGAATCGAGCGGGCAAACGAATACGGGGCATTGACCTCTTCGGCAGCGGTGCGAACAGAAAGCAAACGCTCCGGATCCTCGGCAAGCATCGCCAGCATGCGAAGGGCGTAATCAGTCTTCCTCGATATGTCCATTTTTCCCCTTTCAAGGAATACGAACAGCTCGAACGAGCTCCGGGGCCGAGCTTGTGTCGAGACGCTAAATGACCGCCAGGACATCCAAATGGTAAATCGGATATCCACTGAGTGCCGCGCTTGGAGCGAAATGCATCAGATGCGGCGCACAGTGCAATTTAGTATAACCTAACCCCCTGTCTCGTAGAACAGGTGTTGCGCAACAAAGCTGTTGTTCAGACAGATATACTTATTAGATTTTACTTGCGTTCCCGAAGGCGCGGGGATTCTGGGCGAAGATGCACCAGGGCGATCGTTCTATCGAAACAAAGTGCATCAAACGCAAAAAGCCACGTCCGAAGACGTGGCTTTAATTGCGTTGGCGGGAAGTACGGGGCTCGAACCCGCGACCTCCGACGTGACAGGCCGGCGCTCTAACCAAACTGAGCTAACTCCCCAGGCAGACGTTCGCGTTTGTTTCCGCTCGCGTGCGCTGCGGGGATTAGTATACACAGAAGTCTGTCCGGCGCGCAACAACTTTTTTGAAAAAATTTTTCGGTCCCTCCGGGAGGGTCTCCGGGGCCGGCGGGCGCGGGTTGAGTTTGCTGCTCTACAGTCCTGCGCAAGACGGAAAGCACATTAAGTGCTTTCCTTTGCGTGCGGAACTCGCGACAAACTTAACCCCCGCCCTCAGCCCCGGAGACCCTCCCTGCCGTCACATTGTTCAATCAGTTTTGCGGGCGTGCGCCGCTGCGCGGCTAGCCCGCATGCTCATCGGCGGGGTTGGTCTGATGGATCTTGTTGAACTTCCGCCTTTGGCTCAAATGGAAACGGGGGGACGCATCTGCATCCCCCGTTTTTGTTGTGATTACTCTAGGTCAATAAACTTAGTGCTTAGGATCTTGCCGTCTTTTACTAGCATTCTGGCCATGGTGGGGCCTCGGGTGCCTCTGGGGTAGCTGGCGCTGCCCGGGTTGAGAACTAAGCAGCGGCCCACTTGGGCTTCTTTGGTTACGTGGGTGTGGCCGTTGATGGCTACGTCTACGGATCCCACCGGAAGGTCTTCGCGGTAGTGGGCTACGGCGAACTTGAGTCCTTCGTAGGTAAAGAGCGCAAGACGGTCTACATCGGGGCCGTAGTCGCGGTAGTAATCGTTGTTGCCCAGTACGGCCCGCACGGGGGCGATGGTGCATAGGTGCTCGTAGTCCATCTCTGACGTGAGGTCGCCGGCGTGGATAATCAGGTCTGCGCCCTCAAGCTCATCCAGGAGCGCAGGCGAAAGATAGCCGTGGGTGTCCGAGATGATGTCGATACGCTTGGCGCTTGCACTGTTCATGGGATCCCTTCCGCAAAAAACGATTCGGCAGATACATACAAAAAGGCCCCACGGCTCCGCAGACGATGGGTCTACAGGGCTGCGGGGCCAGTGTGCTAGAGACTCAGAGCCTTCTTGAGCGGCACGACGCGGCGGCGCGAAACCGGCACGCGTTCGTCGACGCCCGTAATGCCCAGCTGGATGGCGCCCGAGGGCACCGTCTCCACATCCGTGACGCACGCCAAGTTGACGATATAGCGGCGGTGAACACGGAAGAAGCCAAAGTCGCAGAGTTTGGCCTCAAACTGCGCCAGCGAGGTCGTCGACAAAAAGCGATCATCGACGGTATAGATGCAGGAGTAATCGTCCTTGGCCATGATAAAGCGAATGTCGTCCACGGGAATGAGCACCTTGCGGCCGCCCTTTTCCACCGGGATACGCTCGATGGTCACCTTGCTGTCCGTAACCGGCTTGGTGCGTTGCATGACCTTCTCGATCGCGCGATCCAAGCGAGCTTCCTCGACCGGCTTCATCAGATAATCGACGGCATCCACGTCGAATGCCTCGACCGCATGGTCACTATAGGCAGTCACAAACACGATCGCCGGCGGATTTTTGAGCTTATGCAGCGCCTCGGCAAGTTGCAGGCCCGAGGCACCGGGCATCGAGATATCGAGAAACACGACATCCACGCGACTTTCCATAAGCATCTCGATGGCGGAGCGGACGCTCGACGCCTCCGTGATCGTGCCGATCTTGCCCGTTTGCTCGAGCAGGAAGCGAAGCTCCGAGCGAGCCGGCGCCTCATCATCCACAATCATCGCACGCAGCATAGGGATAAAACCTTTCGTCAACTAACTACGCCGGGCATCCGTCGCATGACGTTGAGCCCGTAGCCTTTTATTTTACTCTTGAATGTCGAAGATGCTCTCTGACAAATCAAGATGAAGGAGCACTTTGGTGCCCTTGCCCGGCGCCGATTCGACACGCGTATAGGAGTGCGGCCCATAAAAGCGATGGATGCGCTCCGAAATATTGTGCATGGCCACACCGGCGCCGCCACCCTGGGGAGAGCTGGCGTCGGGACGGGCAGAACGCTCGTCAAACAGTCTGGCGGCGGTACCCTCATCCATGCCCACGCCATTATCGGCCACGGCAATCAAGATTGCATACTCGCCGTCTTGGTGAACGGTCACGTCGATCCTCAGGGCGTCGTCATCGCCCATACCATGACGTACGGCGTTCTCGACAATCGGCTGGATCACGAACGCCGGCACCAGCGTATCTTCCACGTCCTCGGACACATCGAACGTCGCAAGCACGCGGTCCTCGCCAAAGCGGGCCTTCTCAAAGGTAAGGTAGCGCCTGGTCTGTGCGACCTCGCGCGAGACCGGAATAAGCGATCCCGAGTTGTCGAGCGTGGCACGATAGAACGATGAGAACTCACGAAGCAGTTCGCGGGCCCGCAGCGGGTCGGTGCGCGTAAACGATGCAATGGTGTTCAGCGTGTTGAACAGGAAGTGCGGGTTAATCTGCGCCTGCAGCGCACGCACCTCGGCGCGCGCCGTGAGTTCCTTTTGCACCTCGAGCTCGTGGATGGCGAGCTGCGTGGACAAGATCTCGGCAAAGCCCGAGGCAAGCGCGTACTGGGTACGGTCGACGGCGCGCGGGGTCTTGTAGTAGAACTTGAGCGTGCCGACGGTACGATCGCCCACCTTGATGGGGGCGATAATGCCGGCGGGGACTTGGTTGTGCGAGCCGTCCGAGCCCACGACATCCACCATACGGTTGAACGACTGCACGATGCCATGTTCGATAACGTAGCGTGTGGCAAGCGTGTGGATGGGAGTATCGGGCAGCAGTTTTTCCTCAAACTCGCCCGCGCAGGCAAGCACGTTGTCCTCGTCGGTGATGGCCACCGTCATGGCGCGCGTCTCGGGCAAAATGCGCCGGCACACCAAACGCGCCGACTCCTGCGTCAGACCGCTCTTAATGTCCTCGAGCATGGCCGAGGCAACCGAGAGCGTCTCCTCGGTGTACTGGGAGCGTACCGAATCGGGATTGAGCGTCAAATAGATAAAGATGCACAGGAAGATGCACAGCAGCGCACAGGCGATCACCGTGGCAATCGGCTCAATGCCAGTCGCCAGGGCAAAGATAAAGTACACCAACACGCAAACGGCGCAGACAACGGCGATGATGCGAAAGATTGAAATTGAATTATCGCGCTGGGCGCGGCGGTCGATCATTCAGCCCCCTCCAGGATGCTAATCAGTTGTGCGTCGCGCCAAAGTTCGTCCATGATCTTGGGCCAGAAACTCTGAAAACGCAGGTAGCTTGCGGCGTTTTGGCGGGCATAGGTCTTGGCCTCGTCAATACCATGACGCCAGATGCGCAGATACCCCTCGTGCTCGCGGGTAAACATGCTGCGAACCATGGCGGTCTTGCGCACGCGGTCGTCGAGCTCGCGCGAGATCCACGGACCCGGATAGGGCATGAGTGATGCGGCCGTAACCGGAATGAGCTCCTTTTGGTGCGCAGCGAACGTCAGCTTGGCCCGCTCGTAGTACCAACGGTACACGTCCTGCATAAAGCGCGGCGAGCGCTTCTCGGACTCGGGCGGCAGGTGGCGCACGGTCCACTCGTTATCGAACCACACGTCATAGCCGAACATGCGCATGTTAAAGAGGTAGTCCAGATCCTCGCCGCGGGTGATAAACGGGTCGAAGGCCACGCGCGTAAAGGCGCGGGCGTGCAGGGCCATCAGGCCGCCGCACACGTAATTGGAGCGCGAGATGCGGGTGCCCGAGAGCGCCTTTTTCATCCAGCGATTGAACTCGATACGCTTGGTCCACCAGCGATGGCAAATACCCGCTTTGTCCGTGGGAGCCAGCGGCGACCCGTCGCGATCGTAAAAGTATCCGCTCTTGACTAAAATCGGCAGGCCCTGACGCGTCTGTTGGCCCAGCGCATAGGTCGCACGCTTCATAAAGTCGGCATCGATGACGGTCTCGTCGTCATCCAAAAACACAACCGCGTCGTGCCCCAGCACCGCCGCGCAGGCAAGACCCATGTTGCGGATGGCACCGTAGCCGCGCAGGCTCACGCACTCGCCCGAGCCTTTGGGCGCAATCTGCGCCACGCGGTCGGCAACACGCGAAGCCTGAGTATTGGTAACGATGGTGACCTTAAGTGTGGGATGCGCATTAACGATTTCGTGCACGCGATGGGATACGTCGGCCGTGGCAGAAACCGGACAGACCACCAAGAGAATGATGCGCGGAATGTCGCGCACCTGTTCGAGCGAAGTCAGGCAGCGATCGAGTTCCGGGTTGGCGGCATTGAGCGACGTCGAGTGATCGTAGGTGCCGGGAGCGTTTGCTTGGGTATCATCGCCCGCCCAATATGTTGGGATCACAACCGTGGCGTTCATACCTTTACCCTCCTTGCAACACAAAAACGGGGCGCCGCCAAACACAGGCGACGCCCCGCGACCTAGCTGGTTCCATCATACCCACTTGGGCTAAACATTGTTCGGAAGTCAGAATGATTTATGCAGCTACTTCCAAAAGAGTACTGCAGATAGGCACAAATGCCGTACTGAGCCCGGTTGCCTTACGCCGCCGCCTGAGCCATGCGGGACAGACGGACCAGCAGCACAAAGCCAACAACCAGCAGAACGCCAATAGAAAGGACGCCCAGCGACGGGTTTCCGGTCAGGGAGGTGACGACCGACACCAGGAAGGTGCCCATAACGCTTGCGTAACGGCCAAAGATATCGAAGAAGCCGTAGTACTCGTTGGACTTTTCTTTGGGGATGATGCGGCCAAAATAGCTGCGGCTGAGCGCCTGCACGCCACCCTGGAACAAGCCGACCAAAATGGCAAGCACCCAAAACTCAAAGGCGGTCTTGAGGAAGAACGCGGCAAAGAGCACGATGCCCATATAGGCGGCGACGGCCACCAAGATCATATTGAGTGTGCCCACGCGTCCGGCGAGCTTGCCGTAGATGATGGCGGACGGAAAGGCCACGAACTGCGTAACGAGCAGCGCCAGCACCAACTGCGTCGAATCGATGCCCAAAGCCGAGCCATAGCTGGTTGCCATGGAAATGACCGTGTGCACGCCGTCGATGTAGAAGAAGAACGCGACCATGTAGACCAGCACGGTCTTGTTGTGGGCGATCTCGCGCATGGTGTGTCCGACCTCGGAGAACACACCGCCCACGATGTGGCCGATGGTGTCCTCGGGACCGCGCTCGCGACCGTACTTTTGCTTATAGGTGCGAATGAGCGGCAGAGTAAAGATGAGCCACCAGGCGCCAGTGATGATAAACGACAGACGCGTTGCCAGCATGGTGGGGACGCCAAGAGCGGGGCCGCCCATGATGAGCGCCAGGCAGATGACGAACGGCACGGTGGAACCGATATAGCCCCAGGCATAGCCCGAGCTGGACACGGCGTCCATGCGCTCGTCGGTGGTAATGTCGGGCAGCATGGCGTCGTAGAACGTCATAGAAGAGTTAAGGCCGATGGTGCACAGCACGTACACGGTCAAAAATGCCATGGCGGACATTGGGATAGCCTGCGCCAGGCAAAGAACCAGGCCCGTGAGGAAAAAGCCCAAGAAGAACTTGATTTTGTTGCCAGCGTAGTCGGCAAGTGCGCCCAGAATGGGCATGAGCATGGCGATGACCAGCGAGGCGATCGTCTGTGCATTGCCCCAGGCGACCACCAGGTCGGCCGAGGAAGCGCCGGTATTGATGGCGTTAAAGTAAATGGGCACCACCGAGGTATTGAGCAGCACGAGGGCCGAATTGCCCACATCATACATAACCCAGTTACGCTCGAGCTTGGTGTATTTCATGGACAGGGACCCTTCGTATTCGCCCGATATGCAGTTAGTTCATCGTACCCCAATTGTCCAGAACCGCCGGTAAGGATTCGGCAAAGGGGCACGCACGGGCCCTATTCCTCGCGGTCGAACTCCTCATCGGCTTCGAGCACGCGACCGCTGTAGTTGACGTGACTGGTCACGGCATCCATGTCACCGGTCTCGATAAAACGTGCGACCGTGCACTCGTAATCGCCCAGCGCGCGATCAAAGACCTCGGGGAAACTCTCGTTCGAGACCTCGTCGGTAAAGGGATTCTTCCATGTCAGATGGCCTAGGTTACCGGTGCGCTCGGGCAACTCCGTCGTCACGCGATGAGCAAGGCCGTCGAGCAGCGAGTAATCGTGCACCAAGCCCTCAACCAGCGAGATCGCGCGCGTCTTTGCGGAGCCGGCCGGCTCAATCGCGCGGTAAAGTCGCTGCATATTGGCAACGGCAGCACCGTACTCCCCCGCCGGAATGTCAATGCCGTACACGCGTCCGGCAACATAGCTCATCAGCACGCCGGCCACGCGATTGATGCGATCAGTGGTGACGATCTCGCCCGCCGGCGGGTAATCGTCAACCGTAGCGCCATCGCGTTTAAGCTGCAGCATCAGCACATCCAGGTCGCTCTCGATCACGGCATGGACCTGACTGCTCGAATCCTCAAGCTCTGAATCGGACTCGACAATGCCAAACTGCTGCTCATAGACAAAGGGATGAGCGTTGCGGTCGAGCACGTAATGAGACAGCAGGCCCAGCGCAAAGGCACGACCCAAGCTGGCGTCGCGCGGCAGCAGATGCGACACGCCGTCGCGCAGGCACGCAAACTGACGAGACATGCGCGACCGATGCATGACCTGCGCCAGCAGCGTGCAGTCGGAAACACGCGGTGTCAGAATGTGAAAGAAAAACGGGTCGGGGCCTTGGTTGCCCAAGATAAAGGCAATGCGCTCTTCATCGGACGTGATGACGCCCTGTGGAAGACGGTCGATGCTTTCCTCGCCAAACAGATGATGGGTGATAAGCGCGGGCATAATGATCCTTTCGATTTCATTCGATGCCACCCATTATGCCCACCGCGCGCCCATGCCAAACCTGCGATGGTAAACGACGGCACGCAGACCGTCTACGCAAGCCCCAAGTGTGCTTTAACCTCGGCAGCGCGACGGCGGGACACGGGCACCGTCGAGGTTACGCGATCGAGTCTGAGCTCCATAAGACCCGTGGAACCGATCTCGACATTGTGCACGTCTTCCAAATTGACCAGATAGCTGCGATGAACGCGAATAAAGCCCTCGGAGACCAAGCGACGCTCGAGCGAAGAGATTGACTCATTGATCAGGTACGTTCCCTCGGCGCAGATGGCGTTGCAAAAATCGGCGCGCGCCTCAAAGTAGCAGACGTCTGCGGCGGGAATGAACACCTTTTTGCCCCCGCGGTCCACCGTCAGACGCAAAGGCTGGCGCGGAGCGTGGATAACACGACGGGCACCCAAGGCTGCCTCGATCTTGTCGAGTGCCTTTGACAGGCGTGCGTCCTCGACCGGCTTGACGACATAGTCGACCGCATCGAGGTTATACGCATCGGCGGCAAACTCGGCAAACGCCGTCACAAACACAACCACCGGCGGCGTCTTTAGGTTCTGCAGCGTCTCGGCAAGCTCAATTCCCGAGCGGCCGGGCATCGTGATGTCCAAAAACAACACGTTGGGCTTGTTCGAGAGAATCGACTCCACGGCCTCGGTGACATTGCCCGCCTCGGCAATCTGGCCCACACGCGTATCCTTTTCCAACAGATAGCGTAGCTCAGCCCTAATGGGAGGTTCGTCATCAACCACCAAGATGTTCCAGCCTTCGGACATATGTGCTTCCCCTCTTTTTCTCTCAATCCAACCGCGTGCTACGCCGTCAACGGCGCCGGCTCATGCGGCTCGCCGTTCAGCTCGACGATGACCTGCGTTCCCACGCCCTCCTGGGCCTTCACGCGCATGCCGGAATCTTCTCCGTAAAAGAAATGGATGCGCTGAAGCACGTTGAAGAGCGCCAGACCGCAACCTCGCTTGACGGAGCCGTCGGCGGTAATGCTCTCGGGCTCCTCCAGGCGATGTTGCTCAAACAGATGCGCGCAGACTTCTTCGCTCATACCGATGCCGTCGTCCTCGACGATGATCTCCAAACCGTCATCGGTCTCGAAAGCCCTAACATGAATAGAAAGCGGCTCGGTCTCGCGCTGCGCGTGCTTGATGCAGTTTTCGAGCAACGGCTGCAAGATAAACGGCGGCACCATGCAATCGCGCACCTCAAAGTCGATATCGACCGAAACGCGCAGACGGCCGTCGCCATACCGGGCCTGCATAAGATTGATATAACGAGTGCCCTGTTCCACCTCGTGCTCGAGCGTGGTGAGCGTATCGGAGTCAGAAAGCGTCTGACGATAGTAGTTGGAAAAGTCGATCAGCAGCGATCGCGCCTTGTCGGGCTCGGTTCGAACGAGCGACACGATCGTGCTAATGGTATTGAATAGAAAATGCGGGTCGACCTGCGACTGCAGGGCGCGAAGCTCAACGCGGGCTGTGAGCTCGTCCTGGCGCTCGAGCTCAAAGCTGGCGAGCTGCGTGGAAATTAGGTCGGCAAAACCCGAGGCAAGGGCCGTCTGGCGCATATCGATGCTGCTCAGGCGAGGGTAATACAGCTCGAGTGTGCCCACGCAATGCCCGCGCACGGTAAGCGGCGCGACAATGCCGGCGCGCAGACGGGGAAAATAACCGCCCGTCTCATTGGAGGTGTCACGCGAAAACACACTCTGCTCGCCCGTCTCAATCACACTGAGCGTTGTCTTGAGCACGACCGGGGTGCCGGCAGGGCACTTTGCCGAGTCCTCGCCCCAGCTTGCCAACACCTGTTTGCCATCGGTAAAGCAGATGGCAGAGGCGATGGTCTCGGACAGGATGATTTTAGAGGCGCCCAAGGCCGCTTCGGGCGTAAGGCCGCGCGACGTGTAGGCGAATATTTTTGATGCGATGGCGAGCGTACGGTCGGTTGCACTCGATGTGAGGTCGTCGGGGACCACAAAGACATACGAGAAAAAGAAGCACAGCATGACCATGCCGGCAATAACGACAACGCCCGGAACGGGATTGGGGTTATCGGTTAAATCCCAGATAAGCAGCAGGATAAGCGCCGGAACGACAACACCGAGCAGGATGGCCTGGACCACATGCTGGGCCGTACGAAAGACCTTGGTAGAGTTGTAGCTCTTGCCCAGAATCAGCCTGTTTAAATCCACCGTCATCCCCTTTTATCTATCGCACCCATAGCAATAAAGAGGGCCGCAAGCGACCCTCTCCATTGCATTATGCAATCAAATACTGTGTTTTACATCCAGTCGTCGATGAACGGTAGTTTAGGCGCTGTATTTGTTGGCCTCGCCAAAGGTGCCCGCCTCGACGATCCAGCCGTCCTTCATGATGACGTCCATGTTGTCGGTGTTGAGCACGTGGATGTCGGCGGCGACGTCACCGTTGACGACCAGCAGGTCGGCGCACTTGCCGGCCTCGATGGAACCGGTCTCGTCCTCGATGTGGCACATCTTGGCACCGTTGAGGGTGGCGCAGGTGATGGTCTCGACCGGGGTGAAGCCGATCTTGTCGACGAACTCGTACATCTCCTCGATGGAGCAGGTGCCGTACGGGGTGACGAAGGAGAAGGAGTCGGAGCCGATCGTCATGACGACGCCGCGCTTCTTGGCCTCGCGCAGGCAGTCGTAGTTGCGCTGCAGCTCCTTCTCGACCAGGGTACCCTCGTACTTGTCGTGCAGCTCGGGGACGTAGACGGGCGGATAGGTGGCGTACCAGGTGGGCAGGAAGGCGATCGTCGGAGTGAAGAAGGTGCCCTGCTCGGCCATGAGGTCCATGGTGCGCTCATCGATATCAAAACCGTGAATCAGCTGCTCGCAGCCAAAGCGAACGGAATCGTAGGCAGCGGCGTGGTTGTTGTAGCAGTGGCTCCACACGGGGATGCCGACCATCTTTGCCTCTTCGACCACGGCCTGGATCTCCTCGGAGCAGTAGTGCTGGTCGCGACCGGAGTCCCAGCGCCAGATGCCGCCACCGGTAGCCCAGATCTTGATGGCATCGGGGTTCTCGCGCAGGCGACGACGGACGGCCTTGCGCAGATCCCAAGGACCGTCGACCTGGTCGCCCCAGGGATGGGATTCCTTGTTGAGCTCCTGGGTGCAGTGGTGGGAGTCACCGTGGCCGGCAACGCGGCAGAAGCCGAGGCCGGTGGCCAGAACGCGCGGACCCTTAAAGACGCCCTTGTCGATGCAGTCACGGATCTGGATACCAAAGCGGCCGATCTCGCAGACGGTGGTGAGGCCGTGGGTGAGGCAGTCGTAGGCCTGCTTGACGGCGACGGCCTGCTTCTCGAGGAGCGGCTGCATGACCCAATCGGTGTCATCGTCGGTCAGGTTGCCCGAGAAGTGCAGGTGGGTGTCGATCAGGCCGGGAAGGACGGTCTTGCCGGCGGCGTCGATGACCTCAACGCCCTCGGGAAGGTCCTGCATAGCGCCGGCGTACTCGATCTTGCCGTTGTCGTCGACGAGAACGAGGGAGTTCTCGACCGGCTCGGCACCGGTACCGTCGATGAGCTTGCCGCCAACGATTGCATACTTAGTGGACATGGTTCCTCCTTATGGATCCATATAGTGGGCGAGGCCGTGTTGGGTTAAGGCCTCACAAAGCTACCCAAGTGGTGCCGGGTTCGGTGCGCGGGAGAGAGGGGTCCGCGCACCCGATCCGCCCCGGCTAGGCGTTACTTTTTGCGGGAATTGGTGAAAGCCATGAGGGCCAGGCCAATAGCCAACCAACCGATCACGATGCTCCACTCCACCATGTTGAGGGAGGCAGGAGAGAACGGAATCACGAGCAGGCCGATGATGATGGCGCAGGCAGCGATAGCGAGGCCGATGCCAAACTTGCCGCCGGGCACCTCGTAGGGACGAGGCAGGTCGGGCTCGGTGAAGCGCATGCGCAGGCAGGCGAGAGCGACCATACCGCAGGAGAAGATGAAGGCGAGAGCCGACACGTTGGTCAGAGGGATGAGCATGTTCTTGCCCAGGAACGGACCGATGACGGTGATGACGCCCAGAACGACGCAGGCGAGCTTGGGAGCGCCGGACTTGGGATCGACCTCGGCGAACTTCTCGGGCAGCTGGCCCTTGCGGCCCATGGCAAGCATGATGCGGCTCGTGGCGCCGTAGAAGGAGTTCATCGGGCCCATGGGTCCAAGCGTGGCGATGACGAGCATGGCCAGGTACAGGAGCATGTTGATGCCCTTGAGGCAGGCAAGCGCGGGAACCGGGCTCTTAACAAACTCATGCCAGTCGAGAATGGTGCCGAACGAGTAGATGCAGACCATGTAGAAGCCGCCGGCGGCCAGCAGAGCCAGGGAGATGATCTTGCCGAACTTGTTCCAGTTGAGGCCCTCGGCTGCTTCCTCAGCCTGCTGAGGAATGGTGTCGAAACCGGCGTAGAAGAACGGGGTCAGAACCAGGACCGACACGATGCCGGCGAACAGGCTGGTGCCCTCGGTAGCGGCCTTACCGCCGCCAGCGCCGGTGACCTGGGAGAACACGGGCATGGCGTTGTCCGGCGAGCCGGTGAACAGCGAGACGCCCATGGCGAGCAGCATGCCGCAGAGCAGAGCCTTGGTCAGGAAGGCCTGGAGCTTGGCGGCCGAGCTGGCACCGCGGAAGTTGAGGAAGATGACGTAGGCTGCGAAGCCGAGCGCGATCAGCGTCGGGAACAGGTAAACGTCGGCGCCCAGGATGGTGTAGAGCTTAACGGCGCGCAGCCACTCAAGACCGGGCAGGCTGCCGAACATCTCGGACACGAGGGTCGAAATGGCGATGGCCTCCCACGGGCACAGGATGCCGTTGCCCAGGGCCAAAAGCCAACCGGTGATGTAGCTCAGCGTACGGCCAAAGCTACGATCGACATACTCGACGATGCCGCCCGAGATGGGGATAGCAGCCGTGAGCTCACCGAAAACAGCTCCGACGGGCACGAGGAAGATTGCACCCAAGAGGAATGCGATCATAGCGGGAACGGGACCGCCGCCCACGACCATCCAGTCGCCGACCTGCAGAACCCAACCGGTACCGATGATGGCACCGAAACCGATGGTGAAGAAGTTCCAGAGCGAAAGCGTTTTCTTCATGCCGCCGTTATCCTCGACTGCAACTTCTGCGTTCTTGTCCGCCATTGTTCCCCTCCTTTCCTTTTTGACGCCCCTTGACGTCACCCCTTGCGCGGTCTGTTTTGCCGCGCTCTTTTATTTCGTGGCTTTAAGATACGGCCTTGGCGCAGCAGCTCCGCTTGTAGCTCGACCGAAGGCAGAACTGCAAAACGAGCGGCGCCGTTTTTGGGACGAACGGCACGGTTTGCCGCTCATTGTTGCCGCCCGTCCGACGGGCGTACGCTCATCGGACGCATATAGAGATGTTTTTGAGGCCGTGTGTTTTGCGCCTTTCGTACCGTTTACCGAGCTTTTGACGCGCGGACCCATTTGTTGCACATCTTTTTTGTAGGATGGACAGGTTATACATGAGACAAGGCGGTACGAATGGCATACGGATACAACGACGGTGATCAACGGCGACAAAGCGTTCGCCTTGCTGGCCGTACCACGCCAACGCCCGGAAGTGCCACAAGCAGCAATCCGCAACGTCCTCAAGAGCAACCCAGGCCTTCGTCTCGGCAGCAGGCAAGCAAAACACGGCAAAGTGGCCGTCCGCGCACGGGCACAAGCGCGCAGCAAGACAGCCGCTTAGGCGCGCGTACTCGACAGCATCAAGCCGAGGTTCCGCAACTGCGCCGCAACGGCGCACGTCAGCCCGGCATCCATATCAACCGCTTCTTTTCGCATCCCCAAGGTGGACGCGACGGCAAGCCCTACCGCTCGACATCGCACGTGAATGCCCCCGCCCTGCCGGCTCGTCGACTTCGCCTCGCACTGTGCTCTATCCTCACCTGTCTGGTCTTTGTGTTTATGAGCTCCTGTATGTCCCACGGCTCGGCCGGTCTCGAGCCCACCGCCGAGGACAAGCTGCTCAAGGCCCCCGTCGCGCCCGGTTATTCTTTCGCCTTTTCGACCCCGCGCCCGCAATGGCAAGCCGGCACGATGCCCCATATCTATCAGATCGACCCTGCGTGGTCGGAGCTGTCTTACGCCGGCGGCACCATCCGCCAAAATGCCTGCGGGCCTACGTGCCTCACCATGGTCTATATCTTTAAGACGGGACGCACCGATATGACCCCCGTCGATATGTGCGCGCTTTCTGAGGCGGGCAATTACGCCCCCACTGGTGCAACCGAATGGTCGTTTATGACGAGCGGCGCGTGGCAGTTGGGACTTAACGGAACGGAGCTCCATAACGATCGCGACTCGATGACTCAGGCGCTGCGTTCGGGAGCGCCCATCATCGCCGCCGTTCGGCCGGGCACCTTTACCAACGTGGGCCACTACATTGTGCTTTACGGTATTGACGACGCCGACCAGATTGGCGTCTACGACCCCAACTCGGCCAGCCGCAGCGCCCGCCGCTGGGGCGTCGTAGAAGTCCTTAACGAAGTCGAAGCCATGTGGGCCTACTACTAGTCATTGGGCGGTCATTGGGGACAGACTTAAATGAGTAGCCCCAGGCTGCCAGGAACTGCCGACACGGAAAGCGCATCCCATTTTGGAGCTCAATAGCGGGATGCACTTTCCGTTAGCGGCCCGTTTGGGAAACTACGTTCCACTTTCCGGCAACATTCCGGGATGCATTTTCCGGTTGAGGCCCTCAAGGGAAACTATGTCCCATGTTGGACGCTCATTCTGGGATGCGCTTTCCGCAGTTGATTGATGCGGGCTTTAAGGACTGTTCCAAGCTGCCAGCAGAAAAGGAACGTCCCCAAGTGCCGGGTTTCCGCAGTCATTGGGGACAGACTTAAATGACTAGTCTTTTAAGAACGTCCCCAATGACTACCCACAGAATGAGGGTCTCATCGGGGACTAGGTAAATAGCAAAAGCCCCCGCGGCCGAAACGGGCCGCGGGGGCAGCAGGCTTGCAAGGGTTAACTCAAGTCCTCGCCATTTGATGCAATGACCTTTTGATACCAGCAGAAGCTGTCCTTTCGGTAGCGATCGAACGTGCCTTTGCCCGTATCATCGGCATCGACATAAACAAAGCCATAGCGCTTCTTCATCTGCCCCGTCGAGGCCGATACCAGATCGATACAGCCCCACGGCGTGTATCCCATCAGGTCAACACCGTCCTCGACAATTGCATCGCGTAGCGCAAGAATATGCCTGCGCAGGTAATCAATATGATACGCATCGTGGACTTTGCCGTCTTCCAGCGCATCGAGTCCGCCCACACCGTTCTCAGCGATAAAGAGCGGAAGATGGTAACGATCGTGGTAGCCGGCAAGCGTCACGCGCAAACCCAGCGCATCGATCTGCCATTTCCAGGCAGTCTCTTTATCCTTGAGGTACGGATTGCGCAGCGTCGGGAACACGTTGCCCTCCGCCTTCTCAGCGATCACCTGGTCATCGGCGCACACCAAGCGCGAGCAATAGTACGAGAACGAGATGAAGTCGACGGTATGCTCGGCCAGATACTCCGTATCGCCCGGCTCAAAGGGCACGTGAACACCCTCTTTCTCGAGCGCACGCAGCTTCCAAGTAGGATAGGCGCCCGCAGCCATCACGTCAGTGTAGAAGTAGCGGCCGCGGTCCTCCTCATACGCAAGCCATACGTCCTCGGGCGCACAACGGTACGGATAGGTCGCACCGGCAGCGATCATGCAACCCACCTTGTTTGCGGGATCGATCTTGTGCAGGATCTCGACAGCGCGAGCGCTCGCCATAAACATATGGTGCGAGAACGCCGCGGTCACGGCTGCACGGTCACGCTCATCCTCGAGCGTGACGCCCGCGTTGAGATAGGACAGCGCCACGCTGTTGATCTCGTTGAAGGTGAGCCAATAACGCACGAGGCCCTGGTACGCACGTCCGACGGTCTCGACGTAGTGCGCATACCGCTCGATCATCTCTCGGCTTTGCCATCCACCATAACGCTCGACCAGAGCCAACGGATAGTCGTAGTGCGACAGCGTCACGAGCGGCTCGATTCCGTGCTCGCGCAGCGCCTCGAATACCTGACGGTAAAACTCCAAGCCCTCACCGTTGGGCTCGGCCTCCATCCCTGTGGGAAAAATACGGCTCCAACAAATTGAAAGACGCAGGCACTTAAAGCCCATCTCGGCAAAGAGCTCGACGTCCTCGCGCCAATGATGGAAGAAGTCGTTGCCCCAACGGCATGGATACAGCCTGTCCGGATCATCCACGGGCTTTTGCCTGCCAAACATCACATCCCAGCGGTCGGGACCCTGTGGAATCAGGTCGGAGTGCGACATACCGCGGCCGCCCTCGTTCCAGCCCCCTTCGGCCTGGTTGGCAGCGAGCGCGCCGCCCCACAAAAAGCCCTCGGGCATACCGGCAGCAGACGTTCTGTCAAAGTAACCCATGCTACTCAGTATCCTTGGCAGAAGCTGCCGCGGCGTTCTCCTGCTCCTGTGCCAGGAGCTGGTTGTCGTACACCTTAAAGAACGGGTACCAGACCACAGCCATGACCACGATCAAAACGATCGTAAATACCCAGATGCGCGGGTCGAGGCACTGGATAAAGCCCTGAACGAAGATGGGGAACGTGCCGCTCACCAAGATGTAGAAGTTAGAGACAAGACCCAGTGAGATTGCACCCCAATACAGCAGGGCCGAAATCATACCGCTCAGCACAAACGGAATCATGAGGATCGGGTTGAAGATGATGGGTGCGCCAAAGATCGCGGGCTCGGAGATACGGAAGAAGCTCGGCACGATCGATGCCTTGCCAAATGCCTTGAGCTGCTGCGACTTTGCCCTAAACGCGCAGAGCGCCACAAAAGAGAACGTATTGCCCGTGCCGCCGATGAGGTTGATGACCATCGACATGAGTACCGGGTGGAACTCAAGCGGCTGCCCAGCAGCGTAGAGTGAGGCGTTGGCAGCAAAGGCGGCAAGCGTGACCGGGGCGGTGATGGGCATCACGATCATGTTGCCGTGGACGCCAAAGCACCAAAACAGCAGCGTCATGAAGCAGATAAGCAGTGCGCCGGGCACAGAGTCAACTGCGACGGAAAGCGGGGCAGCGAGCAGCTTCTCGATAACCGAGGGGATGGACAGCGTGGGATCGATCATCTGGATCAGCAGGTTGCCACCAAAGAAGATGAGGATGTTGGCGAGCATAGGCACGATGGCGCCAAAGGTTTCGGACAAAAACGGCGGCACGCCATCGGGCATCTTGATGGTGATGCCCTTGGTCTGGCAGAAGCGCGTGACCTCGACGGAGACCAGGGCAACGATGATGGCAGTAAACAGGCCCTGCGCACCCAGATAGGTGCAGGGGACCGCCTGGAGCACGGACTCATCAGCAAGCTGGTAGTAGGACGACGGCGCCGCGGCGATCAGGAACATCACCAGCGAGGTCATACCGGCGTTAAGCTTGGGCATCTTGTAGGTGCCCGCCAGGTTATAGGCGATTGCGAACGTCACGATCACCGACAGTATGCCCATCGTCATGTTGAACGGGATGAGCAGCGTGAGCTTATTGGCCGTGGCAAAATCGAGCCAAGGGCCAAAGACGGACCAGAACCCGCCCTGCGCCACCAGGTCGGCCGTGACCGGCGGGTTGGCGATGATCATAAAGACGGCAGAGACCAAGATGAAGCTGATCGCGCTCATAAAGCCCTTTTGCATGGAGGCAAAGTGGCGCTCGGTGCCGCAGAAATTGGCAATAGGGGTCAGTTTTTCCTGAAGCAGGGTCATGAACTTTTCCATGGTCGCCTCCTAGCCCAACAGCGACTGGGCGAGTGCCAGCACGTTGGCGGCGTTGCCCATGCCGTAGTCCTGTGCGGGGATGACCGCGGTCGGCTTACCGCTCCCCTGCTTGACGGTGTTGAGCTGGTAGGACACCTGCGGCCCCAAGAGCAGCACGTCATAATCGGCGCAGGTCTCCTGATACTCGCCGATACCCACCGCATCGATATCGAGCTCGATGCCGTTTTGCTCCGCGTATTTCTCGAGTTTCTTCATCAGAATGCTTGTAGACAGGCCAGCTGCGCAAACAAGAAGGGTCTTCATAAGGGATTCCCTTCGCATTGATTGGTTGGATAGTCGCCGCACGCCGTTAGGCGTTCTTGGCTGCAGTGCGCTCATACAGGCAGATCAGCTCCTGCACGAGCTCCTGAGCAAGCATGGAGCACATGAGGTGGTCCTGAGCATGGACCAGCAACACATCCACCGACAGATGCTCGCCCGCCGCCTCGGTCGAAAGCAGCTGCGTTTGGATGTGGTGAGCCTTGATTCCCACATCCTTTGACTGCTTCATGAGTTTGGCGGCAGCGTCAAAATCCCCCGCCTTTGCCTTTTCAAGGGCTTCGAAGGCAAGGCTGCGCGCCTCTCCCGCTGCAGCGACCAGCTGAAACGAAACCATCTCGGTTCCCTGATCGTCCATAACGGTCTCCTCTCCCGTGATGTTTGGTTTGTACTTGAATATTCGAAACGCCTATCTCCCACCCGCAATCCTCGAGGTTTATTGCAGGCAGGCAAGGTTTTCGACAAAAGAAGCCTTAAGCCGTATGCGCTTGCACAAGCGCCATCAGCTCATGCCAGGACCGGCGCTCGCGTAAGCGCTCGACCCCCTGGCGGTCCATAAAGATCTCAGCGAGCAGCGAGCTCAAGATCCGCGTCTCATCGCCGCCCGACCGGGCAAACGACACCATAAAGACGATATCGACCTCATGGCCGTATTCGTCCCAAAGAATGGGATGTTCGAGCAGGCCCACGGTAACAAAGGCCTCGGCGCTCAAAGGATGCATCCCATGGGGCATGGCCACCCCATTGCCAAACGAGGTGGCACTCGCGCTCTCGCGCTCGGCAACCTCTTGGGCAAACTGGGCATCGACACGGCCGCTCTCGACGGCGCGCTCGGAGAGATATCGGAGAACGGCCTGCTTCGACGACGCCTCAACGCGGTTGAAGAACAGGGCACGGCTAAAGAAAGCGCTCAGGGAGTCCGATTGCGCAGCGTCATCACTCAGCACCTTGCGGATAGCGTTGACATCGCTCGTCTCCAAGAAGAAATCGGCCTCGCGGACGGGCACAGGCAACTTGACGTTGAGCGGCACCGTTGTGAACACGTAGTCGATGTGCGAAAAGTCGAGCGTTCCCACGCGAGCGACGTCGCATGTCTCAATCGACTCGATATACATACCAAACTGCTTGCGGTACTGGTGCTCGAGCATACGGGCGCTTCCCGCTCCCGAGGCGCACACGATCAGGATGCGTTTGCGACGCGGCTGGTCGGCTTGCTGCTCGAGGGCCAGGGCAAATGCCATGGCGATGTAGCCGAGCTCCTCATCAGAGGGCTGGCTGCCAAAATGACGCTCGAGTACCTGCGAGGTGCCGGCCGCCATCGAATAGGCCAACGGAAACCTCGTCTTGATATCGGGCAGCATGGGGTTATCCATATGCATGTGATATTCAAGGCGATAACCCAGAGGGCCAATATGCCGAGCAAGGTTCATGCGAAGTTCAAGATCGCTGCTAAAGTCAAACCTAAACTCATCGTTGACCGCACATACCATCTCGGAAGCGATCTCCCACATCTCGTCCGAGATAACGGCCGAGCCCTTCTCGGGCACGCCCGTGCCCCTGCCGAGCAAATGGATTGCGATAAAGGCAACCTCTTCTCGGGGCATGCTCACGCCCAGGGCATCCTTGATGTTTGCGGCAATCTGGAAAGCCGCAGCGTATTCGCGCGTTCCCTCCAGCTTTAAAACGTCCGATTCTGCAGCCGGGACATAGCAGCCCTGCTCGATGCGGCCAAGAGCGATGTAAAGATGCATGATGAGATTGCGGGATGCCAGCGAGCTCACCGTGACGGGCGAGGCAGTCAGGGCATCGTCCACACATGCGGCGATGGCCCGCAGGCGCTCGGCGAGCTCTGCATCGTCGGTGTCGGGCAACACGGGCCTCACCAGTGAGGCCAGACACAGACGCCGTTGCGACTCCCCACCCGCAACGCGGATTCCGTAGCGAGGGCGCTTTTCGAGCATCAAGTCAAATTGGGCAAGTTTCTGCTCTACCAGACGCATGTCATTGGACAGAGTTCGCGCCGAAACGTAGAGTAAATCCGCATACTCCTCAATCGTCACCCACTGGGACCGCATGAGAAGGTCGTTAAGAAGGAAGGACACACGGCCGTCGCGCGTATCAGGAATGCCCGGATGGGCCAGAGCCGCACCGTCTAGCAAGCGAGCAAGCTCATCTGCATGTGCAACATCGATACGATATTGCCCTTTGCTGCCAACGATGCGTGCAACCCCCGCAAGCTTGTCGTTTGCGCGATGGATATAGTTTCTCACGGCGCGCTCGCTTACCTCGAGACGCTTGGCAAGCACCGCGACAGCGACAGGCTGATCGTCCTCGATCATATTTACAAGCTGCTTAACGCGAGCATCCATGTCCTCCTCCTTTCCCTGCGTCTAGTCTAACGCGGTAAAGAATGACACTCCACGTCGCGCTCGTTCCGCCAACGCGGAACAGGTTGCGGGGAGTCCAGCTGAACTCATAGGGAGCACGGAGAGAGGGCCCGAAAGCAATGCGTCGGTGTGAGATGCGCTTTCTGCAGTCATTGGGGACAGATTTAAATTAGTAGTCATTGAGGACGTTCTTGTTTGACTAGTCGTTTAAGAACGTCCCCAATGACTACCCACCCATCGGGGACTAGGTGAATAGCAAAAGCCCCGCAGTCGGAGCGGACTGCGGGGCTCATGAAGAGAGGCTAGTTTGTGGGCGCCTTGCCTGGCGCCCACGAGAGAGGCAATGGAGCAGAGGCTACTCGTGGATGCGGGTACCGGAGAGGCCGGCCATGGTCTCGGCGGCCTTGTCCAGGGCGCCGATGATGCAGGTGCGGCCCTTGCGGGAACGGGCGAACTTGATGGCGGCGCGGACCTTGGGCTCCATGGAACCCTTGCCGAACTGGCCCTCGTCGGCCAGGCGCTCGGCCTCGTCGGCGGTAATGTCCTCGAGCTCCTCCTGGTTGGGCTTGCCAAAGTTGATGGCGACATGCTCAACGGCGGTCAGCAGGAACAGAACGTCGGCGTCGCAGTCCTCGGCCAGCAGCTCGCCGCCCAGGTCCTTGTCGATGACGGCGGGAACGCCCTTGTAGCAGCCCTTGTTCTCGTAGTCGCGGACGACGGGGATGCCGCCGCCACCGCAGGCGATGACGATGAACTCGTTGTCGAGCAGGTTGAGGATGGAGTCAGCCTCGACGATCTTCTTGGGATCGGGGGAAGCGACGACGCGACGCCAGCCGCGACCGGAATCCTCGACGAAAACCTTGGAAGGATCCTCGGCCATGAACTCCTTGGCCTGCTCCTCGGTGTAGAAGGGGCCGATCGGCTTGGTCGGGTTCTTGAACGCGGGATCGTCCGGGTCGCACTCGATCTGGGTGACGACGGTGGCGGCGTGCCAACGCTTATAGCGCTTGTGCATCTCGCGGCCAATGCCCTGCTGCAGGTGATAGCCGATGTAGCCCTGGGACATGGCGCCGCACTCGGGCAGCGGCATCTCGGGGGTGCCGATGGCGTCGTGGGCAGCGGCGAAGGCGTTCTGAATCATGCCAACCTGCGGGCCGTTGCCGTGGGTGATGATGATCTCGTTGCCCTGCTCGATCAGGCCGAGGAGAGCGTGAGCGGTGTTGCTCACGGCCTCGATCTGCTCAACGGGGTTGTTGCCGAGGGCGTTGCCGCCAAGGGCGACGACGATACGATCGGGCTTGCCAAGAGGCTTAGACATTGCTGGAATCCTTTCTGTAAAAGGCCTACAACCCATTAATAACCCGCGCCCGTGCGATACGCGAGTTTATTAAGGTTTATATTCTCTTTATCGCTCATTTTATTCATTTTGAAAATAGTTGAACGGTGAACGGTCGCTTTTACCCGCTCAGCGTAAAGAAACCCAGCTCAAGCATATCTACGTCATTTACGTGCAACTTTATTTTAATAGAGCAGGGATTAGACCAGATTATGCAAACTGTATCTTTGCTAAACATAAAACAGACAGCGCAAAGTCTTACTCGCACTATACGAGATTCTATGCACTTATTGGACGAGTATGCAGCCCTGCAATAACATGGCGTTTTTCATCCAACTTAAGGAATAGACAAGTGCTCATACCGCGCGTCGGCCGGCAGCCGGCGAGCCGTCTCGTCGATTGCCGCTTCCAGAAAATCAAAAACTGATATTGCACGCGCAATTACGGCATGGTACTTTAGCGAAGAACAGCGCGGGCTGGGGCGACAGAGATCTGTCGTGAAGTTTGGGTTCGGCGACCCCGCTGCTGTCTTCTCCTTATCCGCCAGCGAACCCCTTGAGCGACGGATTGAGGAGGTCCTTACTATGACAAAAATGCTCAAGATCACGCTGAATGGCGAGACGTTTCTCGCCGACATGCTCTGGGACAAGGCTCCCGAGGCATGCAAGCTGTTCGAATCATCCTGTCCAGTCGAGTCACGTATCTTTTCGGCAAAGATCTGCGATGCCGAGGTAACCTATCCTGTCTCGGGCCCCATCGCCAATTACGAGCACATCGAGAACCCCGTCTTTCACGAGCCAGCGGGCGCCGTGAGCTGGTATGGCGGATGGTCGTCAATCTGCATCTTCTTTGACGTGTGCGAGCCCTTTGGCACCTGCAACATGTTCGCCCGCATCTGCGAAGCCGACCGCGAGCGTTTTGCCGCCGCCTGCCGCAATGTCTGGGACAACCAGGGCATGTACATTAAAAACGAAATCGTCGAGATCGAAACGGAGGCCTAAAGATGATGGATATCAACAATCTGCTCACGCTCGACCTTGCCGAGTACACCACTGCACTTGAGGCCCTCGCCGATCAAATGATGCTCGAGGAACCGCGTGACATCGACTACATGCGCCGCCGCAAACTCGACACCGGCCGCGAATTCGCCGTCTGGAACTTCACCGTCGGCTACTGTATGAACGCCGCCGACGCCCTCTCCCTCCTGCGAGCCCAGGCCAACGAAAACGCCAACGACGGCACCGCCGACCTCGCAACGATCAACAACAGCGCCGCGCGCCTGTGCGACTGGTTCTCGGGCGCCTTCGACGTCACCGGCAAAATGGATGACACCACGGCAATCCTCGCCCACAGCCGCGACCTCTACGCCCAGGTTGAGACTCACGAACAGTTCGCGGCCCTCACCCGCGCCACCGAGCGCTATCTGGTCCAGCTCCAATTTTGGGTCGACCGCCAGATTCCCTGGCCGGCTATTAGCGACCTCGTCCACGGCTACCGCCTACGCACGGAGTCCGGCGAGACAAGGTAACCAAGCAAGTAGCACCGACAACACCCCACCATCGGAATCCAAAGTAAGAATCAGAGGGCTGGAGACGCACGCAGCAGCGTCTCCGGCCCCTTCGCAAAGTAGGGCGCCGTTTCAGTGGCTTTGAGACCTTATCGGACCTTTGCTATCTTCCAATTTTTGTATATTACGCACGATATTATCCGCAAATTTTTGTATGATTTTAGGCAATTCTATCTGCCAATTTTTGTCATTTGGGGGTTTTATGTTACGCCGTAAGGTCACTGATGGGCTTTTGAGCTGGAAGAATAACTCCAATAAGGCATTACTTGTTACTGGTGCGCGTCAGATTGGCAAGAGCTATGCGATTCGCGCGTTCGGAAAAAGCAACTACGCTTCGTATTTTGAGGTCAATTTACTACTCGATGTCGAGGCAAAGAATGTGCTTATTGGCGCAAAGAACTCCATTGACTTCATCAACCGTGTAGCCCTTCTTGCGGATGCGCCGCTTGTTGAGGGCGATACGCTTGTCTTTGTCGATGAGATTCAGGAGTATCCGCAGATCGTTACACTCATGAAGGCGTTGGTCGAGGATGGTCGCTTTAGCTATGTCTTCTCGGGGTCTATGCTTGGGACTGAGTTTAAGGGGATCTCTTCTTTTCCGGTGGGGTATGTAGAGCACATTGTTATGCGCCCGATGGATTTTGAAGAGTTTTGTTGGGCAAACAGCGTTAGCGAGAATGTGCTTGCGGGCATTCGCAGCTGCCTTGTCGAGAAACATCCTGTCGAAAACTATATTCATGAGGCGATGCTCAAGAACTATAGAGCTTATATCGTTTGCGGCGGCATGCCGGAGGTCGTTCAGAATTATATTGATTCGGGTTATTCGCTCGTGAGCACACGTGAGCTTCAAACTCAGCCGGTCGATCAGTACAAAAGCGATATCTCAAAATATGCATCGGCTCGAGCGTTTAACGTTCGGTCGATTTTTGAGCAAATTCCCGTTCAGCTTGAGGCGGAGTCTCATCGCTTTGTTGTTTCGTCTCTGGGTGAGGGAGCTCGCCTTAAAAAATATGAGCAGGATTTCCTGTGGCTTGTTAACGCAGGTGTTGGATTGATGGTCGCCAGGGTGACGGAGCCACGGAGTCCTCTCAAGAGGACGGAGAAAACGACAGCCTTCAAACTATACGAGTCTGATACAGGCATGCTCGCATCGCGATACCCCGGCAGCACTGCACGCGCTGTCTATCTTGATATGAAAACTCCCAACCTTGGTGGTCTCTATGAGAACGTGGTCGCGCAGGAACTCGTTGCCCTCGGGGCGGATGCATGGTACTACCAAACGCGTGAGGTCGGTGAAGTTGACTTTGTGATCGAAGGCGTCCACGGTCATGTTGTCCCAATCGAGGTCAAATCGGGCAAGAAAGTTCGAGCGCACGCGGCCCTCGATCGTCTGATGAGTGTGGGCGAGTACAAAATTCCCGAGGCCGTTGTACTAAGCCACGAGAATCTCAGCAAAGAGGGCAAGGTTCTGTACGTTCCAATCTACATGACGTTTTGTCTCGATGAGTTTATGGAAAAGGATGACCCCAATAACGATTTCTCGTTCGCGCCCATATCTCTCTAGCCATTTGAATCTGCAATCCAGCCACGCCCTCCATCCATCCCCAAAGTGGCGCGAGCTTTCGCGGCAAAGCCGCGAAACAGCGAAGGGGACAAAAGGCCCCACCAACCACGTCCTTCATTCAGCCACACAATCCGAGGACGTAGTCGTAGCAGGATCTGAGGGCTGACCTTCGCGGACACTCCGCAGGACGAAAGAACCCCCGCCGCACGTAGTGCGCAGCGGGGGTTCTTTCATGTCCGAGGACGTCCGCGAAGGTCAGCCCTCAGATCCTGCGGTGAGAGACCTAGGCCTCGTTGTACACCGTCTTGAGCTTCAGCAGGTGAGCGTAGCGGTCCATAGCGGCCTGCTCATTCTCCTTGAAGAGCTCCTCGGCGCGCTCGGGGAAGGAACGCGTCAGCGAAGCGTAACGGGCCTCGTTCATCAGGAACTCCTGATAACCGCCCGCGGGCTCCTTGGAATCGAGCGAGAACTTCTTGCCAGCAGCAGCCTCGGGGTTGAAGCGGAAGAGGTTCCAGTAACCGCACTCGACAGCCTTCTTCATCTCGGCCTGGCAGTTCTGCATGCCACCCTTCTTGATGGAGTGCATCTCGCAGGGGCTGTAGCCGATGATGAGGGACGGGCCGTCGTAGGCCTCGGCCTCGTGAATGGCCTTGAGGGTCTGAGCCGGGTTGGCGCCCATGGCGACCTGCGCCACGTAGACGTAGCCGTAGCTCATGGCGATCTCGGCCAGGGACTTCTTCTTGGTCACCTTACCGGCAGCGGCGAACTGAGCGACCTGGCCCAGGTTCGAGGCCTTGGAGGCCTGACCGCCGGTGTTGGAGTAGACCTCGGTGTCGAAGACGAAGACGTTGACGTTGTGGCCGGAAGCCAGGACGTGGTCCAGGCCACCGAAGCCGATGTCGTAGGCCCAGCCGTCGCCGCCGAAGATCCAGAAGGACTTCTTGGTGAGGTAAGCCTTGTCGGCGAGGATCGCCTTGGAAGCGTCGCAGCCGCACTTCTCGAGCTCGGCAACGTAGGCAGCAGCAGCGGTCTTGGAGGCCTCGGCGTCGTTGACGGAGTCGATCCAAGCCTGGCCGGCGGCCTTGAGCTCATCGGACGGACCATCGGCAGCGATGATGTCCTGGGTAGCGGCGATCAGCTTCTTCTGGACGGCCTCGTAACCGACGGCCATGCCCAGACCGTGCTCGGCATTGTCCTCGAACAGGGAGTTGTTCCACGCCGGGCCGTGACCGTCCTTGTCCTTGCAGTAAGGAGCGGTGGCAGCGGGGTTGCCCCAAATGGAGGAGCAGCCAGTGGCGTTGGAGATGAACATGCGGTCGCCGGCGACCTGGGTCACCAGACGTGCATAGGCGGTCTCGGCACAGCCGGCGCAGGAGCCCGAGAACTCCAGGTAGGGCTGCTTAAACTGGCTGCCCTTGACGTTGGCCGCGATGAGCTCCTTCTTCTCGGAGACGTTCTCGACCATGTAGTCCCAAACGGGCTGCTGGTCCATCTCCTGCTCGGTGGGAACCATCTCGAGGGCGCCCTTGGGGCAGACCTTGACGCAGTTGGTGCAACCCATGCAGTCGAGCGGGGACACAGCCATGGTGAACTTCATGCCCTTGGCCTTGGGGCCCATGGCGTCGAGCGTGCGGGTAGCCTCGGGCGCGGCGGCAGCCTCGTCCTCGGTCATCGCGAACGGACGGATGGTGGCATGCGGGCACACGTAGGCGCACTGGTTGCACTGGATGCACTTGGTCTCGTCCCAGTGGGGAACGACCACGGCGACGCCGCGCTTCTCGTATGCGGAGGCGCCCAGCTCAAACTGGCCGTCGGCGCAATCGACGAAGGCGGAAACGGGCAGGCTGTCGCCGTCCATGCGATCGATGGGCTCGAGCAGGTTCTTGACCTGCTGGGCGATGGCGGACTTGGTCTCCTCGGAGAGCTCGACGGGGGCGGCATCCTCGGCGGTAGCCCAGTCGGCCGGAACCTCGAACTTACGGAAGGCGGTAGCGCCGGCATCGATGGCCTTGTGGTTGGCGTCGACGATAGCCTGGCCCTTCTTCATGTAGGACTTGGTAGCCGCGTCCTTCATGTACTGCAGGGCGTCCTCGGCGGGCAGGACCTTGGCCAGCGCGAAGAAGGCGGACTGGAGCACCGTGTTGGTGCGCTTGCCCATGCCGACCTTAGCGGCCAGGTCGATAGCGTCGATCAGGTAGACGTTGACGTTGTTGTTCGCGATGTAGCGCTTGGCCACGGCGGGCATGTGCTCGGCGAACTCCTCGTCGCTCCACTGGCAGTTGACCAGGAAGGTGCCGCCCGGCTTGACGTCGCGGACCATCTTGAAGCCCTTAACGATGTAGCTGGGGTTATGGCAGGCGACAAAGTCGGCCTTGGTCACGTAGTACGGCGAGCGAATCGGGGAATCACCAAAGCGCAGGTGCGAGACGGTGACGCCGCCGGTCTTCTTGGAGTCGTACTGGAAGTAGGCCTGGACGTACTTGTCGGTGTGGTCGCCGATGATCTTGATCGAGTTCTTGTTGGCGCCGACGGTACCGTCGCCACCCAGACCCCAGAACTTGCACTCGATGGTGCCGGGGGCTGCGGTGTTGGGCGCATCCTCGGCCTCGGGCAGGCTCAGGTTGGTCACGTCATCGACAATGCCGATGGTGAACTCGCGCTTGGGCTCGTCCTTCTTGAGCTCCTCGAAGACAGCGAACGCGGACGCGGGAGGCGTGTCCTTGCTGCCCAGGCCATAACGGCCGCCGACGACCTTGATGCCCGTCTTGCCGGCCTCGTAGAGAGCGGAGACGACGTCCTGGTAGAGCGGCTCGCCGATGGAACCCGGCTCCTTGGTACGGTCCATGACGGCGATCTTCTGGACGGTCTCGGGGAGAACGTCGACGAAGTGCTTGATGGAGAACGGACGGAACAGACGGACCTTGACCAGGCCGACCTTCTCGCCGTGGGCGTTGAGGTAGTCGATGACTTCCTCGAGCACGTCGCAGAAGGAGCCCATGCACACGACGACGCGGTCGGCATCGGGAGCGCCGTAGTAGTTGAACAGGCCGTAATCGGTGCCGAGCTTCTCGTTGATCTTCTTCATGTAGCCCTCGACGACGGCGGGAAGCTCGTCGTAGACCTTGTTGCAGGCCTCACGGTTCTGGAAGAAGATATCGCCGTTCTCGTGGCTGCCGCGGGTGTGCGGGTGCTCAGGGTTGAGCGCGTGGTCGCGGAAAGCCTGGACGGCGTCCATGTCGCACATCTCGGCCAGATCCTTGTAGTCCCACATGGCGACCTTCTGGATCTCGTGGCTGGTGCGGAAGCCGTCGAAGAAGTTAAGGAACGGGGTCTTACCCTCGATGGCGGCAAGGTGAGCCACCGGCGAGAGGTCCATGACCTCCTGGACATTGCCCTCGGCGAGCATGGCGAAGCCGGTCTGGCGGCAGGCCATGACGTCGGAGTGATCGCCAAAAATGTTCAGGGCGTGGGAAGCGACGCAACGCGCGGAGACGTGGAAGACGCCCGGGAGCTGCTCGCCCGCGATCTTGTACATGTTCGGGATCATCAGGAGCAGACCCTGAGAAGCCGTGTAGGTGGTGGTCAGAGCACCGGCGCCCAGCGAACCGTGAACGGTACCGGCCGCACCTGCCTCGGACTCCATCTCGACGACCTTGACCGGGGTGCCGAAGATATTCTTGCGACCCTGGGCCGCCCACTGGTCGACATGGTCGGCCATCGGGCTGGACGGCGTAATGGGATAGATTCCCGCTACCTCGGTGTACGCATACGAAACATATGCGGCCGCCTCGTTGCCGTCCATAGACTTAAACTTACGCGCCATATACCCCTCTCCTCTCATATAGGTATACAGGCCCCGGCGATCGCCGGGATGTTGGCGTGATGGGATTTACGCTGTTGCTTCCAATCATCTGGCAGGCAGGCTCAGCAGCAGGTACATGGCGTGGAGAGAAGACATGCCGAGGCGAGGGGCAGCTGATGCGCCCTACAGGCCCGACCGCCCGTCTTGCACATGACCGAGCGCCGCAAAGGCCGCATGCCGGATGCTCCCGGGCACGCCCCGGCGATGGGAAGCGCCCGCAACGGAAATCCGCATGCGGGTTTATTGTACCCCGCCGTCAAGTGTAATTTCGGCAAATATAGGCGGGCGGTAAAGGTTTACCTCGGGTGACCGCCAAGGGCCAAAATGGCCCCTCCATCCCCAGGCGACCGGCTCTGGCGCGCCAAGGAGTGTCCCCAGCCGGCAGAAAAGGAACGTCCCTATCTGCCGGCTAGAGAGCACCGAAGAGGATGGCGTAGGTAGTGGATTCGCCGAGCTTGAGCTCGTCGCCGGGATTGAGTTGGGCGGAACGGCCGGGCTCGACCTGAATGCAGACGCGCGTGGCCCCGTTTACCACCACGGTTCCGTTGGTGGACGACAAGTCCTCGACGTGCCAGATATTTTGAGCATCGCACCAGATATGGGCATGGCGGGCCGAGACATCGTCGCCGACGTCGGTAATATCGCCCTCACCAGTGGCCAGCGCGCCAATCTCAACACCCTGCTCACTCGGCTGAATCCAGCGCGGGGCGCTCACGACAAAACTGTTTTGCACGCGCAGCAAGCCCAAGGGGTGCGCCGGGGCGGGTTCGCGTTCGCCCGCAGTCAGCGACATGCCAAGCGAACGCGGCGTGGATGTGCCTCCGCCACAGGTCGCGTGTGCGTAGTCGATGGCATAGTTCACCGAGGACCGCACATCCGCCGAACAACCGACGGCGACAAACAGCACCAGCACGGCCTCGGCGCGCTCGGCGGGCATGAGTTCTGCCGCCTGGGACAGGCGATCGAGCGCGTTGCGATAGAGATTCGTGTCCTGGTGACACTCTTCGAGCGCGCGTACCATCGGTTCACCTGCAGGACCGCACACCATATTGATCACAGCCGTGGAGTCCATGGGGTTGCGCCGGCGCAAGGCCAGTTGCGACATAATACGCGCAGCCGATGTACCGTATTCGGCAAAGTAGCGCTGCTGAAGCGTGCCGACCGGTGCGCGAACGATAAAGCGGGAAACCCAAGAGCGATCGGCGGCTCGGCTCTGCGGGCTGCGGCCGTCGGCGAGCGGACGGGACGAAAGCACCAAGCCGCACAGCTCGATATGGCTCAGATGCGCCGCGCGCTTAAAGATGTCAAACATGGCCCCGCATGGGGTGAGCTCAACTTGAGATGCCATGACCTAGGCCTCCTTGGTCGTAGAAATAGAATCGGACGATACTTCGACAGGTCCGCCAAAAGTACGGGCAGCTGCGGCTCCACCGGCAAGCGGAGTCGCCATCTGGGCTTTTGTGCGCCGCGGTGCCGAAACGGGAAGCTCAAAGGCAAAGCCCATCGCAAGTAAAAACCACGTAAGCGTATAGGTTGCAACCAGAGCGGCAACAAGGCCGCCCATCACGGCGCGTTGGGAAAATACGCTACATGCAGCCACAACCAGCACCGGAGCCTCGCAGGCAGAAAGCGCAAGCACACCCTGCAGGAACCCCGAGCGCCGATCGCGCGCAAGTGCCCCCGCGGCAACGCCGGCCATGCCTGGTAGCGCCAACGCCAGTGCGGCAATAATACCCGGTAGCGACCCAGACCACATGAGCGATCCCAAAGTCGCCGTCACGCGAGCGCCCGACGCCAGCAGCGCGGCCGAAACCACGACCACAGCCCAAACCACGCCACAGACGACCGTCGCGCCGACCATCAGCGCGCGACGAACCGCGCGGCCAGACGCATCCATGGGGCACGGCGTGAGCGGCTCGCCGCGAAGCGAGCGGGCGACATTTTGCGCATAGTGGTCGCAAAATGCCGAGAGCGCCGCCTCCACCGCAGCCGGCTCGGGACGATCTTCCTGATGGCAGGACAGGCAGGCCATCACCACATCGAACAGCTGAGCGTCGACAAACGCCAGCGCATCGCGCAAATCCTCGGAATTTGGATCGAGCCCCAGCTGCTGAGCCTGTTCGGCCGCGGCAAGTGCCACATCGGGCTCGCGTCGCAGCAGCTGCGTCAAGTCGCAGCCGGGCGCGTGGGCGCCGACGGGATAATCGGGCAGCGTATCCATCTTGAGGCGATAGGGGCTGGCGATATCGCGCGTCTTTTTGCGCGAGCCCGAAGTACCCGATGCACCCGGCGCCACTTCGTACGGCGCGACACCGGCGATGAGCTCGTAGACCGTACTCGCCGCTGCATAGACATCGATCGCCGGCGACATACGTAAAGCGCGCAGGTC
Organism: uncultured Collinsella sp.; assembly: GCA_900541885.1. Classification (GTDB taxonomy): domain Bacteria; phylum Actinomycetota; class Coriobacteriia; order Coriobacteriales; family Coriobacteriaceae; genus Collinsella. The sequence continues at coordinate 106,119 of UQKW01000001.1, forward strand.
GGGAATATCGTCGGTGAGCATCTCGGGCGGGGCATAGGCAACCGTCGCGCGACGCAGCGTGGCATAGCGCTCGGTAAAGGATGCCTTGCCGCCGGCACCGGCCACGGCCGATGCAGGCTCGAGCGCCAGCGACGAGCCAAAGTCGATCAGGCACAGGTCAAAGGTGCCCTCGGCAAGCTGCCGGTCAAGCGGTAGACGCGCCGTACGCACCATAATATTAGCGGGCGAGATATCGCGATGGACAAAGCCCTCCCCCACCAGGCTCATGCGGCAGAGCAGGTCGAACAGGTCGCGCCCCAAGCGCGCCGCCACAAGCGGCGACAGGCGGCCGGCATCGTCCACGGCAAAGCGCGAGCGCAAGCGGGCGAGCGTCTCGCCCTCGACCCATTCCATGACAATTGCAGGCACACCGTCAACCTCGCCCCAGCCATAGAGGCGGGGAAAGCCCTTAAGGCCCGAAAGGGCGCGATGGCATTCATATTCCTCGCGAAATGCCGCTTTGAACTTGGCGACCAGCGCCTCATGGACGGCATCGTCGTCGAACTCATCGCGCGTCGGCAAGATGAGCTGTTTGAGTGCCACGGCCTCGCCTTGGGCGTTGACGGCACGCGTCACGCGGCCGATACCGCCACGGCGCATGGTAGTGTCGTCGGCAAAGAGCATCGTAAAACGGCGCAGGTAGGCGGGGAGCTCGTCCGTGCCCAGGGCGACGGCCGGCTCAAACCCGTCGACACGCGCCAGACGCAGGCCCACCATGGGATCACGGTTGAGCGACTGGGCTACCGTAGAAGCGAGGTCGTTCGTCATAGGGCGATCGCCGCCACATTGGTGTTGAAGTTGTTGAGCGCGACGTCGTCGTTGCCGTAGTGCCCAACCCATTGACACAGGTTGGTATAGCAGCCCCACAGATTGGCATACTGCCGATACCACTTAGATTTGGTCGAGAACCTTTGTCGACCGAACTCGGCACGGATAACAAACATGTCATTCGCCAGGGTGTCGCACGGTCCGGTATCGCCCGTGGCGTTATAGGTCGACACCACGCTATTGGCGCGGGCGACATAGCCATCGAGCATATTGTATTTGGTCACGAGCCAGCTGTGGATACTCTCTTCCTCGGCAGCCGAGAGACCACCCGAGCCCGCGTCCCCGCCGGTACCGCCGTCCGTCGAGCCATCACCCGAAGATCCACCGCCAGAGGCGGAGCCCGAACCGGAACCGCCGCCCGACGAATCGGAGCTGGAGCCAGACGAACCCGAACCGCCTGGCTTGCCTGTCTGTTGGGCGTCCTGCCCCTTCTGCTGCTCGGCCTTATTTATGACGGATGCCACACTGTTGTTGGAAAGCTTCGTGATGATCTTGGTGTTGGTGAGCACGATGGTCTTGCCGTTTGCCAGCGTAACCTCGTTGTCCGATGTTTCGGGACTGTCCGCATCGTCGCCACCGAACACAACGTGCGAGACCACACTCGCCCACGTATATCCGGCTGTCGTTCCCAAGTCGCTTTTGGCCTTGCGCCCAATATGCAGCTCACGCGCAGCATGCGCCTGTACCATGGACGGCACCGTCATGCCGTAAGCAGAAACACCCGCCACGACCAGCACCAGCGAGCAGGAAAGCAGCACACATGCCCGTGGCGCCAGGCCCAGCCGGCGTCGCATGCGCACCGCGGCGCCATGCTTTGTCTGAGTGCCCCCGGGCCGCATGCGATCTCCTCCAACAAAAACACGCCGCTCGAAAGCGGCGCATTCATTCAAATTCACATTTGAGTGTATCAGCGAACACAAAAGGTTGCGCAACGAACGCGCAAATACGGGGTGCGAGCGGACCCATCCACGCGATAAGCGGATGAAAAGCAGGTTTGTTGCACAACAAATGCATGAACGCGCGCCCAATTATGAGCGCCCCGTGCGGCAGGCCGACGGGACATGCCGTGGAGCTGACGCCGCCTAGATCGCGCGGCGGGCCTCGATGGCGCGGCCAAGCGTAAGCTCGTCGGCATACTCCAAGTCGCCGCCCACGGGAAGGCCGCTTGCCAGACGCGACACCTCGACGCCCAACGGCTTGATGGTACGGGCCAGATAGCTCGCCGTGGTCTCGCCCTCAATATTGGGGTTGGTGGCGATGATGACCTCGTGGATGTCCTCGTGGCCCAAGCGTGCCAGCAGCTCTCGAATGTGCAGCTGCTCGGGGCCAATCTTGTCCATGGGACTGATCACGCCGCCCAATACGTGGTAGAGGCCGTGGTAGCTGCCCGTGCGCTCGATCGCCTGGACATCACGCGGCTCGCCCACCACGCAAATGCGAGTGGTATCGCGCATCGGGTCCTGGCAGATGGAGCACTCGTCGGCCGTGGCGTAGTTAAAGCAGCGGCTGCAAAAGTGGACCTCCTGCTTGACCTCCAGGATGGCCTCGGCCAGGCGGCGCGCCTCCTCGGCGTCGGCCTCCAACAGGTAATAGGCGATGCGCTGGGCCGACTTGGGACCAATGCCCGGCAGACGGCCCAGCTCATCGAGCAGTTTTTGCAGACTGTGGTTGGCACTCATATATATGCGTGTCTTAGAACGGCATGCCCGGGATGTTGAGGCCGCCGGTGATGGCGCCCATCTGCTTGTTGGCGAGCTCGTTGACGCCGCGGACGGCCTCGTTGACGGCAGCCATGATCATATCCTGCAGCATATCGACGTCCTCGGGATCGAGCGCATCGGGATCGATGGTGAGGTTGACGAGCTCCATCTCGCCGTTAACGGTCACCTTGACCATGCCGCCGCCGGCAGAGGCGTCGACGGTCTGGGACTTGAGGTTCTCCTGCGCGGCGGCAAGCTGCTCCTGCATCTTGCGAGCCTGCTTCATCATCTGCTGCATGTTCATACCGGCCATGATGGCTCCTTTACGTGCGGCCGCACGCCGAGCTGCAAGGGCAGCCGGAGCACGGCGGGACTTTCAAACTCAAAAATCGTACCACGGCGCGCGGCGAGAGAGCGGGGCGGACGTGTTACCTCAGTCGATATACATGTCCTCCAATACAAACCGCACTCAAAGATTATGCAAGGTCGAATTATGCAAGGTTGCATAATATCGCACACTCAATCTAGTAGAGCCGAATCCGGCATTTCATGTGCGCCACTAAATAGCTAAATGCCGAACCGCTGCTCGAGGCGGCGCACATGGCGGCAGGGTATAATTTGATTGCCATAGATAGTAATTTGGAGGTGCCCCATGAATGCCCCCAACGCGCTCCAAAACATCCGCTCAAAACACCCCGTTGCATATGTGGTTCTCTATCTCTTTGTCGGCTGGGCATTGCTGGTTGTCATCACCCATGCCATAGCTTTTGGAGCAGAACTGCTGATAGCCAGCTCGGACCAGCCCGTCGTCAAATGGGAGACGACCGATGAGTGCACCGACGGAACCCGAACCGTCTACTACAACAGCCCGTCCCTCTATCAAGAGTTCAAGGTCAAGATAAAGGACTTCAAGATTGTCGATGCCGAGCTAGGCGTTTATTTGGCAATCGGAGCAACCATTAACGCCGAGCAAGTCGAGTACACGGACAGCCATGCGACGTATCGTATCGACCTCAGCATCCTAGGCCGACCGTCACGCACCTGTCTGCTCAAATGCGACATACGCGGCACCACACTACACATGTCCGAAATACAGATGCGCCCGGACAAGGGGTCCTCTTCTTGAGCAGTATACCCGCCTGCGCAGCTACTCCACCGGCTTGAAGATGGTGGCCTGGCCAAAGACGCTGCGGATGAGGGCTTTGGCCTCGTCCTCGGTCTGCGGGATGCTCGGGGCTGCGCCCTGGTGGCCGAAGGGGCTGCCGGCGCCGGGGTTGGACTCCCAGGGAGCTGCGGGAGCGTCCTCCTCTTTGGGGGCAGTTGCAGCGGGCTTGGGCGCGGACGCCGCGGCCGGCACGTCGAACGGGGGCAGATCGTCCCCGCCGGCATCGGCAGCAAAACCGCCGACCATGGCATCGTCGTAGGGAACCCGCTCGGATTCCCACGGCGCAGACGGTGCGGCAGGCTGAGCCTTGGAAGCGGACGAGCGCTCGGGCGCGCGGGGTGCGGGCTCGGTCGGGAGCTTGCCCGTGGCAGGAGCGCCGGCAGGGTTATCGGAGCGCAGCCAGGGAGCCTTAGCCAGGTCGGACGACTTGGGCGCGGGTGTGGCAGCGGGCTTGGACGCGGGGATCGGAGCAGCCGGTTTGGGCGCAGCGGGTTCAGGCGCCGACGGAGTCGATGCCGCTACCGGGGCCGCTTTTGGCTGCGTCGCGCTGGCGCTCGAGGATGCAGGGGCCGCCGAGGACACGGGTTGCGGGTCCGCAGATGCCACAGCCCGTGCAGATGGAGAATGCTCCTCATGTTGAGGAGCCGGCGTGCCACCCCCATCCAGGACATAGTCGACGGTACGACGACCGAAGACCGCACTGACTGTCGGCAGAACTACCGACTGCGTGTCGGCGCGACCGAGCATCTTAATGGCAAAAGTCGAGCCCGCGGGGAACGAAACCGTGAGCTTGGAGCCGTCGTCTGCTGTGGCGCGGGCGTTGAGCAAAAGCCCTGCGTAGGAGGCCTGACGAGCCTTGACGCGTTCGACGACCTCGGCCCATTTGCGCTGGAGCTCACCGGCATCCTCGACCGCGGGGGTCTCGGCGGCGCCGGCGGCAGCAACCTGAGCGGCGTTGTTGAGCTGGGGCTTAGGTGCCGGCACAGCGGCAGGCGTGGGAGCCGGGGCGGAGGGCTGGGGCTTCGGAACCGGCGCAGGCTGAGGTGCCGGCGCTGCGGGCTTGGGGGTCGGCGCGGGCGCAGGCTGGGCAGCTGGAACAGCAGCTCCGCGGTCCCAGGGCATGCCGCCCTGGTGCGTGGACGTAGCAGTAGGAGCGGCAGATGCCACAGGGGCGGCAACTCGGGCACCCGAGATCAGTGTCGGTTGTTGCGTCGCCGCAGGTGCAGCCGCGACAGCCGCAGGCGCAGCACCAGCAGCAGCCACACTCGCCGGCACCGCGGCGTTGGCGACCATGGCCTCCAAGCGTGCCACACGCTCGGCCAAAGCCTCGATGGTCAGATCGGCCTCGGGGCGCGTCAGACGCGTGCAGGCGATCTCGAGCACCAGGCGCACGTCGCTCGCGCCCCTCATCTCCAACGCGGCATCGTCGAGCACCGTCAGCACACGAGCCAAGCGGTCGGCAGGATGCTCACCAAAGGCAGCGGCCTCGGCAGCAAGCGCCTCGGCCTGCTCGGAGCCGCCCTCAAACAGCTCGGCGCGGGCGCCGGCAACGCAGGCCACGTACACATCGCGCACATGCGCCACCAGGTCGCGCGTCAGCTCAAGCAGGTCATTGCCCTCCTCGACCTGTGCGCGAATGAGCCCATAGAGCTCAGCAATATCACGCTCGGCAATAGCGCGGGCAAACTCGCTCAGAATCTGGTCCGACACCTCGCCCAAAAGCGAGCGGGCATCGTCCGCATGCACGGCCCCGTTGCCAAAAACGCTCAGCTGCTCCAGCGTGGAGAGCGCGTCGCGCATGCCGCCCTTGGCATGGCGCGCCACGATGGCGAGCGCCTCGTCGTCGTAATCGAAGCCCTCCTGCTCGCACACGTAGGACAGGCGATGCTCGATATCCTCGTTACCGATGCGGTGGAAATCGAAACGCTGGCAGCGCGAGAGGATGGTCTCCAGAATCTTTTGCGGGTCGGTGGTGCACAGCACAAAGATCACGTGTGCCGGCGGCTCCTCAAGCGTCTTGAGCAGCGCGTTGAACGCCGCCGTCGTGAGCATGTGGACCTCGTCGATGATATAGATCTTGTACTTGCCGCGCACCGGGGCAAAGTTGACGGAGTTGATGATCTCCTCGCGTACGTTGTCCACGCCGGTGCGGCTTGCGGCATCGAGCTCGTAGACATCGGGGTGGTTGCCCTCGGCGATGAGCTCGCACTCCTCGCAGGTGCCGTCGGGCATGCAGCCGCTCGCACCCTCGGCGCGCGCCGCCTCGGCATTGCGGCAGAGCAGCGCCTTGGCAAGAATGCGCGCCATGGTGGTCTTGCCCGTGCCGCGCGGTCCGCAGAACAGGTAGGCGTGGGACAGGCGTCCCTCGGTAATGGCGTGCTCGAGCGTCGAGACGATATGCTGCTGGCCCACCACGGACTCGAAGGTGAGCGGGCGATACTTTCGGTACAACGATTCCATGGGTGCTCCCCCGGGTATACTGAGTCTTGTTGCCGCGGTGACCATGCGGTCGCACGGCATACTGCATCCATAATAACCCGTACGGCGAGCCCGCCGCGATAGGAGTCCAAAGAGCATGGCAGACGTAGAGTCCAACCTCGTCCCCTCCGAAGCAGCCGACCAGGTCGAGGTCGCGCTCGAGACGCAGTCCGCGGCCGATGACGGCATCCTCTACCTCAACGAGTACCAGTACGAAAACGACCTCGTCACCGACTTTGCCCGCCTGGTCGCCTCGCCCAAGCGCCGCGGCTCCCTGTACGTCGCCGCCGCCATTGCCGCGCTCATCGGCATCGGCATGCTGGTGGCCGGCGGCAACTGGATCAAGTTCGGCGTCGTCCTAATCGTATTCGGCGCCTTTTTGGCCTGGTGGAGCAAAAATCTGCACCACACACTCGCCCGCGACTTTATCGATGCCGTCGAGGCCGACGAATCCATGGGCGGCCGCTACCGCCGCGTCGCCGCCAACGAAGACGGCCTGATGGTCTGGGGCAAGAGCGGCAAGTCGCAGTTCTTCCCGTTTGACAAGCTCGACCACGTGCTCGACGGCGAGCGCATCTTTGTAGCCATGTTCGCCGACCAGGGCGTGACGATCCCTAAGGACACCTTTGTTCGCGGCGATGCCGAGCAGTTTGGCACCTTCCTTAAGGCGCGCATCAACAAAAAACTCCGCATCGAGACCAAGAAGAAGAAAATGAAGGCAGAAAAGGCCGCCGCCGAAGCCAAACAGGGCGACAAGCCCCAGGAGACCAAGGGCAAGCAGCGCAAGCAGAAGAAGAACAAGAAGAAGCGCTAGGCCGGACGCAGGGACGCAGGGTCCAGACCCCAGACGGAGCTTAAATTGAATGTCGCCCATCTGCGCGTGCTACACTAGCAGCATCTATGCCACCGCGAACGGCTCGGCCCCGCGCCCGCCGCTCGCAAACGAACTTTAAACGCACGAGGGTTGGCCATGCCGCTTTTCTCGCAACATACCGCCCGGTTCTCGCCGGACGTTCCTTTGGAGGGCACCAGCTCTCGCGAGCTGCTCAAGCGGTACCAGCCGCTCGAGACACTTGCGACCGGCGGTTTTGGCTCCATCGAGATTTGCCGCGACACGCATCTGCGCCGTCGCGTGGCCATTAAGCGCATTCCCCTTATCAACGGCGCCGGCATGCCCGCCAGCGACATCATGGACGTGCTGCGCGAGGCGCATACCGCCGCCATGCTTCAACATCCCAATATCGTGCAGGTTATCGACTTTACGCACGACACCGCCTATGCCTACCTGGTCATGGAGTATGTCGACGGCATGTCGTTGGCCGAGTTTTTGCATCGCGTGGACGGCCACTCGCTCACCTTTGACGAGGCCGCGGCCATTGCCGACGCGCTGGGTCAGGCACTCACCTTTGCCCATGCAAACGGCGTGCTTCATCTGGACATAAAGCCCGCCAATGTGCTTATCGACCATTCGGGCAATGTAAAGCTCACCGACTTTGGCATGGCGCGGCTGTCGTCTGCCGGCGGCTTTGGCGGCTCGCGCGGCGGCACCATCGGCTACATGCCGCCCGAGCAGCTCGATATCGAGACCGGCACGGTCGACGAGCGCGCCGATGTCTTTGCCCTCGCCTGTGTGATCTACGAGGGCCTGTGCGGCAGCGCTCCCTTTATGGCGGCCACGCCCGCCGGCTCGCTCGGCCGCATCATCGGCGGCGCCACCTATCCCAGCGAGCTGATACCACACTTCCCCCCGGGAGCCGAGGCCGCGCTCATGAGCGCGCTCTCCCCCATGCCGCAGGACCGCCCCAACAGCATCGAGGCATTTTGCGACCAGCTCCTTGCCGGTCTGGGCAGCGTGCGCGAGGGCCGTCGCAGCCTGGAGCAAATGGTTGGCGAACTTTCGGATGACGAGCAGGAGCTCGACGATATCGAGCCGTCGCACTACGAGGACGACGCCATCGAGGTCGACCCCGCACTCGGCTGGGCGGGCACGCGCTGGAGCCATGCGCGCGACTACACCATGCGCACTATCTCGGCGCTAACGTGCGGCACCTATAGCTTTTTGCTGATGCAAACGGCCGGGGTCGCGGCGCTTCCCGGCCTGGTCATTGCGGCCATCGCGATCGGAGCGGCGGCTGGCCTGGCCCCCCAGATTGGCTCGGCCATCTCGGCTGTGGGCTTTTTGGTGCTCATGGCCAACGCCACCATGCAGGCGCAGGGCATCTTGTCGATGTTGCCCGTCGCGGTGATCTTTGCCGCCGCCATGTCCGGTTGGTGGATTGCCTGGGGTCGCACCGAGGCTGCCGCGAGCGCCGCGCTCACCTGTGCACTCGCGCTTGGCTGTCTGACCGGCAATACCTTCCTGGCAGCTGGGGTCGCCGCCGGCGTCGCGTCATTTTGGCTCGGCCCGGCAAGCGCCGCCGCGGCAACGGGCATGGGCGCGCTTTTTGCCCGTCTGGCCACGGTCGCGCTTTCAGCCGGAGGCGTGCTGGGGCTCGGTAACGTTGCCGCAGCGCTGGGAGACCCGCTCCTTTGGGCTGCCTTTGTGCTGGTCGCGGCAACTGCCGCAGCGTCATCTGCGCTGCTCAATACCCATGCCAAGCGTGCCGATCAGGGCTCAAACCTTGTCGCAATCGCCGCCATCGCTGTCACCGGCATCGGCTGCGCAGCGGCGTCCTGTCTTGCACACCATATGGAAATTGCCAGCCTTGCAGCCGCGGTCATCGCCAAGGCGGCGGTTGCGGGAACCCTATCCTCTATAATCGTTGGGATATGCCTATATTTGCTCGGATACCAAAGAACCTATACGGAGAGTGATCTTTCGTGAACTTCCTGAACATCTTCGAGGACCACGTGGCCGGCATCTTCGGTGCCACCCGTGCCCCGTTCTCCTTTAAGAAGCTTGCCAAGCAGGCCGCTCGCGACATGGAGGATCAGACTCTGGTGATCAACGGCGTCAACACGGCGCCGGCACTCTATACCATCCTTATCGCCGCCGACGACGATCCCATGCTCGCCCCGTTCTACCCCGAGCTTTCGCGCGAGGTCCGCGAGTTTGTGAAGGCGCAGGCCGAAAAGCGCCGCTATGTCTTTGTCGGCGAGCCCCTCGTGCGTTTTATGATCGATCCGCAGCTGCGCGCCGGCAAGTTCTCGGTCTTTGCTGAGAACGTCGATGCGCCCACGCTCGGCCGCCTGTACGAGGAAGAGCGCGCCTACCAAAACGGCCTGGGACAGAACAACTCGGCCGCAAGCCGCGCCGCCAGCGCCCCGCGCGCCGGCCAGCAGCAGTTTGCCGCCCCGCAGCAGCAGCGCCCCGCCGCCATGCCCCAGCAGCAGCCGACGCCTCGCGCCGCCGCTCCCGACCCGCTTGCCGTGGCAGACCCCTTCGCGCCTAGCGTCCCCGACCCCGCCGCCGCACCCATCCCGGTGCCGCAGACCGTCTCGCGCGACGCGCTTGCCGGCATGGGCGGAGCCGCCGCGACCGGTGCCGCCGTGGGCCTAGGCGCCGCAGCCGGCATCGCTTCCAACATGGCGAGCACTCGCGCCCCGCAGCGCCCGCTCGCCCAGCTCGTCGACGTCGTGAGCGGCGAGAGCCATAGCATCACCTCCGCACAGGTGACCATCGGTCGCGAGCGCTCAGTTTCCGACATTGCCCTGCGCGACCCCAACGTGTCGCGCCGCCACGCCCAGCTCACCTTTACGGGCTCGGATTGGTCGATCGAGGATCTCAATTCCACCAACGGCACGCTCGTCAACAACCGCCGCATTACGCGCTGCCCGCTGCGCAACGGCGATCTGCTGACGTTTGGCCTGAGTACCTTTGAATTTAGGGGATAGTCGCTTATGAACATCGATATCGTCCTTTTTGCAGGCCGCATCGTCCTGGTCGCCCTGCTCTATATCTTCCTATTCGCCGTCATGAAGACCGGCGTGGGACTTGTGCGCGGACAGCGCCGCGACTCGGCTATCTGGACGATCGATGTGGACAAGGGTCCGCGCGGTATCCGCGGCATCCACGTTGACATGCTCGGCCCCGTCATCGTCGGTCGCTCGCCATCTTCGGACATCTGCATCAACGAACCATTCGTCTCGGCCTCGCATGCGCGCTTTTCGCTGCAGGGCCCGGCGCTCATCATCGAGGACCTCAACTCGCTTAACGGCACGCTCGTCAACGGCCGCCAGCTGGTGGAGCCCGCGACGCTGCGCGAAGGCGACGAAGTCCAGATTGGCGACGTGGTCATGAAGGTGAACCGTCGATGATCGACGAGGAGAACAAGTCCGCAACTATGACCGAGGCACCGGCCGCCGCCACAGCTGCGCCGGCCCACGCCGCTCCAGCGGGCTCCGCACCCGTGGAACCCGAGGACACCGTGTTCTCCCTGCCTCTTTCGCATGTAACGCATGATATTTCGGATCTCGCCGATAACGAGGACGAAGAGGATGCCGTAGCGGCGCCCATCGGCGCACATGCTGCGGAACAGCCCACAGCGCCCGAAGCAACCCCGGCGCCGGCTCACTTTGCAGAGCCCGTCGCCGCGGCAATCAACGAGAGCGCTGCGGTGTTTGCGGCACCCGAGCCCGCCGCGCCGGCGTTTCCCATGGCCCCGGCATCCGAGGTTGCGCCCGCGTCTACGCCGGCGCCCGAGCCTATAGACGTCAGCCCGCAAGACGACGAGTCGACCGCCCGCGTGTCCGAGGAGCCCGACTCCCCGGACACCGGCGATTCCGAATCAAACGCCGTGACCGACACCGTCTCTCCCGGTGACACCGCCGAAATCGACGTTGCCGCCGTTGAGGCCAAGCTCAAAGACCCCGGCTCGACCATGAGCTTTGAACCCCTGACCGAGGAGCGCATCGAGACCGACTCGACCTATGATGCCGGCACCACCACGCAACTCATGTGGGGCGCCCGCTCCGACGTTGGCTGCGTGCGCCCGCACAATGAGGATTCCTACCTGGTGCAGTCGCCGCTCTTTTGCGTATGCGACGGCATGGGTGGTCACGCCGCCGGCGAGGTAGCCTCTTCCATCGCCGTCGAGACTATTGCCAAGACGGCCCCACAGTCCGCCGACGCAGCACGCCTGGCCGCAGCCGTCGAGGCAGCCAACGCCGCCGTAATCGAGGCGGCCCTGAACGGCCTGGGCAAGCCCGGCATGGGCTGCACAGCCACCTGCGCCTATATCGAAAACGACACGCTCGCCATCGCCCACGTGGGCGACTCGCGCGCCTACCTGCTCCACGAGGGCACGCTCATCCGCGTGACCCGCGACCACTCCTACGTGGAGGAGCTCGTGGACGCCGGCGAGATCACGGCAGACGAGGCTCGCGTCCACCCCAACCGTTCGGTCATCACCCGTGCGCTGGGCTCGGACCCCGCCATGTATGCCGACCACTTCACTCTGCATATCGAGGAAGGCGACCGCCTGATCCTGTGCTCCGACGGTCTTTCGAGCATGATTCCCGACAGCGATATCGAGAACATCGCCACGCAGTCCTCAACCGCGCAAATCTGCGTCGACAACCTAGTGGACGCGGCGCTTGCCGCCGGCGGCCACGACAACGTGACCGTAGTAGTCGTTGACCTGGTTGACGATGGCGTTATGCGCGAGGCGCAACGCGTGCGTCGCCGCAACATTACCATCGCCGCCATCCTGGCCCTCGTCTTTGTGCTGGCAGCTGGCATCTGGGCCTACACGGGTGTCACCGGCTCGTACTACCTGGGTACCCACCAGGGCAATGTCGCCGTCTGGCGCGGCCTGCCCGGCAAGCCGCTCGGACTCAAGCTCCACTGGCTCGAGAGCGAAACCAGCATCAAGCTGTCCGACCTGCCCGAAGACACGCAAAACCGCCTGAAGGCAGGCATTCCGCAAACGAGTGTCGACGATGCGCAGGACACCATTTCCAAGTACCGCCATCAGATTGACGAGGAGCAGACCCGTCAGGTGATTGACGCGCAAACGATTCGCGACAACACCAATCAGGGATCGACCTCCGAATCAGATTCCGAGAAAACCGCCGAACAGTCCGCCGAGGCCGAAGCCTCCGATAAGAATTAGAAAGGGAGTGCCGCTTATGAGTCGCCGCAACACCGAGCTGCTCTTGCTCATCGCCTCGGCGTTCCCCGTCATCCTGCTGTATGCGATGTACGTCCTCACCGCGGGCGCTGCCATCTCCTTTGAGACGCTCGCCGTACCGATCGGCCTCTTTGCCGCCTTTGCCGCGGCCCACATTGCCGTGCGCATCTTGGCGCCCGGTGCCGACCCCGCCATCCTGCCCATCGTATTTATACTTTCGGGCATCGGCATCACGTTCGTGACGCGTCTCGCCCCCGCTCTCGCCATCTCACAGCTCATCATCCTGTTTGTCTCGGTGGCGCTCATGGTGGGAACGCTTGCACTAGTCAAAAACCTCGACGTGGTCATGCGCTACAAGTACACCTTTGGCATCATCGGCATCATTCTGCTGATGCTGCCTATCTTTATCGGCACCACGATCTCGGGCTCCAAGCTGTGGATTCGCATCGCGGGCTTTACCATCCAGCCCGGCGAGTTCGCCAAGGTCTTTATCGTCCTGTTCCTGGCCGGCTACCTGGCCGAGAACCGCGAGCTGCTCTCCATCTCCAACCGCAAAATCCTGGGCTTTAAAATCCCTCGCCTGCGACTGCTGCTGCCGCTGTTTGCCGTATGGGGCGTGTGCCTGCTCGTCGTCGTCTTCGAACGCGACCTGGGTTCGGCCGTGCTGTTCTACACCATCTTCTTGCTGATGCTCTACGTTGCCACGGGGCGCTTTTCGTATGTCGTTATCGGCCTTGCGCTCTTAGCTGTCGGAGCCGTGGGCGCCTACAAGTTCCTGTCGCACGTTCAGGTGCGTTTCCAGGTTTGGGTCGATCCGTTTAAGGACGCCCAGGGCCAGGGCTACCAGATCGTCCAGTCGCTCTTCTCGCTTGCCGATGGCGGCCTGGTCGGTGTTGGCATCGGCAACGGCATGGCCAACAACATCCCTGTCGTCGAGTCCGACTTTATCTTCTCGGCCATTGGCGAGGAGATGGGCCTTTTGGGCGGCGGCGCCGTGCTCATCCTGTTTATGCTCTTTGCCGTGCGTGGCCTCACCACAGCTGCCCGCGCTAAATCCGACCTCGCCGCCTTTAGCGCCACCGGTCTTACGGCAGCCATCAGCTTCCAGGCCTTCTTGATCGTGGGCGGCGTCACCCGCCTGATCCCGCTGACCGGCGTCACTCTGCCCTTTATGAGCCAGGGCGGCTCCTCGCTGCTGGCAAGCTTTATCATCGTCGCGCTCCTGCTGCGCGCCGGTGACGAGGCGACCGGACGCGAGGCCGAGCTTACCGGCACCGGCACCATGGCCGCCATCACCGATGATCAGGTCGCATCGGCCGCCGCCCCGACGGGCACGCGCTTTGCCACCTCGTCTTCCTACGGCAGCGGCAGCCATTCCGTCGGCTCGCGCATGCGTCGTCGCCTGCTCGACACGCCTGAATCCGGTGTGCTCGGCCGCGTGGCGCTCGCCAACCGTCTAACCCGCGCGGTGCTCGCCTTTACGGCGCTGTTCGCCATCCTTATCGGCAACCTCACCTATGTCCAGGTCATCAAGGCCAAGGACTATCAGGACATGCCGACCAACAACCACACCATCGCCCGCTCCAAGTACATCCAGCGCGGCTCCATCATCACGTCCGACGGCGTGACGCTGGCCGAGTCGCTGCAGCAGGAGGACGGCACCTACGTACGCTCCTACCCCAACGGTAACCTGGCAGCGCACGTGGTTGGCTACGTGAGTCAGCAGTATGGCACCACCGCCATCGAGAGCGTCATGAACGACACGCTCACCGGTTCTAAGGACTACTCCAGCTGGAACAACGCCATCGCGTCGCTCGCGGGCCAGACCCAGCCGGGCAACACCGCCAAGCTCACCATCGACTCGCGCATCCAGACGGCGGCCGAGCAGGCACTCAAGGGCTTTAAGGGCGCTGTAGTGGTCATCGACCCGCGTACCGGCGCGGTGCTCGCATGTGCCAGCTCGCCCACCTATGACAACACCAACATCGATGCCCTGCTGCAGACGGGCGGCGGCGAGGACGGCTCCATGTACAATCGCGCCATGGACGCGCTGTACACGCCGGGCTCAACGTTTAAGGTCGTTACGCTTTCCGCGGCACTCGAGACCGGCACCGCCAGCCTTACCAGCACCTACCAGGCGCCCGGCTCCATGGACATCGGCAACGCACCGGTCACCAACTATGCCAACGAGAGCTACGGCACCATCAGCCTGCAGCAGGCCTTTGCCGTGTCCTCCAACGTCGTCTTTGGCCAGGTGGCAAACGAAGTTGGCGCAAACACGCTCGTGCAGTTTGCCAACGCCTTTGGCTACGGCCAAAAGCTCGGCCAGGACCTGACCTCCACGGCCTCCATCATGGCCGATCCGTCGCTCATGACCGAGTGGGAGACCGCCTGGGCAGGTGCCGGCCAGCCCGTCGGCATGGACCACACGCCCGGCCCGCAGACCACGGTCATGCAAAATGCCGTGATCGCCGCGGCCATCGCCAACAGCGGTGTGGTCATGGACCCGTACTTTGTAGCCCAGGTACTCGCCCCGGACGGAACCGTGGTCAAGACCACGCAGTCCCGCTCGCTTGGTCAGGCCGTCAGCTCCGCCACGGCCGACCAGGTCAAGCAGGCCATGCTTGCCGTCGTCCAGTCCGGCACCGGCACCGATGCCCAGATCCCCGGCGTCAAGGTCGCCGGCAAGACCGGCTCGGCCGAGACCGGCGGCACCAACGTCAACTCGATGTTTGTTGGCTTTGCACCTTACGATTCACCCACGGTCGCCATCTCGGTGGCCTTGGAGGATTTCGACAAGCATGACGTCGAGGCCGCCAAGATTGCCGGTATCGTCCTGACCGCGGCGCTTGCCGCACAGGGAGCGTGATGCCCATGATCGAATCGGACACCCGAGGCGCGCCGCGGCCGAAGAGTTAGCGGCAACGCGCCACACGGCCCCAGCGGCCACATCGTAGGTACTACACACATCGTTGAGCGAATAGTTATGTTAGGAGCAGGAATGGAACAGAGGGTCCTCGGGGGAAGATACCTCCTCAAGGATAAGGTGGGAACAGGCGGCATGGCGACCGTCTACCGTGCACAGGACCAGGTCCTCGACCGCACGGTTGCCGTCAAGATCATGCTGCCGCAGTATGCTGGCGACGCAACCTTCGCCGCACGCTTTAAGCAGGAGGCCCAGGCAGCAGCCGGTCTCTCCTCCCCCTATATCGTGGGCGTCTACGATTGGGGCAAGGACGGCGACACCTATTACATCGTCATGGAGTACCTGCGCGGCACCGACCTTAAGAGCGGCATCAAGAGCCACGGCGCCCTCGACCCCAAGAAGGTCGCCCAGATCGGCTCGCAGATCAGCTCCGCGCTTTCGGTCGCCCACAAGCACGAGATCATCCACCGCGACATTAAGCCGCAGAACATCATGGTGCTGCCCGACGGCAACATCAAGGTGATGGACTTTGGCATCGCGCGCGCCAAGAACAGCCACCTCACGCAAGACAACAACGTGCTGGGAACCGCCCACTACGTCAGCCCCGAGCAGACCCGCGGTCAGGACCTCGGCCCCACCTCGGATATCTACTCGCTGGGCGTCGTGATGTACGAGTGCGCCACCGGCCGCGTTCCCTTTGACGGTGACGACGCCATCTCGGTCGCACTCAAGCAAGTCAACGAGCTGCCTATTCCGCCGAGCCAGATCAACTCCGGTGTCGACGCCGACCTTGAGCGCATCATCCTCAAGTGCATGGAGAAGGACCCGGCAAACCGCTTCCAGACCGCCGACGAGCTGCGTCAGGTGCTCAACAGCTACCTGTCGGGCCGTGCCGTCAACGTCTCGGAGCCCACGCGCATCATCGGTGCCCCCGGTGAGCTGGGCGCCACCAAGACTCGCGAGCTTTCCGATCAGACGCGCGCCATGGTGCGTCCCGTCTCGGGCGTGAGCGGCCAAAATACCGCCCGCAGCTCGGTTTCGGGCTCCACCGGCTCCTACGAGGTCGAAAAGCCCAAATCCAACAAGAACAAAATCATCGCCGCCGTGGTGGCAGCGGTTGCCGTCATCGGCATCGTGGTGGCTTTTGCCACGGGACTCTTTGGCGGCGAGCAGGTCACCGTGCCCGATGTGCTGGGCAAGGACCAGCAGACTGCCGTCGAGCTGATCAAGGAAGCCGGCCTCGAGGTCGGCACCATCGACCAAAGCTACAACGACGATGTCGACGAGGGCAAGGTCGCCGAGCAGACGCCCAACGGCAACACCAAGAAGGCCAAGGGCACCAAGGTGAACCTGGTAATCTCCAAGGGCCCCAAGCCCTCCGAGAAGGTTGAGGTTCCCCGGCTTGTCGGCCTGACCAAGGACCAGGCAGAAGCAGCGCTGGCAAGCGTTGGCCTGAAGGGCAACGCCTCCGAGGAGGCCAACGAGGCCGATGAGGGCCAGGTCTTTGAGCAGGGCACCGAAGCCGGCAAGGAAGTCGCGAAGGGCACGACCATCTCGTACAAGGTCTCGAGCGGCCCGGATACCACGTCCGTCCCCGACCTGACCGACATGACCGAGGCCCAAGCACGCAACGCCCTCGATATGGCAGGCTTTGGCGTCGACGTGAGCTACCAGGAGAACGACTCGGTTACCGAGGGCACCGTGATCAGCTGGAACCCCAGCGGCAAGCAGAAGCCCGGCGCCACGATTACCGTCGTCATTGCCAAGAAGTCCGGCAAGGCCACCGTCCCGGGCAACCTGTACGGCAAGAGCATCTCCGCCGCCGTCACCGCGCTCAACAACGCCGGTTTCTATAACATCGGTTTCTGTGACCAGAACGGCAATCCCGTAAGCGGTAACGAGGATGCCACCGTTACGGGCGTCTCCCCCACCGGCAAGCAGTCCACCGACAGCACGATCACGCTAACAGTCGCACTTTCTGGCTCGGGCTCTGGCTCTGGCTCGGGCACGGGTGACGATTCCGGTACGACCAACTAGTCGCCACCCCACCGCCCATCACGGCTCTCGCCGCAAACATATTCGCTCACAGGCGCCCGCTTGCTCCCCCAGCAAGCGGGCGCTTTCTTTATCTGAAGCAGCGAATACTACGGCATGCCTTAAACCAAAAGAGCCCGGCACCGTAACGGTACCGGGCTCGATATTCCTCTGGTGCCCCCGGCCGGATTCGAAAACTCCCCCCGCGGGGAAATTGGTGACGCGGGTGTCGACGGTCCGAATCCGCCGACAGCTCCCACAAACCAGAAACGGCGCCGCTCTCGCGACGCCGTCATAATCTTCTGGTGCCCCCGGGCGGATTCGAACCGTCGACACCCGCTTTAGGAGATATGATTTAATGCTCCCCCCTACCATTCATCAAACATCATTGAACACCATATAACCGCAGATAAACACAGCAGTTTGTGTGTTTTGCCTCTGATAGCTGCGACTACGCTTTTACAAACATATTACTAACGGCTTTAGCTAAACTGCACTCAATGAATTGTTGAAAACTCATCAATGAAACGGAGTGCAAAGATGTCAGAACAACCACTCATTAGCGGAAGAGGCACGTGTTGGAAAGACAAGAGGTCGCCTAACACCTATCGCTATTATTTTTCACTTGGAATCAAGGACCCTAAGACGGGACGCTACAAACGATCCCCAACTTATACGGTTCACTGCAAGACTAAAACAGAGGCAAAGGCTGCAATGCAGGCCAAGCTGGCAGAAATCAACTCTTCTGGCACGGTCTCTAAAACTAAAAAGCCAACTCTGCTTGCATCCTACTGCTGGGCCTTTCATGAAAATAGGGACACCGAGCTTGCGCCAACGAGCTATGAAAGAGAAGCATACGATTGCAGGCATATCGAAGACCTATTCGGTGCGTTTCAGACAATTGAGGGGCTGACTCCCGATCTAATCGAAGAAACATATGCCGAAGCTCGTCGCACGGGAAAATACAAGCCATCGGAGCTTGTGCGGATCAACGCGAAGTTGCGTCAAATTCTCTCGAATGCAGTCGCGAAGCGAATAATTGACCGAAACCCCTGCGCTACCGTTCACGTTCGCAGACCACGCAACAAAAGAGAATCACTGACAATCGACCAGGTAGCTACCCTATGCACACATCTTCAACACATTAAGCTCACCGCCGAAGCTGTTGGTACGCTAGTACTAGTGTATACGGGTATGCGGAAAGGCGAGATGTTGGGCCTCGAATGGCGCGATTGGGACCCTGCCAATAAAACCTTGAAAATTGACAGGCAGTACACCAACGACCATGAACTGAGGGCACCCAAGTCACAAGAAAGCCAACGCAAAATCCCCGTTGGAGAAACCTTGGCCGAACGTCTTCAATCATGGTCAGCCATACAAAAAGAGCTCCTGGCCTCTCTGGGGCTGTCCCAGACTGGCAGAACTCCCATCATTAGCGATATTGCCGTCGAGCAAGGGGTCCCTACTGTCTGTCACATGAAAAACTACATCTTCAACCATTGGTTTCGCGATTTCGCAGTTAGCTGCAATCTTGGAATCTATGAGCCGAACAATTCGACTGGCGGAAAGCTATATAAGGGCATCTGCCCGCATCAGCTCAGGCATTGTGTAAGCACTTTTATGCTGGCGAACGGATCGGACGTTAGAAGCGTGCAAGGTATTCTTGGCCACGCGGACCCCAATATCACGCTCAAAACGTATACAAGCCTCGTTCAACAATCAGAAATAAAAGCAGTTAAAGGCTACGAAGCCTTCATCAACGCCTATATACAGAGAAGCGAGAAATAGCATGTTTTTCATTCATCGTTTCATCAATAATATTACGGTACTATGCTACTATTTCCGCAGGTAGATGCTTTATTTGATTGACATCTATTGAGTTTTAATACATGCTAAAGCTGTCAGATGGCTACGCATGTAGTCATAGAAACCGGCCCCCCAAGTGCTTATGAACCTGGTAAGTCTTACAAGCACAGGGAGGGCCCTCATTGAAAGGATAGCTCATCATGGCTACTCCAAAGATTAGCACTCAGGCGTCCACACCGACTTTCCCCACTGGTGCCGCTCAGTGCGATCGGTTGCTCCGCGTTAACGATATCCGCGAACTTACTGGCTGGAGCGAAAACACCGCACGCAAGTTTATGAGAGAGTCCGGCAAGCTCATCCAAATCCATCGTTCTAATTACATGTTTGAAAGCTCGTTCTACGAGCTTTTCAAGCAGCTTGAAGGTCGTACCGCCCACCTTGATTAGGTGGTAAACATGAGCGAGCTTCCGTCGATTTCCGACATATTTAGCGATGATGCTACTGAGCAACGAGAGATTACGGGAAAAATGGATAAGGCTATTTTTATTTCAGTGCCCGAGTGGGCGTGCTGCGTCACCACCGTTGCCGCCGAGCGTCTCATCCTCGGCCTTGTATGGAAGTTTGGAAAACCTTCCAAAAACAAACGGCCCATGGGCTTCTGCGCTAAAAGCAAATGGATTGAGGATCACTACCGCCTGAGTAAGAACACTATATCCCGGGCCTATACCTCTCTGAAGGATAAGGGGTATATTCAAAAAGTTGGTGATGGCAGCTGGATGCTTAATTACGCCGCAATCTACCGCGCCGCGATTGAAAACGCTTGGGAGCCTCCGAAACTTTAAGCCCACAAACCGACTATCGAGGTCGTGAGAGTCGGTCACCGTCAGGATGCCCACAAGAACATGCCGCGGATGTAAAATGAAGCAGGGTCGAACCGAAACAGTTCCCGGACAATTGGCGTCCGGCCAGACACTTCGATTCGACCCTTTCTCATGCCTGTATCTAAAATACTCCCACAATCATTCTCGACATCTTTAACGCCCTCACCTCCTGCCACCAACACGCCGTAGACGCTATTTACAACGAATCGATATGGCCGCCCGTTCTTTAAGGCACGTGTTACCATGAAAACGTGCGGTATTTCTCCAACCGAAAACCTGCGTGAACGCATGACTTGAGACGCCTTTTAGAACTCACCGATCGCAGGGCGAACACAAATCAACAGCGGCCGTGCATTGTTCCCAGCCATATGGCATGGCGGAGCCATGCCCGTTGTTGATTGGAGTGCCGCACCATGGCAGACGAGAAGAAAATCAGGGAGATCTACGGCGTGAAGTCCGTCCTCGATGAGGCCGCCGAGCGGATCGAGGCGACGTGGCGGGAGAAGCTGCTGCGCGAGACGGGCGACCTCAGAACCGAGAACGCGTTGCTCAGGGCCCAGCTCGACGAATTCAACCGCAAGCTCGTCGAGGCGAGAGACCGGAACGAAAGACTTGAGGCCGACTGCAATGAGCGGGTCGCCTTTATCGAGGAGAAGTTTGAACTCGATACCGCGAGCCTCGAGCTCGAGAACAACGAGCTTCATGCCGCGAGCGTCAGATACCTCGCCGATGCCAGGGAGCTCGACAGGCAGGTCGTCCAGCTCCATGCCGAGGCCGTGGCCATGGTCGATGAGATCGAGCGCCTGCGCGGCGAGCGTGACGCCGCGCTGAAAGCCCAAGCCGAGTTGAACGACGCACTCCTGGCCCAGCGCGACCTGATGGCCGAGGTCGCCGCCCTCAAGGACCGCCTCGCTGCAACCGAACAGCGGGCGGCCGTGGCCGAGGCTAAGGTCGAGGTCATGACCAAGATGAAGGACGAGTAGCCCCGCGCTTCTCCTGTCAGGCTACTGATTTCTAGGAATCTTCTAGAGCGCTTCCAGAAGGCTCCTAGAACCGGGCGTAGCATCTTCGATCGGCACGATGTCTTGGTAGATCAAGCGATGCCCGGCGTCGAGCCATTCGTCACCGTGGTAATGTCCGAAGAACCAGGCGCAGTAATCGAGCCGTCCGTCGAGCTCGCCCAGGAAGGTTTGCAGCGGATCCCCGCGGTACTCACGTCCGCGTTCGCGGCACAGCCCCTCAGCAAGGGCGGCAGGAGCCTCGTGAGTCACAACGTGGTCGACTTTCCAGCCCACGCGGTCGAGCGAGGCGCGGCAGTGCTCCATCTCTTCCTCGCTCGGCATCTCCTCGGGCCACCAGCTCCTCCCCTCCCTGCGATACAGCCTGTCGTTGCTCGCGGCACCGCCCATGGCAAGGACCGTGAGCCCGTCGATGTCGAACACCTCTCCGCGCATCAGGTGCAGCACGTGCGGTCGCGCCTCATGGACGAGGCCGCCGTTCCACTCCCGCACCGGCAGTTTTGCCAACATCCGGTGGTTCTCGTGGTTGCCGTCTACGAAACACGTGGTCCACGGCTTCGACTCGAACCAGTCGAGCCAGTATTTCTCGGCGTTGGATCCATCCCAGACAAAGCCGAAGTCGCCGGCCACGATCACCACGTCATCGCGCGTCAGGGTCCGGCCCAGCGGCCAAGACTTGGAGGTAAACCGGCTGGACCCGTACTCGGCCCTGCCGTGCACGTCGCCCGTCACATAGACCGTCATCAGTACGCACCCCACGGCAGGAGTTTGTCCCCGAGCCCCACGATCCGGTCATACAGCACCGTGTGCCGTTCGTCCGGATTGCCGTCTCGGTGAAAATGTCCGTAATACCAGCGCTTGTAGTCCAGGCGGTCCTCGAGCTCGTCGAGGAATCCGGTCAACCGGTCCACATCGGGGCGTTCCCAGCCTGGGTCCGGGTAGAGCGTCGGCGAGAGCATGCGCGTGGCGCAGGTATGGGTGATGACGCAGTCGACCTTCCAGCCGACCTCGTCGAGCCTTGCCCGCGCGGTATCGAAATCGCGCTCGTCCGGGAGCTCCTGAGGCCACCAGCTGGAATACGGCACGCGGTATTCCCTGTCCACGCTCGTGGCACCGCCCATGGTGAAGATTGTCGAACCGTCGAGCTCAAAGACCTCGCCGCGCGTCAGGCGCCGAATAGACGAAGTATCCGACAGGCGTTGCGTCAGCCCGCCGTGCCACGGTTCCATGGGACGCTCCTCCCAGTGGTCGAAGCGCTCGTGGTTGCCGTCGACGAACAGTACCGTGTAGGGGCGCGACTCCAGCCAGGCGATGTCGGCGCATTCCTCGGCAGAAAAGTCCCACGGAAAGCCAAAGTCACCGGCAACGATGAGATAGTCGTCGCTGGTAAGACTATCGCTGAGCTCCCAGTCGCGGAGCTTTTGCATGTCGAGCCCACTGTGGATGTCGCCCGTCACATAGACCGTCATCGGATCACCTCTTCCCTCTTGTACGCCGCCAGCTCGCGCTCGACCTGCCTGCCGCCGGTCTCGTTGACCCACCAGGGCCATTTCACCCGGCCGCACGGCTCGTCGACTCCGGCGAACCATTCCCTCAGCCCGTCGAGGCTCACCGGGGAGTGCCCGTTGGCGTCGCAGCCCACGTCGTAGCGCAGGAGCCCCTGCTTGCGGTTGAACTCGTTGTACGCGCCGCCGCTGCTGTGGATGTGCCCGTGGAGGTGCCACGACCCATGGTTCATGCCCTGCCAGTCGGCCATGGGGTAATGGCTCAGGACGATCTTCTGCCCGTCGATCTTGAGCACGCAGATCGGCGGCTCCACGGTGAAGGCGCCCGCGACCGCCGGCTGGGTCCAGTCCTTGTCATGGTTTCCCGGGACGAGGTGGATGCGCCTGCAGGCGATCCGCTTGCGCAGCCCGTAGGCGTCCTGGGCGGTCATCTTGAATGAGAAATCCCCCAGGATGTAGAGCTCGTCGTCCACGGCAACCCTGCCGTTGATGTTGTCGACGATGGCGTCGTTCATCTGCCAAATCGTCTCCCACGGGCGGTCGGTGAACTTCAGCACGTTCTCATGCCCGAAGTGGGTATCGCTGGTAAACCAGATCATATTTATGTCTCCTTCTGTCGCTAAAAAACGTTCTCCTTCGAGGTCAGGAGACGTTTTATGAGCGACATGAGGTGCATATCCCTCATGTTTCAAGCTCCAATCTGTCGGATTTGCTCGGATAAAAGTCTAAGGCTTCGATAGCAAGCACAATTTGATTTTTGAATTATGGACGAATTCCTCGTCAGGAGGGTAAAATAATGCCGACGGCAGCCCAAGTTGTAGTGAGCTGGGCAGAGCCGTTGCTTAACGAAGTTAGGTCATCGTCTTAGCGACGGTGACCTTTCTTTTTGGGCTTCGAGCCCTGCTTAAGTGCCTTGGAAAGGCCGACAAGGGCCGTGAGGAGCGAGACCATAGCGGTCAGGAGCTTCACGAACTCGGTGAAATCGGTCATGGGCATCACCTCCCATCAAATGGAGGGCTCTGCCCGGCACGAGGGCTGCCGACAGCAAGGATGATTCTATCAGAGCGGCTGACTCCCGCCCGATATTACCATCCCACCGCGCCTGTGCAAAAAAGAGGGCCGCCAAACAGCGACCCTCCAGCGAAAGTGCACGTTATTTAGATGTGACGTTTATATCAAATTATCTAACTTGATAGTTGCAACGCCACGTTTCCACGGATCCAACCCCAATAGCTTGAACCTGAGAAAAATATTCACCGCTAGAACCAGTAGCGCGAGTATTAACCCAAGTTGGCGGTAGGGTACTATAGGAATTTCGAAAAGATAGCGACTTGTAATCCCTGTATACAATTCGATTATCCACTGATTGACCATTCAATAATCCCGAAAAAGTCCAATATACATTCAAGACCCTTTCACTGTTTGCACGACGAGCAGTGGAGCCGGAAGCAAATAGAAGATCATTAGATAGTGAAGCAACCGGTTGAACATCGTTTCTCATATTGCAGACGATCCCGTCTGCAAAGCCTGCAGCCGGAAAGCACAAGCAAACAAAAAGGAAAATAGGACCTAGAATTACTTTAATCTTTGTGCTACCCATTAAATCCACCTACAATCGATCAACGTGTTTGATAATTGCACTGAAATACTTTCATCGTTCCGTCAACCCTGCATGTGGGGCAAGGATATGTAAAACTCGTTCGACATGTATCCGGATAAATACGGCTGTAGCTATTCTTGAAGGTGAGTCGTTTGTATGTTGGATACATTAAGGGATTATTATGGGCAGTGTTATTAAAACAGTAAAATGAATAATACGTATCAAGGACATCTTCTTGCATAGCGCGCCTTGCTATAGAGGTCTTATCAAACAAAGACACCTCTGAATAAGTCCCAACGGCAGGTGCATCATGATTGACGGTCAATCCAAAAGACGGAGTCGCAGCAAAAGTTAGTGATAAAAAGATGATCGATGCTGAGAGTATCATTAACTTACGGATAACGGAATTAGCTGTCATGACTCCTCCAATCCTATTGGATAAAACTGCTATTATATTAATATATTTTTATCAGCACTCGAAAGGAGTGGCCGATGAGCGGTAGAAGAATCGTCTTGAATGTACTTATGGCAGTAGCACTGGTAACGCTCTTGGTCTTCTCCTACTCATACATGAATCAGCCAAGATTTGGATATGCTTTATACGCTGTTTTTTCCGGCGAAACAACTTACAACACTTACAACACTATAGGCTTCATTGACGCACTCTTTTTCTATGTAGTCGGCCCCGTATCAAGCGAGCTGATCGCTTTTGTTGTCAGCTACAACCTGAATCAACAAAGCCAAACTCACTCAGCGACTTCGGCCAAACAAGGAATCAATCTCTTCGTAATAATGATAATTCTGCAAATTGCGACTGTGTTGATTATCGCCCTGACCGCAACAAACGTTTTGAAGTATGAGTACGGACTCGTCGCAAGCTGCCTCATGGCAATTGCCGCGGGTATAGCGGTTTCGTATACGACACCGGCAAAGAAGTAGCTCAACTAACAGGGCCTATTTGGAATCCGAATCGTCCATGGAGCCGTCGATGCCGGTTTTGGTGTCGTCCGTATTGGAATCGTCATCCTTGGGGCTTATAGGACAAAATGTGTGTCTGCTTTAGGGGCATCGGCGCAGGTCGATGCCCCTAAAGCAGACACACATTTTGTCCTATAAGCCCCGATCAATTCATACTCCTCATCCTCGCCGAATTGCGAGTATGGCAGAATCGGCACTGGATGGCAGTGCGCTAGGGCACCGACGATAGGCTTTCCAAAACTAGCGAGGCGTGTCTCCGCGAGCGTAATCGCCTCGGTCGACCGCGCGATCGACCTGCGGCGAGATGTCAACGTTACCACCATGGGCTCGACCTGCGGCGCGAACGCGATCATCGCCGGCATCGGGAACGGCGCCGGCATAGCGGTTGCGAATCTCCCTTGCGTAACCGCGACGCGCAAGAAGCTCATCGCGAACCGCCGGATCTTCGAGCAGATCCTCATCGCACTTCGGTGCGATGAATTTGGGGAATGAATTGTAGGCGACGCCCTTGCTCGCTTTCGCTTGTTCGACCCACGCCGAGTACGCCTTCTTAAGACGTTGAATGTAAATCTCACAGCGCTTCTCGTACGGCAACGCTCGCTCGGCTTCCAACATGTTCTTTTCGAACGCCGCTTCAAGTTGTTTGACCGCGAAACGTCCGTCGAGTCGAGTCAGATTGAAAGTGCACTTCGGATTGCCGGCCTCCTTGATATCGAGATCTGTCGCATAGACTCGATTGTTCTTGATGAAAATGTCTACGCCCCATGAGGCAAGTAGTTTTTTGAACTGCTCCATATTCTTTGGGTGACCTTCATTGATTGCAAGATGGATCAGCTCGCGCAGATTGTTTTTATAACTGTACTCACCGCGACTGATAATCTCCTTTTCTGTGTCGCGCGGCTGGCGATCACGAATCTTCGAATTTTTCTTTCCCTTTTCAAGTTGAGTAAGATTCCAAGCCTCGTCCATTTCACGGACCCACGCAGCGCGTTCGTACTTTCCGCGTCGCCCACCCGTCTCGCAACGTTTGCCGGTTAACAAATCGGTACGGTTAATCGCCATGTGCACTGCGTAGCGTTTTCCCGCCTTATCACTTTCCTCATGCAACGCGACAATCACTTGTTGATGCGGATAGTGCTTCGCAAGCCATTGCTCCGCGTAGGCCATACACGCATCTGGGGTCATCTTGCCTCCGTTGCAGCTGCACTCCTCGGGCAGAAACGCGAGAATCTGATGAAGCATCGTTATGTTCTTCGCGCCGGCACGCGCGGACCTGTCGTGATGAAACATCTTCCGCGTCATAGCCATCTCGGAAAACCAGTACTTTCCGTTCGCGAGGTTCCAGCCGCCGCGGGCCAAAGCACGCTTTCCGTTGATGTACTTGCGCACGTTCTTCGCGTAGCGTTCGGATGAAATACCTTTCTGCTTAATAACGGTCATTGAGATCACCGCCGTCGGTGAAATAGCGCCGCTCGAGCTCTCTTATGAAGAGAGTGACTTTGCGGACGTTCTGGTAAACCTTTTCAAGCGTACGAAAAACAGCTTTCTCGTTGTACGCGGGAAGCCCTTGGGCGTTCACAAAATACATCAGCTGATTGAGGTTCGTTCCCTCGCGATACAGCTCGTGATAGATTTTCGCGACTTGGCTTTTATCGAAATCGATCTTCTCGATTTTACCGGCAAGCATCACGCGGCGGGCATACGCACTGACGGTCGCACCGAGTATATCCGCCCGTTTGCGGATCGCCTCGTGCTCGCCATCGGTGACCTTAACGTAAATGACCTTCGAGCGCTTTTCGTCCGAATCACCTGAAACGGGTTGCAGCTTTTTGCTGCGGCCACCGTCATCATTTTTGGAAACTAGATTATCGAGTGATTCACTCCGATGGATCAAGTTATAACGAATGAGTTCGGCTTTCGTCATGCCTGCCTTTTCCGCCAAAGCGGAAAACGTTTCATATTCTTCAGAAGTGAGTGTCGCCTTAACGGTGTGTGGACGCTTGCAACTCATATGCCCCCCAGGAAAGCAGAGCGAATCGGTGAGGCCACCGATTCAAAAACCGATATGAGATTGCTTTCCTTTTTAGGAGCGACTGACGTCGCGCCGTTTTTTTGAAGTGACGCCGTCGCTTCCCTTAGAAATGAAGGCGAACTTCATTTCTAACTTTATCGCCGTGAGAGGTGATAAACAAGATGTGTTGGCAGATAAAGGGGGCGAGTATGGCCCCATTTATCTAGCCCAACACCAATCTTGCAATCACCGGAACGGCGATTGGGCGGAGCGTAGCGTAGACACGAAATGAGAGGCCTCGTTTCGAGCGAAAGGCTTCGCGGTGTCGTAGTGTCAGCGGAGACCGTGAGCGGAAGCGAATTTTTAACGCGAAGGATGCTGAGTGTTAGAAATTCGCTGTAGCGAGAGCGGAGCGGTAATGCGAATGCGAGGGATGCCGAGTTTTTGCATTACCGCGCAGCGGACTCCGGGCGAGGGCTGGAGCAAGTTGATGGAAGACCTTACCGATTTGCGAACGGTTTTGCCCGAAGCATCCTGCACCGCCGGATTCTTTTGGAACGGCCTCTCGTTTGATTGCTTTCCTATCGTTTGCTCCCAGACTAGGCGTCTAAAAAAGGCGGCCGAAACCGGCCGCCCGCAAATAAATATTTATTTACCGAATGTAAGAGGAGAGGAACGATGTACATTACTCCCAGTGGCCGGCGACGTCGACAACCCAATGCTGCCCCGTAGCCTTCTGTTCATAATGTCCCTGGTCTTCAGAGGTGGTATACGAATCATTGATTGCAGAAGCTCCATTAGGGTGTTGTGCATCACCGTAGGTAGAGATAACATGATTGTCCATTTCGGCTGCTGAGTTAAACGTCGCATGGCATACAGAGCACATCCAACGTTCATGGCGCGTATACACTACATTCGGTACCCAGACCTGGCTGTAATCTGTCTCCCAGTGGCCCTGCTCGGCAACCCACTTCTTCTGGCTGCCGCCGTTGGAAGAGGAATTGTTGCTGCCGGAACTCTGCGAATTGCCGGAATTCTGCTTGGACTGGGAGGAATCGCCCTTGTTGTCCGACTTCGAGGAATCGGAAGACTTGTTATCCTCCTTCTTGGAGTCATCGGACTTCTGGTCCTTGCCGTCGGATTCTTTCTTCTCCTCGGTCTTGGTTCCAGAGGTTTGCGCCGCCTTTTCTTCGCTCGGCTTCTTTTTGTCTTTATTCTTTACCGCTGTGGCGGCCTTTTCCATAGAGCCGCTTCCTTGCTTTGCAACGCTGGCACATCCAAGTTGAGGTGCCGAAAGGCACACCAGAAGCGCAACGATAATAGCCTTTGTTCTCACGCCGATCTCCCTGTCCATGAAACCGGGCGTTGGACACTAGCCGATATCCAACGCCCGGCTCGCTTTTACATCTGCTCGCGGCGCTTCTTTTGATCGAGGAAGACGCCGGCCGCCACGAGGACGGTACCGCCGATGGCGAACGTCTCGCCGATGAGGTTCGCGTGGTCGCCGGTCTGGGCGAGGCTGCCGGGCTGGGCGGTATCCGTGCCGGCGAGGTGCTTCGGGGTGTATGCCGCCTGCTGCTTTGCGGCCTCCTCTGTCTCCTGTCGTGCGATCTCATCGGAAAGCTTCTGCTCCGCTGCGATGCGGTCAGACTTCGCCAACTCGTAGGCGGCGAGTGCCGCATCGTAGCCGGGCTGGAGCCCGTCCACCGCAGCCTGCTTCTCGTCCAGGATGGCCTTGGCGGGCGCGACCTTGGCACGTGCCTCGACTGCAGCGGCGAAAAGCGCGTTGAGGGCGTCATCCGCGTTCGCGTCATGGCCGGAAGCGATCGCCGCGCCGGCGTCGATGGAGTTCAGCTTCGACAGCTTGGCGTCTGCCTGCGCCTTCGCCTGCTCGGCGGCAGAGACCAGGGACTCGGCGGCGATGGCATCCGCCTTCGCGGCATCGAGCGCGGCCTTGGTGTCATTGACGGCCTTTGCTGCATCCTGCTCGCGCTGCTGTGCCTCTGCGAGCTTCGCGGCAAGATCGGTGAGGATGTCGAGGTTCGACTGTGCGTCATCGAGATCGGTCTGGGAGCCGGTGAGCCTGTCGGCGGCAACGCCGGTGTCGGCCTTGGCGGCATCGACGGCATGCTGGGCATCCGCGAGGGCGCGTGCGGTGGCGTCCGCCTTTTGCTCGGCGGCGGCGAGAACGGTCGCTTTCTCGGTCTGATCGGCTACCGCCGAGTCATGGACGCTCTTTGCTGTTTCGAGCGCCTTCTTGGCGTCGGCGACGTCCTGGAAGAACTTCGCGAGATCGGCGTTCGCATCCATGACGTCCTGCTGCTTAGCCTCGGTGTCCGCCTTGGCGGAATCCAGCTTGGTCTGTGCGGCCGTTACGGCTGCGTTGGCGGCATCAAAGGCGACCTGTTTCTGCTGGACGGTCGACTTTGCCGTATCGACTGCCGCGTTGGCGGCATCGAGGTCCGATTTCGCCGCATTAAGCTCGGTCTGGGCATCCGTGACGCCCTGCTGCTTGGATGCGAGATTAGCCTTTGCGGCATCGACGGCACGCTGGGCATCGGCAACGCCCTGCTTCGCGGCATCGACGTCTGCCTGTGCGGAATCCGCTGCGTCCTGCTTCTGCTGGACGGTTGCGGCGGCGCCGGCGGCTGCCTGCTGCTTGGATGCGAGATCGGCCTTGGCTACGTCGAGTGCGCTCTTGGCGTTCTTGAGGCCGTTGATATAGGAGGTCAGCTTCTGCTCGTACTCGTCGACGGAGATGGGGTTCATGTTCCAACCGGAGCCGGACCAGCCGGAGATCTCTGCGGTGTAGCACTGCGTCTGAAGCCCGGACATGGTGCCCTTGGTGCAGGTTGCCATTCCCATAACGGCGAGTTCGGGATTGATGATGTTCATGTAATGGCCGACGGTGCCGCTACTGCCGTTCTCCCAGTGGCAGTTGTCTGCAATCCAATGGTTGATTGCGACACCGTTCTTTGAATAGAAATCATAGGCATCCTTGCCGACAAGACCGGTGACTCCATAAAGGGCCTCCGTTGCCTTGTCGAAAAAGCCCTTCTCCTGCTCGATCCACTGCCCACTCGGATCGATTCCGTAATTCCATGCCAGGTTTTCGGCAAAATCATATTGACGGGCATGATCGAGCACGGTGTCGCTGTAGTTGGCATCTGCGATCGCACCGGCGATGAGCTTGTAGGTGACATGGAGCTCGGACAGGCCGACCGACTTGCGGTAGTCGTTGACGGACTTCATCCACCTGATCGCATTGAGCATATTGTCAAGAGACGTGGCGTCCTTGGAGTTGCCGACTTCGGTCTTTCCGGCATATTTGGCGTTCAGGATGATGTTGACTGCGTCATCGGCACCCATGGCACGGAAGAAGCCGATGGCTCCCTGCTTGAGCTGCGCGTCGGCGGTATCGAGTTTCGCCTGGGCCTCGTCGACCTTCTGCTGGGCGGCGGTCACGGCGGCGTCAGCGGTATCCTTTGCGGTCTTGGCGTTCGCGAGCTCTACGTCGGCGGCTGCCTTGGCGGACTCGGCATCCTTGACAGCCTGCTTCGCTGCATCCAGCTTGGCGACGGCGTCGACGTTCGCCTGCTTGGCGGCATCGAGGTCGGCGTTCGCGGCAGCGAGGGCGGACTGGGCGGCGGTCACACCGGATTCGGCATCGACCGCGGCCTGCTGCTTTACGGAGAGGGCCACCTGGGCATCATTCAGTTCGGTCTGTGCCGTTGCCGCAGCGGACTGTACCTGCTCGAGCTCGGACTCGCACTGGGACTGTGCCGCTCGTGCGGCAGCGAGGGCTGCCTCCGCGTCCGCGACCTTCTGTTTTGCCGCATCGTACTCCGGACCGCTGGCGCCTGCCTCCGCTGCGGCGAGGTCGGCTTTCGCTTGCTCATAGGCGGCGCTGGCTGCTGCGGCCTTCGCATCCGCCGCGTCCTTGTTCTGTCTGGCTGCAGCGAGGACAGAATCGGCGGAATCCTTTGCAGACTGGGCCGCAACCAGCTTGGACTGGGCCTCGCCAAGCGTCGCGTTGGCGTTGGCGAGGCCGGCCTGTGCCCTTTCCACGGCAGCCTGGGCGTCGCGCACGGCCTGCTCGGCGGCACGGATAGCCTCCGGGGTGGCGCCTACGGCATCGGCCTTGGCTTTATCGAGGGCGTCCTGAGCGTCCTGGGCCGCCTTGATGGCGGACTGGTACGCTTCGTCCTTCTCGGACGCATCCGCCTTGGCGTCTGCGAGACCCGCCTTCGCCCGCTCGAGGTCCTTGCCGGCGGCATCGGCGGCGTCCTTGCCCTCCGCGACCTGACGGGCGTACTCGTCCATCGCCGCTCGGTCGGCTGCCGTGCCGGCGCTGACTGCAGAATCGTAGGATGCCTTGGCCTGGTCGCGGGCGGAAGCCGCCTCGTTGTAGGGGCCGGCGGCCTCATTGTAGGATGCCTTGGCGGCGTCCTCCTTCGCCTTCGCCTCGTCGACTGCCTTCTGCGGGTCCGCGATGGTCTGTGCGGCGGATTTCGCGCCGGTACCGGATGCCGCGCCGGCGTGGGTGGCGATCGGCGACATCACGGCGGGGTGCTGTGTGCCCCCGTCACCGGTCTGGGCGAATGCCGCGAACGGTGAGATGAGGCTCGATCCGGTCATGGCGGCCATGGTCGCCGCGGTGACGGTCAGACGCGCAATCCCCTTCGGAGTGTGAATCTTTTTGTTTGGCAGTGCGGCGAAGTGATCGCCACCGGCAGCGAAATGCTTTCCCTGAGTCATTGCTATTCCATTCCTTTTCCGCGCCCTATCCGACTGGGCATCAGAGTGCTTTCCAATAGAGATGATTATGCGCCTTAACTGGGATTGTTGTATATAGTCCGTTGGCATAAATACAACAATCCATGACTCTTTTTGTCATGGATATCTCGCCGTTACAACAATCCTTTGGTCTACGCTGCAAAGAACTCAGATCAGAGTCTGGTTACTCACAAGAGCAATTTGCGAACCGCATTGACATGGACAGGTCTTACTACGCCTCGATAGAGGTCGGGCGAAGAAATGTCAGTCTTTCTAACCTCTCTAAAATTGCCAATGGATTCAACATATCAATTGCTGCACTTATGACTGGTGTCACTGATAAAAAGGATTAGTCCATCATCAGCGAACGCAGTGAGCGTATCAATCGACGGCGTAGCCGGCGGCAAGGTCACGGCACGTGACCGCGCAGCGAGCTCTGCGAGCGAAGGGGACGGCATCGCCGTCCCTATTTCTTTATAAACTATTTCTCTATTAATTGGTTTCACCAAACTGGGTATTACACAAGCTTCTGAGCAGGCTTTTTATCAAATAATTCAAAGCTACCGAATCATCAAAATGGTGAAATTATTTACCCAAAAGAGGGAAGCACATCACCAAAATGGAACCGACTAACAGCTGTTGAAAACTTTTATCCCCAAAATGGTGATTTCCTGTTTTCAGTGGAAAACTCGGGAAGTCATAATATTTACTTACCAGATTTACAAACGAAAGCGGTTCTTAGTCCCAAAACCAGAACAGGTCAGAAGCGAAAATAACTCCTGACCTGCGATTTTCCTGGTGCCCCCGGGCGGATTCGAACCGTCGACACCCGCTTTAGGAGAGCGGTGCTCTATCCCCTGAGCTACGGAGGCATGTTGTACTAGTGTAGCAGATTTACGCCGTTGTAATACAGCGTATAGCCACTCTTCGAAGTTGCAGTGGAACAGCCCTCCGGAAAGTGTGTCCCACTATCCAGGCAAATTCTGGGTCAAACTTTCCCAATGGGACCTCGCTGGAAACTGTGTCCCAGAATTTCGGCTCGAAACGGGACACAGTTTCCCAAACGACCCCGTTCCGGAAACTACATCCCGGAATCGGCGCTCGAACTGGGATGCACTTTCCCGATCGAGCCCCATGGGAAACTGCGTCCCACTTGGGGGGCGCTCTTTAATGACTAGTTGCCTTTGTGGAAGAGGCTTTTGATGACGGAGGGGATGCTCTTCGCGCCCTTGGCGGTCACATCGATAAAATCGGGCGAACGCACGAGTTTGTCCTCGTCGACGTACTTACGGACCGCACGAAGCGTCTCTTTGTCGTCGCGCGTCGAAAACGTAAAGTGACCGTTATCCTTGGTAAAGATGGCAAAACGCGTAATCTTCTTGGTACCGCGCAAAACCTCGGCGGCAATATAGTCGACCTCGTCCCACGGGATTTGAATATAATCCTCGGGATTGCGCTCGTTATAGTACTCAAACGCCTTATTGCCCACCATTACGTTACCGTGACTGGTAAGCCCCATCAGGCAGGTTGCCGGCGTTGCCAGATCGACCGTGCTGTTCTGAGATTGCGCCATACGCGCCTCGCCCTCCAAATAAAACAATCGGACCGCATCCAGTGTACCCACCGGGTGCGGTCCGTTTCAATGGCTCAAAAGCCCTTGCCTAGCAACTCTCGGTCTTAAGCCGAAGCGTGCTTACATGAAGCCGCAGACGCGACCGATGATGCCGACGGCGAAGAGAGCCAGGATGATGACGATCGGGCTGACCTTCTTCTTGAGGAGCTTGCAGACCAGCAGGGTCAGGCACACAGCGGCAAGGCCGGGGATGAGCTGATCGAGGTTAGCCTGAAGCGTGGTGACCTTAACCTGATCAAGGGCGGTAGCACCGATGGAGTTATACATCGTCAGCGCTTCCTTGACGCCCTCGGAGCCGGAGGGCAGGCTAGCCCAGTCGATAAAGGCGCCAGCAGACTGCGTGACCTTGGAGACGACCGGGGTGAAGGAGATGGACACCCAGCGCTCGACCAGGGCGCCGATGATGAACATACCCAGGATGGAAGCACCCTCGGTGACCTTGCCCATCAGACCGCCGGAGAGGTCCTTGGCGATGGAGGAGCCGACCTTGTAGCCAAACTCCTGCGTGTACCACAGGAAGGCGTAACGGATGATGTTCCACGCGAAGAAGAACAGCAGCGGACCGGCGATGCTGCCGGACAGGGCCATGGAAGCGCCCAGAGCGCCCAGAATCGGGCGAAGGGTGAACCAGAAGGCAGGGTCGCCGACGCCGGCGAGCGGGCCCATCATACCGACCTTGACGCCCTGGATGGCGACGTCGTCGATCGGAGCACCGTTGGCGCGCTCCTCCTCGAGGGCGAGGGTAACGCCAATGACGGGGGCGGAAACATAGGGGTGGGTGTTATAGAACTCCAGGTGGCGCTTAAGAGCGGCAATCTGGTCATCCTTGCTGGTGTAGAGCTTCTTGATCGCAGGGATCATTGCGAAGCACCAGCCGCCGTTCTGCATACGCTCGTAGTTCCACGAGCCCTGAAGGAACTGATGACGGAAGCAAACCTTCTTGCGGTCAGCCTTGGTGAGCTGAATCTTGTTCTCTGCCATATGTATCACTCCCCTCCTACTCGTAATCGTTCAGAATATCGCCGAGCGGGTCGCCGGAGCCACCGCCCATGCCGCCACCCTGCTTGGCCAGATCCTTAAGGCCAAGGTAGATGAGGGCAAGGGAGATGCCGATGAGGCCAAGGGCGATCAGCGTGAGCTGAGGGATGGCAGCAAGGACAAAGCCGAGGATGAAGAACGGCCAGGTCTCCTTGGTGGCCATCATGTTAATGACCATGGCGTAACCGACGGAAGCGACCATGCCGCCGCCGACAGCCATGCCGCCGGACAGCCAGTCGGGCATAGCGTTAAGCGCGTTGGTAACTGCCTCGGCCGGGATGATGCACAGAAGCACTGCCGGGATGGCGATACGAAGGCCCTGCATAAGGATGGCAATGTACTGCCAACGCTCGATGCCGGCGAAGTCGCCCTTCTCGGCGCAACCGTCCATGGCGTGAGCGATAGCGGTAGCCAGGGTACGGCAGATCATGGTCAGGAACAGACCAGCGACCGACAGCGGGACAGCGACGGCGATAGCGGCGGTAACGGCCTTGGCCGAATCAGTGGCGCCGCCGTTGAGGGCGAGCACCATGATGATCGAAGAGGCGACCGAGGCCAGAGCGGCGTCAGGCGCGACGGCGGCGCCGACGTTAGCCCAGCCAAGGGCCATCATCTGGAGCGAACCGCCCAGGAGGATGCCCTCCTGAAGATGACCGGTTACGAGACCGATAAGCGTGCATGCCACGAGCGGCTGATGGAACTGGAACTCATCCAGAATGCCTTCCATACCGGCAAGCAACGCGACAATCGCAACAAGCAGAATAGTGATTGCAGACATGTATCGGACCCTCCTTTACTATGCTTGAGCGGCCAGTTCGGCCTTAGCTTTCTTCAACATGGCGTCGAGATCCTCGGAGGAATCCGAAGGAACCTTGCGGACCTCGAACTTGACGCCCTTGGCCTTGAGGGCCTCGAGAGTCTTGACATCGTCATCGCCCATAGCGACGGCGTTGGTGACGACGACCTTGCCCTTGGAGTGAGCCATGGAGCCGATGTTGACTTCCTTGATGTCGACGCCGGCCTCGATGGCCTTGAGCAGATCCTGCGGGTTCTCAAAGAGCAGCATGGCCTTGGTGTCACCAAAGCGCGTGTCCTTGACGACCTCGGCCATCTTCTTGATGGGCACGACGTTGGCATGGACTCCCGGAGGGGCAGCCTGCTCGATCATGGTCTTGCGGAGCTCGTCGTGAGCAACGCCGTCGGAAACCACAATGATGCGGTTGGGGTTGATCTGCTTGGTCCACGTGGTGGCCACCTGACCATGCAGCAGACGGGTGTCGATACGGACGTGGGCAATCTTGATGTGCCCGTCGCCGATGACCGTTCCCGGAGGGATGGCGCCTGCAGGAGCAGCAGCGGCCGCAGCCGGCTTCTTCTCCTCGGGCTCCAGAGACTCGGGCTTGACACGCACGCCAGCCTTAGCCTCAGTCACGAGATGTTTTGCGATCGCATGTGCAGTGTTCTTTGCGTCAAAGCGCTGCGAATATGCCTCAATGAGCATAGGCAGGTTGACACCGGTGACGATAGCCCAGGAATCGTGGCCCTCGATGAGTCCGCTGATCTGGTTGAACGGCGTGCCGCCCCACAGATCAACGAGGAAGAGCACCTGCTCCTGGTCCTCGAAGGAAGCGACTGCTTCCTCGACCTTGGCACGGAAATCGTCGGGGCCCATGCTCGGCTCGAGCGAGACCACGGCAACAGACGGCTGATCGCCAAAGACCATCGAGCCCGTCTGCTTGATTCCAGCTGCCAAGTCCCCGTGGCTAGCAAGAACAATACTTACCATCACATAACCTCCTTTTTGTCTACGTATTTCCTACACGACATGAAAGGAGTATACCTGTTTGGATTGTGGAATTATAGCTAAATTCGCAAAAGGTTGGATTATTTGTTTAAATGTCTAAGTTTGTTACAAGTTGATTACGTTGCTGGCTTATAGCTCATTGCCTGCTAAAACGTGATTTGCTGATTGTTTTCAAAGACATATAAAGGTGCACCGTTCGTTAAGACCGCTTTTAGGTGAATCCCAATGCGTCTGCGTGCCACCATTTTGTTTAAACAGACATGACTTGACTAACCGAAGCAAATATGTTTAGAACTCTAGCCCATGTAGACATTAGATGTTAGGCGATGTGGAGAGGGTTGGCGGCGTCGACGGCATCGGGGGCGTCGGAGAGGCCGTCAGGAGCAGCGTCTGCCGGGTCCTCGTCGGGGGTCTCGATCTGTTTGATCATGACCTCCTGGCCCTGCAGCAGGTATGTTTCACCGCTGCCGCAATGGGGGCAAGTCTTGCCGTGCTCGACCGTCGCGTAGTCGCGGCCGCACGCCTCGCAATGCGTCACGGCCTCGACAGGCTCCACGATAAGCTCCGCGCCCTGCGTGATAGGCTTTTTATCCGCCGCCCAGCGCCAAGCGTCGAGTAGTAGATCGGGGACGACGCCCGAGACCTCGCCCAGCAGCAGCGTGACGCTCGAAACGCGACGCACGCCATGAGCGCGCGCCACATTCTCAACATCGCGAATGATGTGATAGACGATTCCGAGCTCGTGCACTTTTAATTCCTTCCGCCGTTCTACCGAACGGCGGTCGGCTTGACGCTGCGCGAGCCCCAGACGGGCGATCTGCCTTTCAATCGTCGGGCATGGGCAAAAGCCCTATGCCCTCCTCTTTCAAGGCACCTCGCCACGCCTGGGACTCGCTCGCTGTCCAACCGCTCTCTGCGCCGTTCTCCTGCTTGTTGCGTTTCTTACTTCTTCCCGAATTTAATCTTGATGGCGCGCTTGAGCGCGTACTTGCCCAGGCTTGGAAGCTTTTGCTCGTATTTGACCATCGTGGAGCACTCGGGGCGGTCGCGATCCAGATGGATGGCGTCGAACGCGCACTTGGTGGTGCACAGGCCGCAGCCGATGCACTTGTTGGGGTCGACGATCGAGGCGCCGCAGCCCAGGCAGCGGGCGGTCTCGGCGCGCACCTGCTCCTCGGTAAAGGTCTCAACATACTCGCTAAACGGCGCAGCCTTCTCGCGTTCGCGGTCCACATGCGCAACCTCGCGGCTCGCGTTGTCGTAGCTCTCGATCACGACATCGTCGCGGTCGAGCGCGGTGTAGCGGCGCTGGTTGCGGCCGATGGTGAGCGTGGAGCCCGGCTGCACAAAGCGATGGATGGACACGGCAGCCTCGTGGCCGGCGGCAATGGCATCGATGGCAAAGCTGGGGCCGGTGTAGACGTCGCCGCCCACAAAGATGTCGGGTTCGGCGGTCTGGTAAGTCTGGGGATCGGCCAGGGCGCCCTGGCCGCGGCCGAGCTCCACCTTGGAGCCAGCCAGCAGGTCGCCCCACACAATGGACTGGCCAATCGACATGACGACACGGTCGGCATCGACACGGCGCAGATCGTTCTCGTCGTACTCGGGCGCAAAACGGCCCTCGTCGTCAAAGACACGCGTGCAGCGCTTGAAGGTGATGCCGCACACGCGACCGGCCTCGTCCAGGTGAATCTCCTTGGGGCCCCATCCGCAGCTGATGTGCGCGCCATCCTCAATGGCCTCGCGACGCTCCTCCTCGCTGGCAGGCATCTGGGCATCGCTCTCCAGGCAGAACATCTCAACGTGCTCGGAACCCAGACGGCAGGCGTTGCGCGCGACATCGATAGCCACGTTGCCGCCGCCCACCACAATGGTGCGGCCGGACAGGGAATCGATCTTGCCGCTGTTAACCTCGCGAAGGAAGTCGACGGCCACGGTCACGTCCTCGGCACCCTCGCCCGGAATGCCCGCAAGGCGGCCGCCCTGGCAGCCAATGGCAACGTAGAAGGCCTTAAAGCCCTGCGCGCGCAGCTCGTCGAGCGTCACATCGCGACCGACCTCCACGCCATAGCGGAACTCGGCACCCATCAGGCGAATAACTTCGACCTCGGCCTCGATAACATCCTTCTGCAGCTTAAAGCTGGGAATGCCATAGGTGAGCATGCCGCCCGGGCGCTCGTTCTTCTCGAACACGACGGGCTTGTAGCCCTTCTCGGCCAGATAGAAGGCACAGGACAGACCGGCCGGGCCGGCACCGATGATGGCGATCTTCTGATCGAAGCCGCCGGCGCGCGTCGGCGTCACCACGGGTGGGACATAGCGGGTCGCGGCATCAAGATCGCGCTGGGCGATAAACTTCTTGACCTCGTCGATAGCCACGGCGGCGTCCACACGGCCACGGGTGCAGGCATCCTCACAGCGGCGGTTGCACACACGGCCGCAGATAGCGGGCAGCGGGTTCTCGCGCTTGATGAGCGCCAGCGCCTCGTCATAGCGGCCCTGCGCCGCGAGCTTTAAGTAGCCCTGGACGGCAACGTGCGCGGGGCAAGCCGTCTTGCAGGGCGCGGTGCCGGACTCGTGCGTCTCGATACGGTTATCGTTGCGGTAGTTGGGCGACCACTTGGTGTGGTCCCACTTGGTGGCATCGGGCAGCTCCTGGCGCGGATACTCGGGCACCTGTCCGCCGGCCTTTTTGCTGCAGAGCTTCTGGCCGAGCTTGGCGGCACCGGCCGGGCACACCTCAACGCAGCGACCGCAGGCCACGCACTTGTCCTTCTCGACCTTGGCGACATAGGCCGAGCGCGACAGGTTGGGCGTGTTGAACAGCTGCGAGGTGCGCAGGGCATAGCACACGTTGACGTTGCAGTTGCAGATGGCGAAGATCTTGTTCTCGCCGTCGATGTTGGTGATCTGGTGCACAAAGCCGTTGTCCTCGGCCTGGCGCAGGATGTCGTAAACCTCGTCGCGCGTCACGTAATGGCCGCGGTCGGTCTCGACCACGTAGTCGGCCATATCGCCCACGGCGATGCACCAATCGGCCGGGTCGTCGGCGCAGCCCTCACCCATCACGCGACGGCTCGCGCGGCAGCTGCAGGTGCTAGCGGCATATTTGCCATCGTATTTGTCGAGCCAATGCTCGATATGCTCGATCGGCACCGACGTGCTCGCGGCATCGATAGCCTTCTCGACCGGAATGACATGCATGCCGATGCCGGCACCACCGGGCGGCACCATCGGCGTGGCCTTGGACAGCGGTCCCTTGGACGCCTGCTCAAAGAACTTGGCATAGACCGGGTGCTCCTCGAGCTGGCTCACGCGCATGTTGAGAAACTCAGCGGAACCCGGCACCAGCATGGGCAGCACCCACTGCTTGGCGCGCTCGGGGTTTTCCCAGTTGTACTCGAGCAGGCCCGTGTAGCTCATATCGTCGAGCATCTTCTCGATATCGGCTTCGGGCATGCCGGTGAGCTTGACCATCTCGGGCAGCGTATAGGGACGGCGCATCTTCATCTTGCAGAGCACTTCGGCCTGCTCGTCAGTCGCGGCCTCGGCAAACGACCAGTACTCGTAGCCCAGCAGCTCATCGCGATGCAGCAGACGGTTGGTGCAGTGCTCGCACAGCTTGACGATGGCCTCGCGCGGATGCTCCGGCAGCGGCGGCACGAACTCCGAACCGATGTCGGGCTCGGTGTAGCTAATCCCCGGTCCGTTGAGAATCATGGTTGTCCCTTCTCTTGCCACAGCCCGGCGAGACCGCGGCACCCCTCTTTTTTGCAGGCCGGGCATGCCCCCATGCCGTTCACCC
The DNA here is from genome assembly GCA_900541885.1 of uncultured Collinsella sp. GTDB lineage: Bacteria > Actinomycetota > Coriobacteriia > Coriobacteriales > Coriobacteriaceae > Collinsella. The sequence continues at coordinate 146,216 of UQKW01000001.1, forward strand.
GCCATTAGTTGACATTGTGTCAAAAATAGTATTGACGAACCGTCAACAATATTCAAGACTGTTAGGCGAACGGTCAGGCAAAAGAGGATGAAAGGCGGCAAAACATGAGCAACAACACAGCAGATACCTCTGTGGTCGATGCCGTCCCCGCATCCGATAGCGCGGCAAAGCGCTTGACGGGCGACGAACGCCGTCGCGAGATCCTCGCCGCCGTGCGCACCGTGAGCTCTGAGCTAGGCGTGTCGCATCTATCCGTCTCGGCCGTGACCAAGCGAGCCGGCTGCACGCGCTCATTGTTCTACCACTACTTTGCCGACATGGACGCCGCTGTCACCGCCGTCATGGACGAGGCGATCGACGGTTTTATCTCCGAGCTCGAGCAGTGGAATGCCAACCGCACCGTCGGTGATATCGAGGGCGCACTCGACACCGTCGCCCCGCTCTTTAAGCGCCTGGTCGTCAGCGGCCACGAGCTGCCGAGTACGCTCACCTCAAGCAGCGGCGCGCTCTACGGCGGCTTTTTGCACAACGTGGTCCAGCGTGTGGCGCAGTATATCTGCGACACCACCGTGGTGGATTTTGCCGCCCATCATGAGCTACGCATCGACCATGTCTACGAGACGTTCTACACCCTCATCATGGGGTTGTTGATGTATATCCGCACGCACCCCGATGTGCCCGACGAGACGGTCAAGGAAATCATCGCCTCGACACTCCACATCGAGGGCTATACCGCCAAGTATCCGGAGCGCAAGCCCCAGAACTGACGACATTTGGCCAAACTGCCCGCGATCAGAAGAGGGGCCGCGGGCGTGTGAAAGGAGAGCAGCATGCTGTTCGATGTTTGGGGTAGCGATACCCTTATCCACTGGGCCGGCTGGGCCATGGTCTTTATTGGCCTGATCGTGCTCAACGAGGTCGGCCGCCGCACCAAGCTCGGCGCGGCCATCATCTTTGGCGTGGCTCCGCTGGCCATGACCATCTACTGCGTCGCCATCGCCGTCGGCGTTTCGCAGGGTGCCGAGTGGGCGCTCACCAACCCCACCCATGTGTACCAGAACAGCTGGTTCCACTACGCCAAGGTGTACGCGGCGCTGGCCGGTTGCTGGGGCTTCATTGCCATTAAGTACCAGTGGGGCAAGATCGGCAAGGCGCATTGGTTCCGCGCGTGGCCGTTTGTGATCGTCGCCATCAACATCATGATCGCCGTCGTGTCTGACTTTGAGAGCGCCTATCACTTCTTTGTCCTGGGCGAGTCCACCTGGGTCACCTCCGAGGGCGCCACGCAGCTGGCCGGCTGGAACAACGTGTTCAACGGTATCGCGGGCATCATTAACATCTTCTGCATGACCGGTTGGTGGAGCGTCTACGCCTCCGAGGATCAGACCGACATGCTGTGGCCCGACATGACCTGGGTCTACATCATCGCCTACGATATCTGGAACTTCTGCTACACCTACAACTGCCTGCCCACCCACTCCTGGTTCTGCGGCTTTGCGCTGCTGCTGGCGCCCACCGTCGCTGCCTTTATCTGGAACAAGGGCGGCTGGATCCAGAACCGCGCCTTTACGCTGGCCATTTGGTGCATGTTTGCTCAGGTGTTCCCGTACTTCCAAGAGGAGTCCATCTTTGTGACCCACTCCACGCTCGACCCCGGCGCCGCTACCGCGGTCTCGGTCGCCGCGCTGGTCGCCAACGTCGCCGCGATCATCTACATCGCCTACCGTGCCAAGAAGCTCGGCCGCAACCCCTACAAGCAGGATGTCTTTGAGGGCACCAGCGATTGGGAGAAGGCCACTGCCCGCCGCGCCAAGGTTGATTACGCGCACGCCGAGTAACGCACCTGACGCAAACATCGCTTGAGTACGAAGCCGCATAGCCGGCTCCGCGCAACTCAACGCATTGCAGAGCCCCCGGAATGTGATCCGTTCGCGTTCCGGGGGCTTTTTGCTGCCGCGAGGATGCGGCTGAACGATGCGCTCGGGTTAAATCGGATCTTATATTTCGCATGCGCTTTATATGGCTCCATTTTTGGGTACAGTGTTGTCCCGATATTGAGCTTGGGGGATATATGAAAGATGAGACGATGGGCCAAGAGGATGCGGCCCAAGATGCAGAAGCGTGTGCCGAGGCCCTGGAGAGCCTAGACCAGATCGCGCTGGCCGAGATTGCGTTTGACGATTCGAGCGTTGATGTGCGGGATAAGCCGGAAATCGAGGCGCAGCCCGATGATCAGGATGCAAAAGACGATGGCACCGCGCCCACCGAAGACGAGGCGGGGCACGAGGAATCCGAATGCGAGGCCGACGACCGGCCCGAATCCGACACGAGCGAGGAAACCATCTTGCTCGACAGCTTGCCGGCCGAAGATTCGCTGACCCGCGAGCTTCCCGGCCTGGGCTCCGCGCCTGCCGTGGACGAGACCATCGCCATGGGCGATATTCCCCTACCGTCCGTTCCTTCGGCACGCGAAGCCGAGGTTCGTCATCGCAAGATGTCGCCCAAGCGCCGCAACCTGATGGTTGCCGGCGTTGTGGCCGTCGCGCTCGTCGCCGGCGGCGCAGGCTACGCAGCCTGGAACGGATACCGGCAAGAGCAGGATGCCGCTGTCGCCGCCAGTGCGCACACGATGATGTCGGTGCAGATTGGTGTGCATGCCGCGGGCCTCGACTGCTCAACTGGCTCCAAGATTCCCGTGCAGGTGAGTGGGCAGGATTCCGACGGTTCTTCCGTGAGCGAAACGCTCTACGTTGATGAGCACGGTCGTGGCATTAAGCTGCTGCCCGGCGATTACACGCTCTCCATTGCCGCCTCCCCCATCGCGGCCGACGGCACCATCTACACCGTCCCGGCCACCAAGGCGCAGGTCACCATTAAGAGCGATGGGCAGGATTTGAGTGCCCAGGCCACCTTTAAGCTCAAGGTACCTTCAGCCGACACGGTGACTGACGACCAGATCGATGCCGCTGCCAAGTATGCCGCGGAAGGCGGGGTGAACTCCGCCGCGGTCGCAAAGGTGCTCCAGCAGGCGGCAACCGCGCGCCGTGACGCCGCCGTCAACGCCGTGAGCTCCCGCGAGGCACAGGCGGCCCGCGACGCCGATGCTCGACATAAGGCAACGGACCTGTATCAGCTCGATATTCCCGTTGAGTGGTACGGCAAAGTCGCGACTTGGCAAAACGGCAGCACGCTGTGCATTTATCTGGACGGCGACACCAACACACCGCTCGTGACGCTCGTCGCGGTGCGCGAGGGCGAGAGCTTTACGCCCGATGAGGGCGACGCGGTTTTGGGTGCGGCAAACCTCGGCAACGGCTACACCGTCTACGCCAGCGGCCCCGTCTATCCGTACGTGGTGCCCCAGACCATCAACGGACGGACGCAAGACCCCGTGTCGACCTACCCCATGGATACGGCGATTGAGCTTGTCGAGCTCACGACCGGCAACCGCTACACCTATAGCCAGATCAAGAACGTGCTGGTCGGCAAAGACGGCAAGGCCGACGCCGCCACCAAGCTCGAATGCGACTACCTCGCCCAGATTCTGATGCCGAGCATCAAAGCCCAAGACTAGCCGGGCGCATCATGGTGCTCCCCAACCGTGATAAAGGGGCCAGGAGGTCCTGGCCCCACAGATCCGTAGATGATTAGGCAAGGAGCCACTTCCATGCGGGCACAACGTGTACCGCACCGTGCTCGCATGGAATATCGGCCTGCTCATCCATGGTAACGATTGCCGACTCGCCAAGATCGAACTGGGCCATCGAGGCATCAAGCGCGGCAATTTCGCGCTCGCGCGTTTTCTCACTTGCCATATCCACACTCACCTGAATCAGGCTATAAGCCCGCATGAGAAGTGCGTCCCCAGCCACAAAGTCCACCTCATGGCTTTTGCTCTTCTCTTTGATCAGCAGGCGGCAGACCGAGCCGGTCCTCACCGCGGGAGTCCTTCTTCTTAGCGCATTGAACACTGCGGTCTCGAGCCTCTGGCCCTGGTCCAATGCTGATGCGGGAGAGAATGCTCCAAACATCGCAGGGTCGACAGCGTAGACCTTAGACGCAGACCGCATGTTATTTGCCAGTGAACGCGTGAACTCCGGCACGGAGAACAGCAGGTAGGCATCCTCATAATACTCAAGTAAGTCGCTGAGCGAATTACGACTGACGGGTATCTGCCTGCTCTTGAACTCGTTGTACACTTTGTTCACCGACAGCTCTCGTCCCGAAGATGCCATACACCGCGTCAAGAACAGCGATGCCAGGCGAGGGTTCTTGACGTCGTAACGCTCAATGACGTCCATAGCGACCGTTCGCGAAGCATATTCCTGTAGCAGCTGAATCGCGTCTGCGGGCGTCTGCTCAAGCGTCGCGATGAATCCCCCTCGTTCAAGATATCCGATCAGATGATGTCGAAGCAGCGCTGCATCGCTTGGGGAAAAGGTCGCATCTGGCTCGAAAACGCTCCCCGTCTTATACCGAACGTATTCCGAAAAACTCAACGGAAAAAGCTCCCGTATAAGAGAACGACCCCTGAACTCGCTCTTAAGCTCTGAGGACAGCATCTTGGAAGAAGATCCCGTCACATAGACGGTCGCTTTCTCCGTATCGACTACACGCCGCAGAAACGCACCCCATTCGGGAATTTCCTGGATCTCGTCAAAGAAAATGTAAGCGCCCTCGGTTCGAGCAGCAGGATACAGCGCATAGAACGTGTCGAGCACGTCCGCCAGCAGCGATGACTCATACGGGCGCAAGCGCTCGTCCTCAAAATTAAAGTAAAGCATCCGGTCAAGCTCGACGCCCCGGCTCTGAAGCCGCTGCATCTCCTGATACAGGCGATACGTCTTTCCACAACGGCGGGCCCCCACAACCACATTTACGATGTTGTCGCGCTTTGGCTCCTGTGGGTTTTCCAGATCAAGATCTCGCTCAAAGACCTGCGGAACCCCCTGCTGTTCAAAGTCCTTTATTTTCTGGGCGATCAAGTCGTTGAATGCCATGATTCTCCAATCTTGCTCTCTAGCTAATCAAAATTATACTGATTCTTGATTAATTAGAGAGCAAGATTGTGTGTAGCTTGATTAACACTTAAGCAAGTTTTTTCACTATTATTGCTCCGAAGGATATCGAGTGGCTAAGAGGACAACCGAGCTCGAATGCGACTCCCCGGGCAGTCAATTTGGGACGGGGCTTTTTGACTACCCTCCCCCTGCAGAAAAATCCCTAACGCAGTTGCGGTGAAATAGGGATTGTTTTTGCTGGTCAAACCGCAAAACATCCCCTATTTCACCGCAACTTATTGGTGGCCTTTTGGGTGGCGCTCAGCGCCACGGATCGGCTTCGAACATCGGCTCGCGCTCGGGTCGTCGGTCGCTGTAGGGGTCGTAGCCGTCGTCGTCCTCGTTCTCGGCACGGATATAGGGGTCGCGCGGCTTAGGCGCCGGCTTAGGCGCAGGCTTGGGTGCGGCATCGGTCGCCGGTGCATTCGTCTTGTTCTCGTCTTTCATCTGCATAGCTCCTTGCCATGTACTCATGTTCAACATCATCGATTGTCGCACGAAAAAGGGCGGCGGACCCAATTGGATCCGCCGCCCTTGGCGTTTAGAGACTGCTGGCAGATTTTAAGGCATGTCCCATAAATCTACTCGGCGTCGGGAACCTCGTAGGTGGCCGCCGGCGTGTTGTCGCACACGACGGTAAAGCCGCCGTCCTTGTCGGCATCGACCGTCACCTGATCGCCCTCGCGCACCGTGCCGTCGATGATGGCGGCGGCGATGGCATCCACGACCTCGCGCTGGACCAGACGCTTGAGCGGACGGGCACCGAACACGGGGTCCAGGCCGCCCACGGCGAGCATCTGCTTGGCCGCCGGGGTGATGGCAAGCGTCATGCGCTCCTTGGCCAGGCGTGCGCGGACGTCGGCAAGCTGGATGTCGACGATCTTCTCGATCTGCGCCATGCCGAGCGGATGGAACACCACGATATCGTCGATACGGTTGAGGAACTCGGGGCGGAAGGTCTGAGCCATGGCAGCGTCGACCTGATGGCGCATCTCCTCCTCGTCCTTACCGGACAAATCGGCGATGGCTTTGGAGCCCACGTTGGACGTCATGATGATAATCGTGTTCTTGAAGGACACCTGGCGACCCTGGCCATCGGTCAGACGGCCGTCGTCGAGCACCTGCAACAGCACGTTAAAGACATCCGGATGGGCCTTCTCCATCTCGTCGAGCAAGATCACGGAGTAGGGACGACGGCGCACGGCCTCGGTGAGCTGGCCGCCCTCGTCGTAACCCACGTATCCCGGGGGCGCACCGATCAGACGCTGGACGCTGAACTTCTCCATGTACTCGGACATGTCGATACGCACGAGCGCGCGCTCGTCGTCGAACAGGCACTCGGCAAGCGCCTTGGCGAGCTCGGTCTTGCCCACGCCAGTGGGGCCCAGGAAGAAGAAGCTGCCGATGGGCTTGTCCGGATCGGAGAGGCCCGCACGGCTGCGACGCACAGCCGCGGCGACGGCGGAGACGGCCTCGTCCTGACCGATGACGCGCTTATGCAGCTCGCCCTCCAGGCCCTTCAGCTTGTCGAGCTCGCCCTGCATCATCTTGGACACGGGCACGCCGGTCCAGGCACTCACGACCTCGGCGATCTCGTCGGAGGTCACCTGCTCGTTGAGGCCCTCGCCGTCCTGCTGCTTTTGTGCCTCGAGCGCAGCCTCGGAATCCTGAATCTGCTGCTGCAGACCCGGAATCACGGAGAAGCGCAGCTCGGACGCACGGCCCAGGTCGCCGTTGCGCGTTGCACGCTCCTCTTCGCTCTTGGCCTCGTCAAGCTGGCCCTTAAGCTCCTGCACGTGGTCGATGGCGTTCTTTTGGTTGAGCCAGCCAGCCTTTTGCACATTGAGCTTTTCCTGGACCTCGGCAATCTCCTGACGCAGGGCCTCCAGACGCTCCTTGGAGGCGTCGTCGGTCTCCTTCATGAGTGCCTGCTCTTCGATCTGCAGCTGGGTGAGTTGACGTGTGGTGGCGTCGATCTCGACCGGCATGCTGTCGAGCTCCATGCGCAGGCGGCTTGCCGCCTCATCGACCAGGTCGATGGCCTTGTCGGGCAGGAAGCGGTCGGCGATATAGCGATCGGAGAGGTCGGCAGCCGCCACGAGCGCGCTATCGGTGATGTGCACGCCGTGGAAGATCTCGTACTTCTCCTTGAGGCCACGCAGGATCGAGATGGTGTCCTCGACGGTGGGCTCGGAGACCATCACGGTCTGGAAACGACGGGCGAGCGCCGCGTCCTTCTCGATGTACTTGCGGTATTCGTCGAGCGTAGTCGCGCCGATCGCGTGCAGATCACCACGGGCAAGCGCCGGCTTCAGGATGTTGCCGGCGTCCATGGAGCCCTCGGTGGCACCCGCGCCCACGATGGTGTGGAGCTCATCGATGAACAGGATGACCTTGCCCTCGGACTTCTGTACCTCCTTGAGCACGGCCTTCAAGCGGTCCTCGAACTCGCCGCGGTACTTGGCGCCGGCGACCAGCGCGCTCATGTCGAGCTCGATGAGGTCACGGTCGCGCAGCGTGCTCGGCACGTCGCCGGCCACGATACGCTGGGCGATGCCCTCGACGATGGCCGTTTTACCGACGCCCGGCTCACCAATGAGCACGGGGTTGTTCTTGGTGCGGCGGGACAGGACCTGGATGGTACGGCGAATCTCATCGGTACGGCCGATGACCGGGTCGAGCTTGCCGGCGCGGGCAAGGTCGCAGATGTTGCGACCGTACTGCTCCAGTGCCTCAAACTGCGTCTTGTCCTCGGCAGACGTCACGCGGTCATCGCCGCGCAGCTCCTCGTAGACTTGCTCGATGCGCTCCTTGGTGACGCCGGCGTCGCGCAGAACGCGGCCGGCCTCGCCCTTGTCCTCGGCAAGCGCCATCAGCAGATGCTCGGTCACCACAAAGCTGTCGCCCATCTTGGTGGCCTTCTTCTCGGCCTTTTCGATGACGCGGACGAGCTCGTTGGACAGGCCCATCTGCTGACCCTCGCCCGAAACCTTGGGCGCGCGGTCGATGGCATCTTGTGTGGAGCGTGCGAGCTGGGCCGGGTCGGCACCGATACGCTCTATGATCACGGAGATATTGCGCTCGCCGGCACCGAGCAGGGCAGACAGCAGGTGAATCGGCTCCACCGCGCCGGCCTGTGCATCGGCAGCCGTGCTCATGGCGGTCTGCAGCGCCTCGCGCGACGTCATAGCTAGTTTATCGATTCTCATGGAATCACCTCTCTTGGGGCGGCCGCCCTACGGGGCGGCTTCACGTTGTTCGAGAAGTATTGTTGCCAGCTTTGCACGATCTTATACACAAATCTAAGTCTCTATATATAAGATTTTCTGAGTGTTCCCACGACATACAAACCACTACAAAGGGGACGGGTACCTTTGTGGTGGTTGCAGTCTCTATTTACTTGCCGAACCCGTGCTTCCCGATTCGCCGCTCCAGGGCATCTCATCCTCGAAGAGCCATATACGGGCAGACCCACTATCGCGTGCAGTCTGCGGGTCGGGCAAGCAGGTCTGTTCATAGGCATCTTGGATACACTGACCCATAAAATCGTTGAGCTCGGCCTGGTCGCCCTCCATGACATATGCTGCATCGCCGGCCATGATGTAAATACCCGGACCCTCATTGCCCTCGTAACCCGGATCGTACGAGACATCACATAACTTTGCGCCGTTTGCAGTGTCCAGCTCGATGGAAGAGTGGCATCCGCCAACCATGTCGTTCGCTTTTGCCCGATAGGACGCATATCCGTACCAACGCTTAAATGTTTTGCCCTTGAGTAGCTCGGACGCCCTATCGATCAGGCTTGTATCCGTGGTATAGCGCATGGCCCCAAGCTGAATACTCGGATAATTGCTAATACCCAGCACAGCCGGCTGCTCATCAAAATCAACGGTAATGGTCTCGGGCTTGTCGTCGCCGGTCAGAAGTTCGACAGATTGAGCCACAGGCTTGACCAACGGCTCCGTCACCGCAGCAGGTAGAAATGCCATACCGACAGCGCCCGCGCCAACCACAGCGATCGCAAGCGCCAAGACAATCAATCCAATACGGGCAGAACGGCTCACGGCAAAACACCCCACAATGCAAACCTTCGCCACCTGCACTAATGATACCGCCAGCTAACACTATTACCAAAAGAAGCCGCGCGCTCCTCACCACCACAAAGGGGACAGGCACCTTTGTGGTGGTTTTCGACGCTAACGGTCGACCATCTCGCGCCATGAGATTAAACTTGAATTGTTCTCTGAACATATCCATTTCTGCCTATCCTCAACAGATCTTTGTCTCGAGGAGCGCATATGAAGCCGTCTCATTCCACCGGCCGCAACGTCATCGCCATTCTCGCCATACCCATCGTGATGCTCTTCCTTATCGTCATCACGCCCTTTTCTTTTGGTATCGCCTCGCCCTTCGATCTTTGCGGGATGATCGACGCCGGCTCGCGTGCCACCTCGCTCTCCTTTGTCTGCCGCGGCGTGTTTTACGAAGATAGAATTCCCACCGGATTTTGGCAGTCAAAGTTGCCACTGCTCGGTCAGATCGACGGATGCTCCCCCCATTTCTGCCTTGAACCTCAGGCGCTAAACTATCTGATCGACGACCAGCCACTCGACTCCATCACCCTCGCCTACGACTACGCACCAAACACCGATGAGCGCCACATGAACCAAGTCCTCGACAAGATGCTTGGACAGTGCGGGCTCACCGAGGAGGACGGTCGAACCATCTATAGCAACCAGAAATTAAAGCGAACAGAACTCCGCCGTGTCGGAAAAATCGAAGGGCGAAGTGGGGCCGCCTACTGGCAGGCCTGGGCAACACGCGACAAGAGCGAATTCGGACACAGCACCTATATGGTCACCGTCTACACCAAAGACGGAATTAAGGACAATGTTGACGATTTCGCGTCGTCCAAACTCGGCATCCCCAAAACAACCAAACCCGCCACCCCAGATGAAATCCTGTAGAGACATTCATTAAAATGCTGCCCAGCGATCACAATAACATCGAGCCCGCCCCCCCACCACCACAAAGGGGACAGGCACCTTTGTGGTGATTTTCGACTCCGGCGCTCATCTGTCTCGATCTGTAACATCTAGCGGCCGTTTTTGACCCCAGATGTTACAGATTGAGATGAAATGATCGGCAGCGCCCGTTTGTCTAAATCTGTAACAACTACTCGGCAAATAAGGGTCCACCTGTTACAGATCGAGATAAACAGAAGACACCCGAATCGATAATCTAAATCTGCAACACCAAGCCCACTTTTAACGGCCCAGATGTTACAGATCGAGACAGACTGAAAACCACCGCAAAGGGGCACCTTTGTGGTGGTCGCGTTCTCTACTCTTTTGCCGAGCCCGTGCTTCCCGATTCGGCGGTCCAGGGCATCTCATCCTCGAATAGCCATGTACGAGCAGATCCACCATCGCGTGCAGTCTGCGGGTCGGGCAGGCAGGTCTGGTCGTACGCGTCCATCACGCAACGATCCAAAAAATCGATCACCTGCTGCTGGTCGCCTTCAAGAATGTAGGTCACGCCGCCATCTTGGATATAGACGCCGTCCCCACCTCCGGCTTTTGCGTATTCCGGATTGTAGTTAACGGTGCGCATCAGTTTGCCATCAGATGAATACAACTTCAGCGTTGTATAGTAGCCACCGTTCACAGAACCACGTCGGCGCTCATAGGCATCCCAACCGTCCCAGCGTTTGAACGAACGCCCGTTTAGCAAGTCCAGCGCCTGTCGGGACAACTTCTCGTCCTTGGTATAGCGAGACGAGCCAAGTTCAATCATGGGGTAGTTGCTTATGCTTAGAATGCCCGGCGTTTCCTCGATATCGAGCGTTATCTCATCGGGCTTTGTAACGTCCGAAATCATTTGCCCGGGCATCGATGCAACAAGGGACGCCATCTCAACCGTCTGCTCAACCCCACTCGGCCCATAGAAGATAAGCGAGCCAAATAGGACCACGCCCGCAGCAGCGACGACGCAAGCCACCAACAGCAACAAAACAGAAGTGCAACGCTTCATCTTCAACTCCACAAACGAGAGTGTTTTGAGCTCACTTTAAAGCGCCAACTTCATACTGTCAATTCTAGATAGCATATGAACAAAGGCGCACTCCCCCATAGAGGAGAGTTGCAACCTCGATTTTAGCGCCCTCAAGACCCAACGAGCAGCACTTAACAAGTAGCCCCGGTTATACCTTTCTCTGACGCGACCCTCGCGAAGCGCGTGAGCGGCAGGGAAAGGTATAACCGGGGCGGACAAGTATGTGCGTTACTCGGCAGCGGCCTTGAACTTGTTGTAGTTGATCAGGCAGCCGGCCTTGACGATGGCACGCTCCTCAGCCGTCATATCGGCAATGTAAAGCTCAATCTGCTCGACCGTGCCGTCGGCGCGCACCACGTAGGCGGCGATGTCCTTCAGGTCGCCATCGAGCGCAGCACGGATACCCGGCACAAAGACGTAGTCGCCCACCTCAAAGTTGGGCTCGGCCTCCATCTGGAAGGGCACCATGCCCCAGTTCATCACGTTGGAGCGATAGCGCTTGGTGGCGTACTCGTGGACGATGTTGGCCAGGCCGCCAATTACGCGCTGGCAGCTCGCGGCCTGCTCGCGGGCGGAACCGTCACCGGGCTTCTTGGCATAGAGCATGGAGCCGTACTCGGTCGCCTTGGCATCGGCAGCGACACCCGCGCCGGCCAGCGCCTCAAACACACCAGCGAGCTCGGCATCGAGCGCCGCCAGGTCGCCCGCGGCCTCGCCGGCAACGCGGCGCTTCTCCACGGCGTCGACCTCCTTGGAACGGCCCACGTAGGCCGGGTCGCGGCGGCTGAGCGTAAACTCGGCCAGACCCAGCGGGTTGGAGCGGAAGGAGCTCGTCTCGCCCGAGGGAATGAGCTCGTCGGTCGTGGTGACCGGGTCCATGATCTTGGAGCACACCTTGAGCAGGATATCGTCGCCGAGAGGCTCCATCGCGGGCCACGGCTTGATATTGGGACCCTCGACCAGCTCGTCGGCAGGCTCCGCCTTGCCAAAGCCCCAGTACACACGCTTTTTGTACGGCGCGTCGTCAAAGGTGTACTCGCAGGCCTCGTCCCAAGTCTCCTTAGGCAGGTCGGTCGCCGGCGTCAGGACGCCGCCGTTGGCAGCCGTCGCCGCAATGGAGCGAGCGTCCATCAGGGCCACGGCGCTCAGCTGGCCATTGCCCGGCTTGGAACCCTCGCGGTTGGGGAAGTTGCGCGTGGTGTGGCGGATGGACAGGCCGTTGTTGGCGGGTGTGTCGCCGGCGCCGAAGCACGGGCCGCAGAATGCCGTGCGCACGATCGCGCCGGCCTCCATAAGATCGTAGATATAGCCGCGGCGTGTAAGCTCGAGTGCCACGGGCTGGCTCGTGGGGTAGACCGACAGCGAGAACTCGCCGCAGCCGGTGTTGGCGCCCTTGAGCACGCGGGCGGCCTGAACCACGGAGTCGTAGTTACCGCCCGAGCAGCCGGCGATAACGCCCTGCTGCACGTGCAGCTTGCCGTCGACGATCTTGTCGAGCAGGCTAAAGTGCGTCTTGCCCTCGCCGATCTTGGCGGCCTCGAGCTCCACCTCATGCAGGATGTCCTCGAGGTTCTCGTTGAGCTCGTCAATCTCGAAGCCGTTGGAAGGATGGAACGGCAGCGCGATCATGGGCTTGATGCTCGACAGATCGACCTCGACGCAGCCGTCGTAGTAGGCGACATCGGCGGGCTTGAGCTCGCGGTAGTCGTCGCCGCGGCCGTGCATGGTCAAAAATGCGTGTGTGTCCTCGTCGGTGGCCCAAATGCTCGACAGGCAGGTGGTCTCGGTGGTCATGACATCGACGCCGTTGCGGTAGTCGGTCGTCATGCTCGCGATGCCCGGGCCCACGAACTCCATGACCTTGTTCTTGACGTAGCCCTTGGCAAAGACGGCACGGATGATGGCGAGCGCCACGTCGTGCGGGCCAACGCCGGGGCGCGGGGCGCCCGTGAGGTAGATGGCGACAACGCCGGGATAGGCGACATCGTAGGTGTCGCGCAGCAGCTGCTTGGCCAACTCGCCGCCGCCCTCGCCCACGGCCATGGTGCCCAGGGCGCCGTAGCGGGTGTGCGAGTCGGAGCCCAAGATCATCTTGCCGCAACCGGCGAAGTTCTCACGCATAAAGGAGTGGATGACGGCGATGTGCGGCGGGACGAAGATGCCGCCGTACTTCTTGGCAGCCGAGAGACCAAAGACGTGGTCGTCCTCGTTGATGGTGCCGCCCACGGCGCACAGCGAGTTGTGGCAGTTGGTGAGCACGTAGGGCAGCGGGAACTGCTCCATGCCCGAGGCGCGCGCCGTCTGGATGATGCCGACGAAGGTGATATCGTGGCTCGCCATGGCATCGAAACGAATCTTGAGCGCCTCGGGGTCGCCGGACGTGTTGTGTGCCCGAAGGATCGAATACGCGATGGTGCCACGCTTGGCATCCTCGGGCGTCTGCGTAATACCGCGCTCGGCAGCCTCGGCCGCAGGCACAACCTCGCTGCCACCGCGCAGGTAGATGCCGTCCTCGTACAGCTTAACCATACTGTCTCCCACTCTGCCCGAAAGGCTCGGGCGCATAGCATACATTCGTTCAATATCGTGCCATAGAACGGTTGCGAGTGGGTTGCGAATCTACACGTTCACTTTATCTCAGTAAAGTAGAGGACGAGCCCCCCTTGCATCACTCTCTTGACAAGGAGTGTCCCAAACTGCCGGCAGAGACGATATGAGCAGGACATAAAAACATTGAGAGCCCCTGCTGCATGAAAGACCGCGGATTAGGCCGACAATGGTGAGTGTCTAATTCAGCCGCGGCGGCCACGCCGCATTCATGGAAGGGGCTCCCATGCTCGATACTACCACCTTCGTCGGCCTCGACGTCCACGCCCGCTCGATAAAGGCCGTCTCCCTCGACGTCATGACCGGGGAGGTGCGCTGCGCGACCTTCGGCTACGACGCCGGCGCCGTCGCGGAGTGGGTCCGTTCCGTGGACCCCAGGGCCAGGTGCGTGTACGAGTCCGGGGTCACGGGGTTCGACCTGCAGAAGAGGCTCTCCGGCCTGGGGGTCGACTGCGTGGTCGGCGCCGTCTCGAAGATGATCAAGCCCAGCGCGGACAGGCGCAGGAAGAACGACCGCAACGACGCCGAGTTCCTCGCCCGCATGCTGTCGGTCGGCAACGTGGTCGAGGTGTGGGTCCCCGACGACGAGTGCGAGGCCGCCCGCGACCTGACCAGGGCGCTCGAGGACGCGAGGGACGACCTCTCGCGCTCGAAGCAGCGGCTCTCCAAGTTCCTGCTCAGGCACGGGCTCGCCTTCGACGAGAGGACGCCCACCGGCCGCAGGAAGGGCAACTGGACCCGGGCGCACTGGTCCTGGATCGAGTCGATAAGGTTCGCGGAGGGGGCCGACAACGACGTGCTCGCCTACTACGTCGACGCGGTCAGGCGGGCGGCGGAGGACAAGGCGAGGCTCGAGGGGCTCGTCGAGGCCGAGGCCCGCAAGCCCAGGTGGAGGAGGAGGGTCGACTCCCTGCGCTGCCTCAAGGGCGTCGACACCGCGTCCGCCGCCGACCTCGTGTTCGAGGCCGGCGAGTTCTCGAGGTTCAGGAACGCCCGGTCGTTCGCCGCATGGGTCGGCCTGACGCCCTCCGAGCACTCCAGCGGGGAGAGCGACCGCAGGGGCGCGATCACCAAGGCGGGCAACAAACACCTGAGGAAGGCGCTGGTCGAGGCCGCGTGGCACTACCTGACGTGCTCGGGGCGGCCGAAGGACCTCGCCAAGGGCCAGGCCCCGGACCGGGTCGCCCGCAGGCATGCCGCCAAGGGCGTGCGGAGGCTGGTCGAGAGGCGGGAGGCGCTGCTCGCGCGCGGGGTCCACGGCAACAAGGCGAACGTGGCCACGGCGCGCGAGCTCGCCTGCTGGGTGTGGGCGGTCGGCCTCATGGCCGAGGAGGCGTAGGGGGGGGCGGTCCCCCGCACATAAGCCGATCACCCCGGAAGCGGTTTGATCCGAAGCCGTTGAGGCGAACCTCAGGTCCCTTTTCTGCGAGCGCCCAGGGCGCCACACGCGTGCACAGACTGTCGGTTCGACGAAGAAGCCTCAGCCGTAGCAACGGATTGCCCAGCGAGAGATCGCCACGGGCGGATATTAAACTGCAAAGACGAGCGTCGGGAAGACACGCCGAGGTCGCCGCGGACGGGTTGATATAGGGAGAGGGCCTGACCCCATATCGTTGGGGCCAGGCCCGATTTTGCCTCTTGACAATGTCCTGCTCATATTAAAAGGAACGTCCCCAAGCGCCAGCCAAAAATGGGAGTGGATAATCCCCCGTTTCTAGCCCTCAAGCGGACCAAAAATGGGAGATTATCCACTCTCATATTGTTAGGATTTGCGTCGTAGAGCCGCCGTAACTAAAGATCGGTTCCCGCGCCTAGCAGCTTGCGCATGACCTGCTCGGGGTTGACTGAGCCGTCGCGCGGGGCCAGGGCGGTGATCTTCTTCTGCATCTTGTACTCGTGCAGCTCGTCCTCGAGCTGGCGCACGCGGGCGCGGAGCTTTTCGTTCTCGCGCTCACGTTCCTCGGCACGCTCCTTCATATCGAGGATGCGCACCACGCCGGCGAGGTTGATGCCCTCGTCGGTCAGTTGGTTGATGAGCTCCAGGCGCTCGATATCGGCACGCGAATACAGGCGCGTGTTGCCGCCCGAGCGCTGGGGGTTCACCAGGCCCTTGGACTCGTAGACGCGCAGAGTCTGCGGGTGCATGCCGGTCAGCTCGGCTGCCACGCTGATCATGTACAGCGGTTTGTTCCTATTGTCCTCGGCCATGCTACCTGACCCCTTTCCGTCTCGTTATCGTCCATCATAAGCCCGCGGGCGCGGGCGTGCGCCACGACCGCCCTAGAACGTCGCCTTGTAACGGTTGACCTTCTCGCGATAATCGCGCGTGTCGGCCTCGCGCAGCTTGGTCATGGCATCGCGCTCATCGTCGGACAGGTTCGTAGGAACCTGCACCTTGATCTCGACGAGCAGCGCACCCGTGCGGCCGCGATGCTTTACGTCGGGCGCACCCATCTCCTTAAAGCGGAACTTCTTGCCCGTCTGGGTGCCAGCGGGCACCTTCAGACGAACCGTCGCGCCACCGGGCGTGGGCACGTCCACCGTGCAGCCGAGCGCCGCCTCGTAGACCGAGACCGGTACCTCCATGGTCACATCGGCGCCTTTGCGCTTAAACAGCGGGTGCTCCTCCACGTGCGTGGTCACGACCAGGTCGCCGCGCTCGCCTCCGGCAACGCCGTACTCGCCACGGCGCTTGTAACGCAATTTGCCGCCGTCGACCGCACCCGCGGGCACCGAGACCGTGATGGTCTGCTGCTCGCCCGTCGAGGGAATGCGGTAGGTAACCTTGTGCGTCACGCCGCGAAACGCGTCCTCGGCCGTTACGTCGACAGTCAGCGACAGGTCGCCGCCCTTGCGCGCGCGGTTGCGGCCCGCGCCCGCACCGGCAGCGCCCGCAGCCCCGGCAAAGCCCGAGCCCCAATCGCTGCCCCAGGCGCCGTTGCCGCTAAAGATGCTGTCGAAGATGTCGCCCCAGCCGCTCGCGCCGGCACCGGCGCCGTAGCCACCGCTATACGCGCCGCCCGCGCCCGGCATGCCGCCGAACATGAGCATCTGGTCGTACTCTTTGCGCTTCTTCTCGTCCGAAAGCGTCTCGTAGGCCTCGCTGATCTCCTTAAACTTGGCCTCGTCGCCGCCGGCATCGGGGTGATATTTTTGCGCGAGCTTGCGAAACGCACTCTTGATCTCTTTGTCGGAGGCGCTCTTGGATACGCCCAGGATGTCATAGAAGGTTTTGCCTGCAGCCATCGTAGCTCCTCTCCTGTTACGTCCGCCGTCACTGCTGACGACGGCTCATGCTTTCATATGGCACTAGGCCAGAAAGGGCCCCGGGTGTTGCCCCGGGGCCCTTCTCAATTACTCCTCGGCGCTCTCGGCCGTATCGGCCGCGGCATCCTCGGGCGCCGCTTCGGGCTCCGGTGCGGGGCGCTTATCGCCACCGTAGGTCACCGTCACCATCGCGGAGCGCAGGATGCGGTCCGCCATGCGGTAGCCCTTCTGGTACACGTCGTTGACGGTCTCGTCGTACTGCGATGCGTCCTCGACACGCCCCACGGCCTGGTGCTCGAGCGGATCGAACGCCTCGCCCTTGGGGTCGATGGGCTCAACGCCCTCGTGCGCAAACACATCAAGCAGCTTGGCATGCACCGCGTCAACGCCATCGACGAACTGCTTAAAATCGTCGGAAAGCTCCTGGCTACGGGCATGGTCGATTGCACGCTCGATATCGTCAACCACCGGCAGCAGCGCAGTGACGAGCTTCTCGGTCGCGCGCTCGCGCTCGGCGATGCGCTCGTTGGCGGTGCGGCGACGGAAGTTCTCCCAGTCGGCCTGCAGACGGGCGGTGCGCTCGGTGGCGTCCTTTGCCTTGTCCTCGGCGGCCTTCTGAGCCTCTGCCGCAGCATCGAGTTCGTTGCGCACGTCGGCAAGCTCCTTTTGGGCCTGCTCGAACTTGAGCTTAAAGTCGTTGTCGGCGGCTTCCTCACCGGCGCGGATAGCGGCTTCCACCATCTCGTCCTCGGTCATCGTCGCCTCCTTGTTGGAATCCTCTACCTGGTTCTCGGCAGCCTCGGCGGCCTCGGCCTCGTTGGCCTCGGTATCGTCGACGGCCTCTACGGGAATCTTCACGTCCTTCTCCTCAGAGTCAACGGGGGCGGCGCCAGCGGCAACCGCCTCCGTGCGAGCTTTACGGGCGGACATGATTACTTGTCCTCGTCGTCCACAACCTCGTAGTCGGCGTCGACAACGTCATCGTCGGCAGGCTGGGCACCGGCGGCGCCGTCGGTCTGCTGCTGAGCGTCGGCGTAGACAACCTGGGCCAGCTCGTAGGCCACGGACTGCAGGGACTCGCCAGCGGCCTTGATGGCCTCGACGTCAGAGCCCTCGAGCGCCTTCTTGGCGTCGGCGATAGCGGCCTCGGCCTTGGACTTCACGTCGGCGGAAACCTTGTCGCCCAGCTCGTTGAGGGTCTGCTCGGTGGAGTAGCACAGGCTATCGGTCTGGTTGCGGACCTCGACCTCTTCCTTCTGCTTCTTGTCCTCCTCGGCATGAGCCTCGGCGTCCTTGACCATACGATCGACCTCGTCGTCAGACAGAGCGGTGGAGCCGGAGATAGTGATCTGCTGCTCCTTGCCGGTGCCCTTGTCCTTAGCGGAGACCTTGACGATGCCGTTGGCGTCGATGTCGAAGGTGACCTCGATCTGCGGCACGCCGCGGCGGGCAGCCGGGATACCGGTCAGCTGGAACTTACCGAGCGACTTGTTGTCGCGGGCAAGCTCGCGCTCGCCCTGGAGCACGTTGATCTCGACGCTGGTCTGGTTGTCGGCTGCGGTGGAGTAGACCTCGGTCTTGGAGGTCGGGATCGTGGTGTTGCGGTCGATCATCTTGGTCATGATGCCGCCCATGGTCTCAACGCCCAGCGACAGCGGGGTTACGTCGAGCAGCAGGATGCCCTCGACGTCACCGGTGAGCACGCCGCCCTGGACGGCAGCGCCGTCGGCAACGACCTCATCGGGGTTCACGGACATGTTGGGCTGCTTGCCGGTCATGGTCTTGACCAGATCCTGGACAGCGGGCATACGGGTGGAGCCGCCGACGAGGATGACCTCGGTCAGATCGGAGAGCTTGAGCTTGGCGTCGCGCAGGGCGTTGGTGACAGGCTGCTTGCAACGCTCGAGCAGGTCGCGGGTGATCTTCTCGAACTCGGCGCGGGTCAGCGTGTAGTTGAGGTGCAGCGGGCCGGACTGGTTCATGGTAATGAACGGCAGGTTAATGGTGGACTGCTGCGCCGCGGAGAGCTCCTTCTTGGCGTTCTCTGCAGCCTCCTTCAGACGCTGCAGGGCCATGGGGTCCTGACGCAGATCGACGCCGTTCTCCTGCTGGAACTTGTCGGCCATCCAGTCGATGACGCGCTGATCCCAGTCGTCGCCGCCCAGGTGGTTGTCGCCCGAAGTGGACAGAACCTCAAACACGCCGTCGGCGAGGTCGAGGATGGAGACGTCGAAGGTGCCGCCACCCAGGTCGAAGACCAGGATGCGCTGGTCGGTGCCCTGCTTGTCCAGGCCATAGGCAAGAGCGGCAGCGGTCGGCTCGTTGACGATACGCTTGACGTTGAGGCCGGCGATCTTACCGGCATCCTTGGTGGCCTGACGCTGGGCGTCGTTGAAGTAGGCCGGGACGGTGATGACGGCGTCGGTGACGGTCTCGCCCAGATACTTCTCGGCGTCGGCCTTCATCTTTGCGAGCGTCATGGCGCTCACCTGCTCGGCGGTGTAATCCTTGCCCTCGATGTCGACGACGGCACGGCCACCCTGGCCCTCCTTGACCTCATACGGCACGGTCTTGATCTCGGAGGTGCACTCGGAGTACTTGCGGCCCATGAAGCGCTTGATGGAGAACACGGTGTTCTTGGGGTTGGTGACAGCCTGGTTCTTAGCGGCCTTACCCACGACACGGTCGCCGTCAGCACGGAAGCCAACAACGGACGGGGTGGTGCGGTCGCCCTCGGCGTTCACGATAATGGTCGGAGAACCGCCCTCGAGGACGGCCATAGCGGAGTTAGTAGTACCAAGGTCGATACCAAGAATCTTACTCATTAGAAATTCCCTCTCTCTTTTGCGTTCGCGCCGCCTCGACGGTCTGTCGCGCAGCGCTTCGGCTTGTCTTTCAGGATGTAGTGTATCCCCTTATGGGTCGGAATATACAAAATCTAAGTCAATTCATATAAGATTTCTTATCTCTGAGAGTTTAGGTTCTCAAAGGCGCAGGTAGATGTGCTGTTTGAGTTCTAAGCAGATCTATCGAGATCTATGTAGAGATGGCTGAGGTTTGAGGCTGGAGCCGCGCAGGGGGGCTTTGGGGCTGCCCCGGGGAAAGCGCGACCCACTTTGAGCGTCGATTCCGGGATGCAGTTTCCCGTGGAGCTCCAACCGGAAAGTGTGTCCCGGCCTGAGAGCGAATTCTGGGACACAGTTTCCGATTGAGCGCTCAACCGGAAAGTGCGACCCGTTTTGAATGCAAATTCCGGGTCGTAGTTTCCGCCAGTGGCTCAACCGGAAACTACGACCCGTTTCTCGGCCGAATAATGGGATACGCTTTCCGCAAGCTCGCTCAATCGCCCTTTATTTCAAGTCACCTTTAGCTAACATTTGCGCAGCTCAACGGCGCCACCTGCGTGTTTTTTAGTAAGCCGTGGCATACTCGGCGAACGGTATGAAGATGCCGGTCAGAGGGTATTGCAAACGGTCGCTCCCGTGGTATGTTTTTGCCCGAATCAAACCGGCGCGCATCGCCTGTAGCGTCGGTCAACAGAGAGGAAACTACCATGGCTCATCCCGTAATTGATGCCGACGAGTGCATCGCTTGTGGCGTTTGCGTCGACTCCTGCCCCGCTGGCGTTCTGGAGCTCCAGGACGTCGCTACCGTCGCTGACGAGGATTCCTGCGTCGCCTGTGGCGCTTGCCAGGACGCTTGCCCCGCCGGCGCGATCACCGAGATCGTCGAGGAGTAACAACTCCCCCACTTGCACACTCACAAGTACACCGTGCACAAAAAGGAGGCCCCCGCATCGCCGCGGAGGCCTCCTTTTGCATTCGTCGTTACTAGGACAGGTCATCTTCGTAGGGCATCAGATCTGCCAGATAGCCCTTTTCCTTGAGCATGGCCTCGATCTCGTCGAGAGTTTGCTCGTCTTCTGCCGCAATGCGGTGGAAGTGATAGCCGCTCGTCACCGTTAGTAGCGGAAAGCTCTTGCCGCTCTCGATATCGTGCAGATAGCGCTCAACATCGCGACGATTGCGGATGTCCAGGTCGGCCGTGATCTTGCCGTACACGCGGTGATTGACGATCACGTTGAGCACGGCGCCGCCCGCGTCGACGATGCTCGTGAGCTCATCGCCCGCCTGCTCCACGCCGTGGCGAACCTTGACCAGACGCGTGGGCACAGCCGGGCTGCTCGCCGCCTCCTGTAGCACATAGCCGCGATTGGTGGCGACGATATCGTGTCCGTCGGCGCGCAGCAGGGCAATGTCCTGCACCACGACCTGGCGGCTCACACCCACCTCGCGGGCAAGCGCGCTGCCCGAAACGGGCTCCGTGGCCCCCTCAAGTACGCCCATGATGGCACGGCGACGCTCGCGGGCGTCCATTATTTACCGTCCAGCAGACGCAGGTGCTTAAGCGAGAGGTCGAGGATCGGCGCAGAGTGCGTCAACGCCCCCGAGCTAATAAAGTCAACGCCCAGGTCGGCGAGCGCTCGGATATTGCTGGCATCCACGTTGCCCGAGCACTCGGTCTTGGCGCGGCCGGCGATAAGCTCGATTGCGGCAGCCATGTCGTCGTGGGTCATGTTGTCGAACATGATGATATCGGCGCCGGCCTCCACGGCCTCGCGCACCATGTCCAGGTTCTCGCACTCAATCTCGACCGTCGTGGTAAACGACGCATGGGCGCGCGCCATCTCGATTGCGCGTGCCACGCCGCCGGCGGCGTCGATGTGGTTGTCCTTGAGCATAACGGCCGTCGACAGGTTGTAGCGGTGATTGCTGCCGCCGCCGATCTCGACCGCAGCCTTCTCGAAGACGCGCATGCCCGGCGTGGTCTTGCGCGTGTCGACAAGCACGGTCTTGGTGCCCTCGAGCGCAGCCGCCATCCGATGCGTGTAAGTAGCGATACCGCTCATGCGCTGCAGGTAGTTGAGCGCCACACGCTCGCCCGAAAGCAGCACGCGCGCGTCTCCGCGCACCTGGCCCACGTGATCGCCAGCGTGCACCTCGTCACCGTCGGCAACATCAAACAGCACCGAGCTCTGCGGATCCAGCAGCTCAAAGGTGCGGGCGAATACGTCCAGGCCGGCGATAATGCCGTCGGCCTTGGCGATGAGCTCAACGGTAGCGGGGCGCGCCGTGGGGCACACGCTCGCCGTACTCACGTCCTCAAAGGTAATGTCCTCGCGCAGAGCCTGCAAAATCAGATCATCGACGACGAGCTTCATGGTAATGGGATTCATGGCCTACTCCTCCACGGCCTGCGTGCCGGCGGCACGGGCCAGATCATCGATTGCAAGGATATCGGAACTCAGGGCGCGATGGCGTCCATCGAGCGCGGGCTCGCCCGCCTGCTCCACGGCAAGCGACTCGCCGGTACGCATACGCCAAGCAGCGCGGCGACCCCAGACTAGGGACTCGAGCAGGCTGTTAGAAGCTAGGCGGTTCTTGCCGTGAACGCCGTTGCAGGCCGTCTCGCCCGCGGCGTAGAGCTCGGGCATCGAGGTGCGGCCGTCCTTGTCGACCCACACGCCGCCCATAAAGTAGTGCTGCGTGGGTGTGACGGGAATGGGCTCGTCCAAGATGTCGCGGCCGTCCTCCAGGCAGCGCGCGCGGATGTTGGTAAAGTGCCCGGTCACCACATCGCGCTCGACGGGGGCAAAGCTCAGCCATTCGTGCTCGGTGCCGTCCTGCTTCATCTGCTCGCGGATGGCGGCGGCGACCACGTCGCGCGGCTGCAACTCGTCGGTAAAACGCTCGCCAGCGGCATTGAGCAGAATCGCGCCCTCGCCGCGGCAGCTTTCGCTGATTAGGAACGTGCGGCCCGGCTGCGGCGAGAACAGACCCGTGGGGTGGATCTGCACGTAGTCCAGGTGCTCCATCGTGATGCCGTGCTCCTGCGCGATGTAGCAGGCGTCACCGGTGAGCTGCGGGTAGTTGGTCGAGTGGTCGTACACGCCGCCAATGCCACCCGTCGCCCACAGCGTGTGGCGGGCATGGATCTTAAACGGCTCGCCGGCATGCGCGCCCTCAGCGGCATTTACCAGCTCGTCGGCGGGACGAACCGAGTTGTCCTCGTCCACGGGAACGGAGACGATACCGGTGCACACCGTGTCGCCGTCACGCTCGCCCGTCAGGATGTCGGTCATGGCCACGTGCTCCAAAATCTGCACGTTGTCCAGCTTGCGGACAGCCTGAAGCAGCTTAGTCGTGATCTCCTTGCCGGTGATATCGGCATGGAAGGCAATGCGCGGACGGCTGTGTGCACCCTCGCGGGTAAAGTCGAGGCTGCCGTCGGCCTTGCGCTCAAAATCCACGCCCATCGCTAGCAGGTCGTTGATGACCGAGCGGCTCGAGCGGATCATGATGTCGACGCTCTCGCGGCGGTTCTCGTAATGGCCGGCGTGCATGGTGTCCTCAAAGAAGGCATCGTAGTCCGAGCCTTCGGGCAGCACGCAGATGCCGCCCTGCGCGAGCATCGAATCGCACTCGTCGACCGCGCCCTTGGAGAGCATGATCACGCGCGTGCTCGTCGGCAGATTGAGGGCCGCGTACAGACCCGCCACGCCGCAGCCGGCAATAACGACGTCGCACTCCATATCGGGGTATTGCTTGGTTTCCACAGGAATCCTCTCCCTTGTAATGTGACATAAGGGACCGTCCCTCATGCAACATTGTTCTAGCGCGCTGCGTACTCGAGCATACGGTCGAGCGTGAGCTTGGCCTGGTCTGCCGCCTCGTCCGAGACGCCGATCTGCACCTCGCCCTCGCCCGTCTCCAGGCAGCGCACGAGCTTCTCGAGCGTGATGAGATCCATGTTGACGCAGGTGGGCTGCACCGCGGGGAAGTAGAACTTCTTGCCAGTGCCCTGGCAGCGGCGCTCGAGCTCGTAGAGCACGCCGCGGACCGTCACGATAATGAACTCGCTCGCGTCGGACTCCTCGGCATACTTGATGATGCCGGCGGTGGAGCCGATGTAGTCGGCCTCGGCCAGAACGTCGGCCTTGCACTCAGGATGCGCCAGCACGAGCGCGTCGGGGTGGGCCTCCGTCGCGTCGACGATCTGCTCGACGGTGATGATGTGATGGCGCGGGCAGTAGCCGTTGTTGAGGATGACGTGCTTTTGCGGCACCTGCTCGGCTACGAAGCGTCCCAGGTTTTGGTCGGGAATGAACAGAATATGCTGCTGCGGCAGCTCGGACACGATCTTAACGGCGTTGGAGCTGGTGACGCACACGTCGCTCCAGCTCTTGATCTCGACCGTGGAGTTGACGTAGCACACCACGGCCAGGTCGTCGCCGTACTCGGCGCGCGCCGCGTCGACCGTCTCGCGCTTGACCATGTGCGCCATGGGGCAGTCCGCGCCCGGCTCGGGCAGCAGCACGGTCTTGGTGGGGTTGAGCAGCTTGGCGCTCTCGCCCATAAACTCCACGCCGCACAGCACGATAGTCTGCTGCGGCAGACTCTTGGCAAGCTTTGCCAGGTAGAAGCTGTCGCCGACGTAATCGGCCACAGCCTGCACCTCGGGCGCCACGTAATAGTGCGCCAGGATCACCGCGTCACGTTGGGTTTTTAGTTGCTGAATGGCCTCGACGAGCTCTGCGGGCACCAGTGCCGCACGCTCCGTTGCCGTCGTTGCCGATGCCAGGCCGGCCGCGATATCGCGTGCAAGCTCCGACGCATCCATGTTCGCGCTCTGTGCCATCAAGGCCCCTCTCTTTTGGCGAATCTTGGGGCTTTAGTATGACACCTAGGTTTACAGCTGACAAGACAGCTGTAAACCTAGGTGTAAAGTTGAAATAAAGATTCAATCATGTGGCAGGTCCATTTTCGAACTGGCAAGCTGAGGATAGCCGGGCTTTCGATAGCGCAGGAGGCATCTTTCGCCACCGCAACACCGCTTGGCGCGAGCTGCACGCCGTGAGGCGCAAACGGTCCGCACCCCCGCAAGCGGCGCGTGCCCGATGTGGCAAAATCGAACTACTTAAGGGGGCCGAATGCTCAAGATTATTGCCTGCGACGATGATGTCGCTTTTCTAGATAGACTGCACCGGATGATCGACCGTTGGTCGACCGAGACGGGCACGGCGGTCGATGTTGCGCTCGTCACGCGCGGCGAGGACCTGCTGGCCCGCCATGCCGCATCGCGCGCCGACATCATCTTGCTCGATATGATCATGCCGCTCGTCAACGGCATGGACACCGCACGCGAACTGCGCCAGGCCGACACCGCCGTGCGCCTGGTGTTCCTCACCTCGTCGCCCGAGTTCGCGCTGGAATCCTACGAGGTCCGTGCCTTCGACTATCTGCTCAAGCCCGTGACTTACGAACGCCTGGCGCAGTTGCTCGACGAGCTTTCGAGCATGCGCCCGGCGGCAACCGACGAGCTCGTGATCAAAACTTCCTTTGGCTACCACGCCCTGCGCCTGTCCGACATCGAATATGCCGAGGCGCGCAACAAGCACGTGGTCTTCCACCTGCGCGACGGACGCGATATCGAGGCACTCGAGTCGTTCCGCAGCGTCGAGGACCGCTTGGAGCAAAACGCGGTCTTCTTTAAATGCCACCGCAGCTACCAGGTCAACCTGCGCAATATCGATCACTTTGACCGCACGGACATCATCATGCGCTCGGGCGCGTGCATCCCGCTTTCGCGCAGCTGCAAGCAGGGATTCCAAGACGCCTACTTTGCGGCGCGCTTTGAGGGTGGGAGACACTGATGGTCTCCTCGGTCGAAATGATCCTTTGGGCAATCCACCACGCCACGACGCTGCTCTTTGGCGTCTTTGCCTCGGCGGCGCTGTGCGGTATCGAGATCAACCGGCGTCATGCGCTTGAACTGGTGCTGGTCGGCGTCGTGACCGGCGCTGCCTTTTCGATCGCCAATGCCGTCGGCGGCGAGCTTTTCGCCCGCCAGGTATATCCGCTCGTCGTGCATCTGCCGCTCGTCATCTATTTGTGCGCGCGCTACCGCCTGAGCCCGCTGCTTGCCGTGCTCGGCATTACGAGTGCCTATCTGAGCTGCCAGTTCAGCAATTGGATGGGCATCGCCGCATTTGCCGCAACCGATTCTCAGATCGCGTACTATCTGGCGCGCATCGCGACCACACTCGCCGTCTTTGCCGTCCTGCTGCATTGGGCCGGCGACATCGGTCCGCGCTTGGCGATTAAAAGCACCACCGAGCTGGGCATCCTTTTAATCCTGCCGCTCGTCTATTACGTCTTTGACTATGCCACCAACGTCTACACCACGCTGTTCCACTCGGGCTCGGTGGTGACGGTTGAGTTTTTGGCCTTTGCGCTCTGCGCGTTCTACCTTATGTTCCTCGCCGTCTACCTGCGTGAATACGAAGAAAAGGAAACCGCCGAGAGAGAGCGCTGGATGCTCGAAACCCGCGACAGCGTCGCCATCAAAGAGCTCGAGGCTTGGCGTCAATCTGGGCGCGAGCTGTCGATTCTTCGCCACGACATGCGCCACTTTCTACGCGGCCTGGCCGCTTTAATTGAAGAGGGCCACACCGACGAGGCGCTCGATCGCATCGACGAACTCTGCGAAGCCGGCGACCGCACCGCCGTACGCCGCTTCTGCGCCAACGAGACCGTAAACATCGCGCTTTCGTCATTTAACTCGGATATCAATAGAAACGGCATTACCGCCAACTTGCGCGCCGCCGTACCCGAAACCATCCACGTAGGTGACGCCGACCTGTTTAGCGTGCTCTCAAATGCCTTGGAAAACGCTATCACCGCCGCAAGCGCCGCGCCCCAGGGAAAGCGATTCGTCGACTTTGACCTGCGATTAGAGGACGGCCAGCTGCTGCTGTTAGTTTCCAACACGTTTGACCGCGCGCCGCGCATGGTCGACGGCATGCCCGTAGCCGGGCACACCGGACACGGCTTTGGAACCAAGAGCATTAAGCTTGCCGTCGAACGCATGAACGGCAACTGCCAGTTCCGCATTAACGGCGATCGGTTTGAGCTGCGCGCTGTGATGTAGAAGTGCGGCGCCGATCTCGCGGCGTGTCTTGCCCGCCAGGCAATCGCTCACCGGCGCCAATCCGCTACAGCGGAGCGGCCGCCGGGGTCAGCTGCTTGATGTATGCCCACATGCGCTGCTTGGCGGCTTTGTCAGTGAGCGCCGCCTCAAAACCGTCGAGCGCGAGCACGCGGCGACCCTGCACATGGGCGACCAAGCCGGGCTTGAGCATGGCGGTGTCGAAGTCATCGATTGCCACGAGCATATCGGCGTAGGTCTCGCGCATGGCGTCAGCCGCGTTGTTGTCGAGCAGTAGCACCGCCTCGGGGTCCAAAGCCTCAAGCGCCTCACGGAACAGCTCGCACGGCAGAGTCTCGCCCACCGCGACCGCTCCGTCACCCACGCCGGCGACGCTTGCCAGCACGCAAAAATCCTCGGGCGCGTAGCCGATGGCCCCAAGCGCCTTGCGCAACGCCGCGCCATCCGGGCCGGCGGCAAGCTCGCCACCCGAACGCTCGGCCTCGTCCAAATCGCCTTTGACCAGCACGATCGGCGAGCACGCGTTGCCCGCGATACGCACGCCACGACCCGCGAGCGATGCGAGCTCCTGCTCGGTCGCCTGGGCGATGGCTTCTTTTTTCTGGCTTTGTGACGTGGGCATGCGCTCTCCAATCGTTTGCGTGCCCACCATTATATAAAAGAGCTGCCCGCGAGTGGTTGCTTTGCGGGCCACTGGGTATAAGCACGGTCGTACTGAGTTTTACGCGGCTGAGCCGCGTCGCATTATGGAGGTCACCATGGCTGACATTAAGCAGATTACCCCCGAGAACTTCGATTCCATCGTTAACGACGGCCTGCCCGTGCTAGTCGATTTTTGGGCGCCCTGGTGCGGGCCCTGCCGATCGCTCTCGCCCATCGTTGACGAGGTGGCAGACGAGCTGGCTGGCAAACTTGCCGTTGCCAAATGCAACGTCGACGACAACCAGGACCTGGCCATGAAGTATGGCGTCATGAGCATCCCCACGCTGGTTGTGTTTAAGAACGGCGAGGAGATTGACCGATCGGTTGGCGCTCTGCCCAAGGCGAGGCTGCAGGCGCTGCTGGAGAAGCATCTGTAATACGCTTGTTACATGTTGCCGTCTGCCTGCCGTCCATGAGCGCTTTTGCACCGCTCGCCGGACTTCTGGATGCACCGAGTGCAACCACGGATAGTATGGTAGTCACAAACAGCCCCCAGTGAACGGGTGCGGGTCGCACAGACTCGCACCCGTTTTCTTATGCAGCTGCGCACAGAGCGGGCGTAGTAAAATCTGAACCACTGAACTGCCCCATACAAAAGGAGATTTTCCATGCATGACGTCGGAATGAACATGAGCCAGCTTGCCATGAGCGTCAAGCAGGTCGACGACACCATCGAGCTCGCTCACGAGTGGAGCCATCAGCTGCTGCATGCGACCGAGAATTTTGACATGGAGCGCATCGGCGCCAAGCTCGAGGCCGCCATGGCCGCGCTGCACGAGGCCCACGACGCACTCGAGGGCTACGAGGAAGCCATCGAGGCCGACCACAACTCCGTCGGCTCCGTGAAGCTGGTGTAAAGTGGCCGAACACGAGCACGGCTGCGGGTACGAGCACGAGCATCCGCACGGGGCGGACGGTGACGCGGGCTGCCACTGTAGTGGCTCCGGCTCCGAGCTGGTCCGTTTTTCGGTTACCGCACCCGACGACCTGCTGCGCCGTTTTGACGAGCAGATCGCGCGCCGCGGCGACGTGGCCAACCGCTCCGAGGCCGTGCGCGATTTGATTCGCGCCTCGATCGCCAAAGAGCAGATGCGCACGCCCGATGAGCACGTTATCGGGTCGCTCACCATGATCTACGACCATCACACCGGCGATCTGACGCGCCGCCTGGACGAGGTGCAGCACGACTACACCAACGAGATCGTATCGACCATGCACGTGCATCTGGATCACCACAACTGCTTGGAGATTCTGGCGCTCAAGGGTCGCGGCGAGCGCGTCTACGAACTAGCCGACCGTCTGCTGGGCCTGCGCGGCGTTAAGCACGGCGAGCTCACGTGCGCCGCCACCAAGCAGAGCCTGGGGCTGTAGCGGGATTTCCCGCAGCGCACCTGCCAAAAAGGGACAGGTTTGTTTTGGCAGGTTTAGAAGTTCTACCTACCAAAATAAACCTGTCCCTTTTTGGTCGGTTTTGATGAGGGGTGTCGCATGCGGCATGTGCATATTCATGTGACGGGCATTGTGCAGGGCGTTGGCATGCGACCGTTTGTGTATCGCGAGGCCATGGCACATGGCATTTGTGGATGGGTGCTCAATGCGGGCGACGGCGTGCATATCGAGGCGCACGCTCCGGCCGATGCGCTCGATGCTTTTGTTGCCGCGCTTTCTGAGCATGCGCCTGCGGCAGCCCGCGTAGAGCATGTCGAGGTTGTGGACTTGGCAGCCAACGGTTGGGATGCCGCCAACGAACAGGGCTTTCGCATCGTAGCATCGCAGGACCGGACCGCGCACACGACGCTCGTCTCGCCCGATATCGCCACCTGCAACGATTGCTTGCGCGAATTGTTCGATCCCGCCGACCGACGCTATCACTACCCCTTTATCAACTGCACTAACTGCGGGCCACGCTTTACCATCATCCGATCGTTGCCTTATGACCGAGCGGCCACGTCGATGGATTGTTTTCCCATGTGTCCCAGGTGTGCCGCGGAGTATGCCGACCCACTCGACCGGCGTTTTCACGCGCAGCCCGATGCCTGCTTTGATTGCGGTCCGCATATTACGTGGCGCGAGGCTGTAAACAGCGATGCGTGCGGGAATTCGTCCGCGACACCGGCCGTCGGCACCACACGCGAGGCCAGCGACGCTATCATCGAGCGCTGCGTTGAGCTGCTGGCCAGCGGTGGCATCGTCGCCATCAAGGGCCTGGGCGGATTCCATCTATCCTGTGACGCTGCCAACGAGCAGGCGGTGGCCGAGCTGCGCCGTCGCAAGCGTCGCAGCAATAAGCCGCTTGCCGTCATGGTGCGCAGTCTTGCCGATGCCGGGCGCCTGTGCCATATCGACGATGCTGAACGCGATCTGCTCGCCGGCAGTATCCGCCCCATCGTGCTGCTGCGCCGGCGGGCTGTTTGCGGGAACGACGGCGATTCTTCCGACGCCCTCGTACTCGCACCGTCCGTCGCGCGCGACCTGCCCGAACTTGGCGTTATGCTCCCCTACACCCCGCTTCAGCATCTTCTGCTTGCAGCTGCCGCGTCGCACGGTATGCACGCGCTCGTCATGACCAGCGGCAACCTGAGCGAAGAGCCCATCGAGACCGATGACGATCTTGCCTGGGAGCGCCTCGTTGCCGCCGGCATTGCCGACGCGCTGCTCGGCAACGATCGAGCGATTCTCTCGCGCTATGACGATTCCGTGGTGCGCGTGGTCGACGGCGCCGTTATGCCCGTTCGCCGCGCTCGTGGATATGCACCCCAGCCGCTGCCGTTGCCGGCGCTCGACGGCGCTCCGTCCTGCGTACTCGCCTGCGGGCCGCAACAAAAGGCCACGATTACGCTCACGCGTGAAGGGACGAACGGCGAGGCGACCTGTTTTGTGTCGCAGCATATCGGCGATGTTGAAAACGGCGGGACCTTCGATGCCTGGAACGCCGCGCGCACGCGCTTGGAAGATCTCTTTGACTTGGCGCCCGCCGCCTTGGCCTGCGATTTACACCCCAGCTATCTATCGGGCCAGTGGGCGCGCGAGCAGGCGCGAAAATGCAATCTGCCGCTCGTCGAGGTGCAGCACCATCATGCGCATATCGCGAGCGTAATGGCCGAGGCCATCGCCGCGAGCCAGCTTACAACCGACGCGCGCGTCCTTGGCATCGCCTTTGACGGCACCGGCGCCGGCACCGATGGGACCATTTGGGGCGGCGAGTTTCTTGTTGCCAGCCTTGGCGGCTTTGAGCGCGCCGCGCATTTGCGCACCTGGGCGCTCCCCGGTGGGGCGGCCTCCGTGCGCGACGCCCGCCGCAACGCCTTCGCCCTGCTCAGTGAGCTCGGCCTGCTCGAGCACCCAGGTGCCGCTCGGCTTTTGGACAGCCTCGACGAACAAACGCGCAGCGTGACAGCCACCATGATCGAGCGCGGCATCAACAGCCCGCGTACCAGCAGCATGGGGCGTCTCTTTGATGCCGCGGCAGCAATTCTGGGCATCTGCGACAAGGCAACCTACGAGGGCGAACCCGCCATAGAACTCGAAGCCGCCGCCTGGCGCGCGCTCGACAACGAAATCGCCCATTTTCCCGACGACAACGCCGGCTATTTCGCATCTGGCCCATCGTGGCTGGACGGCCCCTATGTTCTGGACCAGAAAGCGCTCTTTGAGGCACTTTTGGGAGGAATTGAAGCCGGAGCGCCCGCCGACAGGCTCGCACTCGATTTCCATGTCGCCGTCGCGCGCTCCTCGGCGCGCATCGCCAGCGATATCTGCGTGCACGAGGGCATCGACACCGTCGCGCTCTCGGGCGGCGTGTTCATGAACCGACTTCTGCTTCAGCTTCTCACCCGCGAGCTCAAAAGCGCAGGCTTTACTGTCCTTGTCCCCCACACCGTACCCGTCAATGACGGCTGCATCGCCTACGGTCAGGCAGCAGTCGCACGCACTCGCCTCGCACAGGTCGCGCCACAATAGGCTGTTCGGCCAGCCCGCAAGCCGCCGTCTCACAGGTGTAGCGCGTTTGCCCGCAGCGCCCGCGAGCGCTACCATCAACTGATGGATTATTGAGCGCCCGTCCAGCGCAAAGCGTATAAAAGGGGAACAATATGTGCCTTGCCGTTCCCGGTAAAGTAGTCAAACGCGACGACGACCTCAAGGCCACCGTCGACATGATGGGCATCGAGCGCCCCGTGTCGCTGCGACTCGTGCCGACGGCGCAGGTTGGCGACTATATTCTCGTACACGCCGGCTTTGGCATCCAGATTGTCAACGAGCAGGAAGCGCAGGAAACGCTCGAGCTTGTTAACGCCATGTCCGAGCTGGTCGAAGAAGACCAGCTTGCCACCAACCCGGCGGAGGCTTACTAGTGGCGCCCGAGCAGCCGGCTCGCTCCGGTATCGACTTCTCGGCATTCCGCGATCCCAAGCTGGCTCGCGAGCTCATCGAGCGCATTCATGAGCTTGTCGGCGACCGCGCCATCAACCTTATGGAAGTCTGCGGCACGCATACCGTGAGCATCGGGCGTTATGGCTTTCGCTCCATTATGCCGGCCGGGCTCAAGCTGCTGAGCGGCCCAGGCTGCCCCGTCTGCGTCACCGCCAACCGCGACATCGACCACGCGATCGCGCTCGCCAACATAGACCGCGCCATCATCACCACCTTTGGCGACATGATGCGCGTGCCCGGATCATCCACCTCGCTCGCTGCGCAAAAGGCGGCAGGGCGCGATATTCGCATCGTCTATTCCCCGCTCGACGCGCTCGACATTGCCAAGCAAAACCCCGATCGCCCGGTCATTTTTATGGGCGTGGGCTTTGAGACTACGACGCCCACCATCGCCGCCGCCATCTTGGAGGCCGATGCACGCGGACTCCAGAACTTCTCGGTCTACTGCGCCCACAAGACCACGCCGCCGGCGCTGCGCGCCATCGCCAACGATCCCGAGACCACTATCGACGGCTTCATCCTGCCGGGCCACGTCGCCACCATCACGGGCTTAGCCCCCTTTGGCTTTTTGGTCGACGAGTTTAAGACTCCAGGCGTGGTAACGGGATTTGAGCCGGTCGACATCTTGCAGGGTATCTGCATGCTGGTCCAGATGGTTGTTGAGGGGCAACCCGCGATCGACAACGCCTACCGTCGCGGCGTCAATGCCGACGGCAATCCTGTGGCGCGCCAGCTGGTCGAGCAGGTATTTGAGCCGTGCGATACCACGTGGCGCGGGCTGGGATCGATTGCGGCTTCGGGACTCGCCATTCGTCCCGAGTTTTCGCACTTTGATGCCAGCATGCGCTTTGACGTGTCCATCGAGCCGACGGTCGAGCCACGCGGGTGCCGCTGCGGCGACGTGCTGCGCGGGGCCATTACGCCGAGCGACTGCCCCCTGTTCGGCCACGCTTGTACGCCCGAGCATCCCGTCGGCCCCTGCATGGTGAGCTCCGAGGGCAGCTGCGCAGCATATTTCCGCTACCGAGGCTAATAGGTTCCGCCGTTCTAACGAACGGCGGACCAGTCGACGCTGCGCCTCACCCATATAATTCCACCCACGATTGGAGTTTTCGATATGTCCCATAGCATCACCGACAGCACCGTCCTGTTAGGCCACGGCTCTGGCGGTCAGATGATGAAACGCATCATCGATGAGGTCTTTTTGGATGCCTTTGGGTCGCCCGAGCTGCTCGAGGGCAACGACGCCGGCGTCGCTACGCTGCCCGCGAGCGGGCGCATCGCCATGTCGACCGACAGCTTTGTAGTCTCGCCGCAGTTCTTCCCCGGTGGCAACATCGGCCGCCTCGCTGTATGCGGAACCGTCAACGACGTCGCGACCTCGGGCGCCAACGTGCGCTACCTATCGTGCGGCTTTATCCTCGAAGAGGGCTATCCCATGGATAAGCTCCGCCAGATTGTGCAGACGATGGCCGAGACGGCGCGCGAGGCGGGCGTGTCCATAATCACGGGCGACACTAAGGTGGTCGAGCGCGGCGGGGCCGACGGCGTCTATATCAATACCGCCGGCGTGGGCGAGGTGCCTGCGGGCGTGGCGCTCAGCGGCGCAAACTGCCAGCCCGGCGATGTCATCCTGGTCTCGGGTACACTGGGCGACCACGGCATCGCCATCATGAGCCAACGCGAGGGTCTGGCGTTTTCGAGCACCATCGAAAGCGATGCCGCGCCGCTCAACCACCTGATTGCCGATGTGCTTGCCGCAGCACCCGACACACGCTGCTTCCGCGACCCCACGCGCGGTGGCCTGGCCTCGACGCTCAACGAGTTTGCGCAGGCCAGCGGCGTTGCCATGGAGATCGACGAGAAAGCTGTGCCCGTGCGCCCCGACGTGCAGGCAGCCTGCGAGATGCTCGGCTACGATGTGCTGCAGGTGGCAAACGAGGGCAAGATGGTCGCCGTCGTGCCGGCCGAGCAGGCCGATGCCGCGCTGGCCGCCATGCGCGCCGCCCGCTACGGCGAGAATGCCGCCGTCATCGGTCGCGTGCTGCCACTTGCCGAGGGCACCCGCCCCGCCGTGCGCGTGCGCACCGGCTGGGGCTCGACTCGTATCCTCGACATGCTCGTGGGAGAGCAGCTGCCGAGAATTTGCTAGGGCGGAACCGCACGGTCGGCGCGATGCGGCTTGATATCCCTGGAGATGTTCAGATTCCAAGCTCGCCCAACGCGGAAGCCCAGTATTATGAGGTGCGTTTTTAAAGCCAATGACGGGAGCTTTCATGGCAGCAGCTTTTTCCCATGTGATCTTTGATCTGGACGGCACCATCCTCAACACGCTCGAGGACCTGGCGGCCGCCGGCAACCATACCTGCGAGACGCACGGCTGGCCCACGTTTGCCGTAGACGAGTACCGCTACAAGGTGGGAAACGGCATGCTCAAGCTGGTTGAACGCTTTATGCCCGCCGAGTACGCGGGAGACAGCCGTATGTTTGAGCAGACGCTTGCCGAGTTTAGGGCTTACTACGGCGAGCACAAGGAGGACCACACTGCCCCCTATGCCGGCACGATCGAGATGCTCGACCGCCTGCGCGCCGCGGGTGTGCAGCTTGCCGTGCTCACCAACAAGGATCACGTCTCGGCAGTTCCGCTTATCGGGAAGTATTTTGGTTCTGAGTGCTTTGCGCTGGTACAGGGCCGTGTCGATGCGTTTCCGCCTAAGCCCGAAGCACCCGTCACGCTGCATGTGATGGAGGAGCTGGGCGCCGATCCGGCAACCACGATCTATGTGGGCGATTCCAATGTCGATATCCTAACCGGTCACAACGCCGGCCTTAAGAGCGCGGGCGTCAGCTGGGGCTTCCGCGGCCGCGCAGAGCTGGAAGCCGCCGGCGCCGACTACGTGGTGGACACCCAAGCAGAGCTCGCGGCGCTGGTGCTGGGCGAGTAACCACTCATCCCTTCCACGGGTAGCTAATGTGGGACGGGACTCTTTTAGCTGCCCCCGCAACAAAGAAATGTCCCCGACTGCCGGCAGAAAAGGAACGTCCCCAAGTGCCGCCTTCGACAGCGATGGCAACGCCACAGGCACAAGTGCCACTTTAAGCCAGCCAAGGGAACGCCGTTGTTTTGGCAACGACAGCGAAAGCCCGCCAGAGCGAGCAAGGCGCCTTGAAACGAGGCGGCATTGACCTTCTGGTCATGCCGCCGAAGTTGAAAGGCAGATTGCCGCTCTGGCGGGCTTGCAGCGTCGAGCAGTTGCGGCGTTTGGTAAAACGCCGCAACGAACTAGCTCATCATCGCATTCATCATCTCGGTGGTTGCGGAATCGTCGGCGGACCACTCGTTATCCTCGTTGGCGGAATACTTAAAGGTGACCTTGGTGTCCTTGGTCTTAGCGGCCTTGGTCACGTCGACCATGACCTGGCCGGCCATCTTGTACAGGTCGTCCTCGGACGGCAGCTCGTCGAGCGCTGCGACCTTCTCCTGATACTGAGTAGCAAAATCTTCGACAATCTTGTTCATGGACTTGCAGGTTATGGTGACCTCGGCGGTCGCGGTGCCCTTGTCCTCGTCGACCGTCACATCGCCGATCTTGTAGTCAAAGCCCTCGAGATAGCTCTTGGCATACTCCTTGGGATCGATGCCCAGCTGCTCAAACTCGTCGCCCGAAGCCTCTTCCAGGCCGGAGAGGAAGTCATCGCCGCCGTTCTTGATCTCGTCAAACTGACTCGTAAGGTCATTGGTGATGAGCTCCTCCACCGAAGGCCCTCCGCAGCCGGAAAGCAAAACCACGCACGCGACCAGGGCAGCCATCAGGGGCGCAAGCAGCAGCTTCTTTTTCATGACATTCCTCCAAACAAGCGGCGCCGCGCTCCCTACGCAGCGCACGTCGTGACAGTAAGTCCATATTAGCGGCCCGGCCCAACCCCCTGCGTCGCAAAAGCGCAGGCGGCTCAATTTGACGAACGAATGGCCCTTAAGGCAAGCCCCCTGCAATAAAATGCACCTGCTTAGCCTATTAAAAAAGGGTGGCCGGATAACCCGACCACCCTTGTGCATCTTCTGGATGCCGCAGACTACTTGCGGACGACCTTAACGATGGCGTCACCGGCGGCGACGGCAGACTCAGCCTCGACGGCGAGCTCGACATCGGCAAACTCGGCGGTGTTGGACACGGCCACGACGACGCAGTCCTTGTAACCGGCGGCAGCGATCTTGGCGCGGTCGATCTTGAGCAAGGGCTGGCCAGCCTTAACGACATCGTCAGCCTTGACGAAGCCCTCGAAGCCGTCGCCGTTCATGTTGACGGTATCGACGCCAACGTGCACCAGAACCTCGATGCCGCTATCGGACTGCAGGCCCACGGCGTGACCCATGGTGACGGTCACCTTGCCGTCGCAGGGAGCGTAGACCAGATCGTCCTCGGGCCACACGGCGCAGCCCTTGCCCAGCACCTCGCCGCTAAAGACGGGATCGGGCACGTCGGCCATCTTGATGACCTTGCCCTTGACGGGCGAGCACAGCACGTCGGCGCCGGCAGAAGTAGAGATGGAGGCAGGAGCAGCGGCAGCCGCGGGCTCAGCCTTCTTCTTGAACATGTCAAACAGACCCATACGTTTTCTCCTCTTGATTAAGCGCAACGTTATGCGCATGCCTATGGTGATTATAGTGCCAAATGATCAAATTGCTGAGGTGAGGGCTCGAATCGCAAGCCCTTCCAAGCCCTTCCCAAAACCTTTTACCAGTGGCACTCATATTGTCGATTACTCCAAGCCCTCGGCGCCGTTGGACTTGATGATCTTCTGATATGCGAAGAAGCTGTCCTTGCGGCGACGCTCGTAGGTACCGGTGCCGTCGTCGTACTTATCGACGTGGATGAAGCCGTAGCGCTTGCGCATCTCGCCAGTGCCGGCGGAAACCAGGTCGATGGGACCCCACCAGGTGTAGGCGATCAGGTCAACGCCGTCGGCGATGGCCTCGCCCATAGCCTTGATGTGGCTCTGCAGATAGGCGATGCGGTACGGGTCGTGGATGGAGCCGTCCTCCTCGACCTCGTCGTAGGCACCCATGCCGTTCTCGACCACCATCAGCGGAAT
This sequence comes from uncultured Collinsella sp., assembly GCA_900541885.1. Lineage (GTDB taxonomy): Bacteria > Actinomycetota > Coriobacteriia > Coriobacteriales > Coriobacteriaceae > Collinsella. Next base: position 183,439 of record UQKW01000001.1, read on the forward strand.
CTCGTAGCGGGCGTAAATCTCGTTGAAGGCGATGCGCAGGCCCAGCGGATCGATCTGCCAGCCCCAGTCGGTGGACTCCAGATAGGGATTCTTGCCGCCAAAGGTCATGTTGCCCTCGGTCATCTCGTGGTCCTTGTGGGTGCCCACGGTGCCGGACATGTAGTAGCTAAAGGTGTAGAAATCAACCTTGCCGTCGGCGATATCCTGCAGGTCGCCGTCCTCCATCACGAGCTCAACATCGTTCTCGGCCCAGAAGCGCTTGGCATAGAACGGGTACTTGCCGCGCACCTGTACGTCGGAGCAATACCAGTTCATGGTGTTCATCTCCTGCTGCGTGGCGAACACGTCGGCCGGATCGCACGTGGCGGCATAGGAGAGGATGAAGCAGTCCATGTTGCCCATCTTAAACTGCGGGTAATGCTCGTGGGCATAGCGCACGACGCGGCCGCTGGCGACAAACTGGTGATGCAGCGCCTGCATACGAGCCTGCGGCGTGGTATGGACCGCCGATGCCGGACCCTCAAAGCCCTGAATCATGCTGGTCTCAAAGAGGTTGCCCATGTCCTGAGTACCGCAGTTGATCTCGTTGAAGGTGAGCCAGAACTTGACCTTGTCCTGATAGCGGTCGAAGACGGTCTGGCAGTACTTCTCAAAGAAGCTGATGAGCTCGCGGCTCGCCCAGCCGTTGTATTTCTCGACCAGGTGATAGGGCATCTCGTAGTGCGAGAGGGTCACGAACGGCTCGATATTGTGGGCGCGCAGGCAGTCGAAGACGCGGTCGTAGAAGGCGAGACCGGCCTCATTGGGCTCAGCGTCGTCGCCGTTGGGGAAGATACGGCTCCAGGAGATGGACATGCGGAACATATTGAAGCCCATCTCGGCGAACAGCGCGATGTCCTCCTCGTAGTGATGGTAGAAATCGATACCATCATGATTGGGGTAGAAGCGGTTGGGGTCGATGTCGATCGTAATCTGACGTGGCTCCTTGTAGCTGCCGCCCAAGAAATGGTCGTCGACGGAAGGACCGCGGCCGTCCACGTTCCAAGCGCCCTCAAACTGGTTGGCGGCGGTGGCGCCACCCCAATAGAAACCCTTGGGGAACTTGATGTTTGCCATGAGCATCTCCTTTGCATCGCGGGTCGATAATCCGAGTATCGCCTGCGCACGGGACGGGCAGAAGCGGGCGCGCCAAACCCGACACTTCTTTTCGCGCCCACGGACCGCCGCCGCCCCGTCCCTGACACTTCCTGATACCGACCAACAAAGGGACAGGTTTATTTTGGAAGGTTTTATCTGGGCAAACGCCGGCGGTAGGCGGCCGGCGTGCAGCCATAGCGCTCGGCAAATTTTTTGTAGAAGAAGCTCATATTGGCATAGCCCACCTCGCGCGCTGCGGCCTCTGCAGTAGCACCGGTGTCGAGTAGAGCCGCCGCGCGTGTCAGGCGGCTCTCCTGCACGAGCTGCATAAACGTGCGGCCCGTCTGCCGCTTGAGCAGCGCGCTCGCGTAGTTGGGACTCAGGTGCAGGTGGTGGGCTAAGTCGTCGAGTGTGCAATCGCAAGCATGCCGCTCGATGTAGCTCATCGCCGCCGCAACCTGCGCCGAGGGAAGTGCGGGCGCGTCCGTTTGCAGCAGCGCGGCCTCGTAGCTTTGCATAAGCTCGACCAGCAGCAGCTCGAACAGCCTCGAGGCAATCTGAGGACTCGCCGCTGTCGGCTCCAGGAGTTCGCAGAGCATCTCCTGCATGTACCGGCGCACGCGACGGCTGCCACCCGTGCGGAAATGCACGTGACCGCGGTGGTCGGTTTCGTCATTGAGGGCGTTGAGTAGAAATCGCGAGACAGTACCTGCGGACGAAAGGCTCTGATCCAGGCTGCGGCGCAACATCGGCCGCGAGATGACAATGCTCAGCATAATGTCATGCTCACCCAGCTCGCCTATGGCGTGCGGACATGCCGCATCGAGCAGGAGCACCTCATTTTGGGCGAGTGTGAGTTGTGCGCCGTTGACAATCTGCGGCGCGTTTCCGCAATAGACATAGCTGATTTCGACATAGTCGTGCACGTGCTCCGGTACGGGATTGAAACGCGAGTTGCGCACAATTGACAGGCCCTCGGGCATACCTTTTTGATGCAGAGCGCGCATTCGATTGCCGATCTTATGGACGTGATTATCGTCGATTTCCGGCTGAAAATCCCAGTCGAACGCATCGCACCAGTCATAGCGGGCACCCGCGCGGTATGCGCGCTCGCTATCGGTCAGCTCGAGCAAAAGATTGTCTAAACGTGCGATATCCATAGCTCCACCATCGTTGATTTAGTCATATTCTGCCGTGGTTTTGATATTAGCAGGGCAGCGCGGACGACGTACCCTGACTTCAATCGATTTAAAAGGTTGGTTTTAGAGGAGTGGATATGGCAGCATACGGCAACCATGTGCTTCCGTTCTTGTGGCTCAAGGGCGAAGAACGCGAGACGATTACCGAATACTTAGAGCAGATTGCCGGCGCAGACATCCATGAGGTCTGCCTTGAGTCGCGCACGCATCCCGAATTTTGCCGCGACGGCTGGTGGTCCGACCTGCGTTTTATCATTGGCGAGTGCAAGCGCCTGGGCCTTAAGATCTGGCTGCTCGATGATGCCCACTTTCCCACGGGCTACGCCAACGGCGCGCTTGCAGGCGAGGATGTAGACCCCGCGCTCAAGAAGACTGTGCTTAAGCATCACACGGTAACGGTCGTTGGACCCCAGCCGTCCACGACCATCAAGCTCGGCAACCTCATGGATCCCACGGAGCACTTTGTGGGCGCGGCGGGTTTTGACGCTGCCGGCGCATCGCTCGACCTTGAGCTCGCCGTTGAGCAAACCGAGGGCGGCACTCCCGCCTGCCTGCGCTTTGACGCTCCCGCCGGCGTCACCACCCTCGAGCTCTACGTCACCAGCCAAAAGACCGGCTTTCGCGATGAATACATCAACATGGTCGACGCCGATTCGTGCCGCATGCTCATCAACGCCGTCTACGAACCCACATTCACGCATCTGGGCGACGAGTTCGGCAAGACCATTCTGGGGTTCTTTACCGATGAGCCTGGCTTTATGAACGAGAAGGGTGCGACCCTCGAAGACGCTTCTACCAGCAGCTTTATCGGACGCGGTGACATGGCGCTGCCATGGTCGGACGAACTTGCGCGACGCCTGCACGAGGCACTGGGCACAAATTGGCTGAGTGAGCTCCGCGGGCTTTGGACGCGCGACCCCGCCGGCGCTCGGGTCCGCCACACCTACATGGACATCGCCACGCAACTCTACCGTGCGTGCTTTGACGAGCAGATTGGTGACTGGTGCCGCGAGCGCGGCGTTATGCACATTGGCCATGTAATCGAGGACAAGAGCTGCCACACACGCTTGGGCCAGGGCGCTGGGCACTACTTCCGCGCTGTCGCCGGTCAGGACATGGCGGGCATCGATGTGGTTATTAACCAGCTCGCCCCCGGCATCGACCACGGCCCTTACAGCTACTTCCATGGCGCATGGAACATGGAGTTCTTTACCTACGCGCTTGCCAAACTGGGCTCTTCGGCCGCGCGCCTCGACCCCAAAAAGCAAGGGCGCTGCATGGCCGAGGTCTTTGGCGCCTTTGGCTGGCACGAGGGCTTGCGCGAGATGAAATGGATTGCCGACCACATGCTCGTCCGCGGCGTCAATTGGTTTACGCCGCACGCGTTTAGCATGGCGCCCTTCCCCGATTGGGACTGCCCGCCGCACTTTTACGCGCACGGCAATAACCCACAGTGGCCGCACTTTGGCCAGCTCATGAGCTATATGAACCGTACGGCAACGCTGCTTTCGGAAGGCTGTGCCACGCGCCCCGTCGCCATCCTGTACCATGCCGATGCCGAATGGGCCGGTAGCGCCATGCCTATCGAGCGCGTGGCGGCAGAGCTCACGCGCGCGCAGATCGACTTTGATTTTGTGCCCGCCGAGGCTTTTGAGGACAAGAGCCGCTACAAGGTTTCGATTGCCGATGGATTGCTTGGTGTTAACAACTGCCACTACCAGGCATTTGTTATGCCCGGTGCTACGTTTATTGGCGCGGAGACGGCAAAGGCGGCGAGATACATGACGGATGCAGGCGTTATGGTGCTTGCCGTCGACGAGGTGCCCGGCGCATTCTACGATTCCGATGGCGCGGTCGAGCTGGGAGGACTCGTCGCAACGCCGCTCGCCGATGTCGCCCGCGCGCTTGCAAGCGCGGGACTGCAGACCGTTGTGCCTGACACACCGCAACCCTGGCTACGCGCACTTCGCTACGAGCGAGCAGGCGAGACCTACGTTATGCTCGTCAACGAGCACCCACGCGAGCACATCGACTGCACGGTTGCACTTGCGACAGGCGAGCGCCTTTGCGGCACGCGGCTCGACCTGCTAAACGGTGCCGAGCCCGTTGCGTTTGACGGTGCGCTGGAGCTCGCACCCTTCGAGAGCTGCATCGTTGTTTTGCAAGCGAGCAACGAGGATGCGCCCGGAGACGGCGTAATCGACGCTGATACATCGCTCGGCCTGCGCATCGAAGGCCCATGGACCGTTGCCCTCTCCCCTGCCGGCAGCAATGGCGCCTTTGGTGAAGCACAAGAGCTCAAACACCTGGGCGACCTTACGGCCGATCTGTTCACCGGCACCTGCGGCACCTACCGATATCATGCGTCGTTTGAGCTGGCCAACGATTGCACCGACGCCACGATCGACCTGGGAGACGTCTACGAAACCGCAACGCTCACGCTCGATGGACGCTCGCTCGGCACACGCATCTGCCCGCCCTATCGTTTTGCCGCCGGCTCACTTTCCGCCGGTGCGCATGAGCTCGCGACCGACGTCATCAACACGCTCGACCATGCGATCCCCGACATCTTCGGTCTCACCGAGCCCGTCGCCCCCAGCGGCATCCTCGGCCCCGTTACCCTTTGCGGGCAAAACCTGCCAAAATAAACCTGTCCCTTTTTGGCAGGTTTGGCGAGTGTGGGAGTTCGCATGGATATCAAACGCAAGATCACCGAAGCGCAGGGCCTCACCCCCACCGAGCAACAGCTCGGCATTGCAGCCCTTGCCATCGGTCAGGACATCCGCGGACTTTCTATTAAGGAATTTGCCGCGCAAACCAACGTTTCGGTCGCGAGCGTACACCGTTTTTGCAAAAAGCTCGGTCTCGAGGGCTTCAAGGATCTCAAGGTCGAGCTTATTCGCTTGGCAACCGAGGCGGGAAACCGCCGCGACGTGGACATCAACTTTCCCTTTGATGCTACGTCCAGCCCCGCGCAGGTTATGGAGCGCATGGAGGGGCTCTACCAGACCACGCTGGCCGAAACGCAGGAGCTGCTCGACCCCACGCAGCTTGACCACGCCGCCAAGCTCATCGCGAACGCCCGACAGGTCGACATCTACACGGGCTCGCACAACCTCTATCCAGCGGGAATGTTCCGCGACCGCCTGCTCTCCGCCGGTAAAAGCGCGACGTGCCACGACGGTGTCGAGGCCCAGGTGCGCACGGCACTCGCCTCGGGTCCCGACCATGCGGCAATCGTCATCTCCTACAGCGGCCTTGCCCCCAATCTCAAGGACATCTTGCCGATCCTCAGCAGCCGGCATGTCCCGGTCATCGTTATCGGTACGCCTTATTGCGCGCGCATTCATCCCGGCTTTGCTGCCTACCTTACGGTGAGTGACCACGAGAGCATGACGCATCGCATCACGCAGTTCGCGAGCCACATCGCCGTGCAATACGTGCTCGATTCGCTTTACAGCAGCTACTTCGCCAAAGACTACGCCCGCTGCTCCGAGTTCCTGGAGCGCTCGTTCCCCTACACCCGCCTCCCGGGGCTCAAGTAGCGACGAGCGTGGATAATCTCCCACTTTGAGGCCGTACATAGACCAAAACCGGGAGATTATCCACGCTCATTTCTGACTAGTCATTTAAGAACGTCCCCAATGACTACCCATCCGGAGCAAGGCAACGCCGCAAGAAGAGGACGGACAGTGAGCGACGTCCAGAGCGAACAAGTTGGCATGAAAAAGGCAAGGCATAGACCTTCTGGTCATGCCTCGCCTTTTGAATGACAAATTGTCGCCCTGGGCGGCGCGCAGCGTCGGGCCGTTACGCGGGTTGGTAAACCCGCGTAACCACCTACTCCTGTGCTCCGTACTGCTCGTAGTAAGCGTCGATGGCGGCCTTGAGCTCGTCGTCGATGACGACCTTGCCGTCGATCTCGTGGTTGTAGAGGGTCTCGACGACCTCGGCCATGGAGACGATGCTCGCGACGGGGAAACCGTACTTGGCCTCGATCTCCTTCTGCGCGGTGGTCACACCGCCCTTGCCGACCTCCATGCGGTTGAGGGACACGATCAGGCCCTTGATCTCGACATCGGCAGCAGCCTTGACCTTGGGATAGGTCTCGTCGATGGACTTGCCGCTGGTGGTAACGTCCTCGACCATGACCACACGGTCGCCGTCCTTGGGCTCATAACCCAGCAGGTTGCCCTTATCGGCACCGTGGTCCTTGGCCTCCTTGCGGTCGCAGCAGTACTTGACCTCCTTGCCGTACAGCTCGTGGTAGGCAATTGCGGTCACGACGGCCAGCGGAATACCCTTGTAGGCCGGTCCAAACAGCACATCAAAGTCGTCGCCAAAGTTATCGTGGATGGCCTGGGCGTAATACTCGCCCAGCTTCTTGAGCTGATAGCCCGTCACGTAAGCGCCGGCGTTCATAAAGAACGGGGACTGACGGCCGCTCTTGAGCGTAAAGCTGCCGAACTTAAGGACGTCGGACTCGACCATAAACTTGATGAACTCTTGCTTGTAAGCCTCCATGCGGGCTCCTCTCGTAATCGCGTACGTGCCTTCCAGTTTAGCGCAGGCGAAGCGTCGATGCGGGCGCGCTTTGAGGCCACACCCCCGTTAGAGTAAGGGACTGGTCGGCGTCTCACACGTTAGTCATTTGGTGTCCAGGACCAGAAGAAGTTGATAAGGGCCACGCGCGAGGCGGTGCCGGTCTTTTTGTTGATCGAGGAAATGTGACGGTAGAGCGTGGAGCGCGAAAGGAAAAGCGTTGCGGCGATGTCCTGAACGCTCTGGTCCGAAACGACCAAGGCCTCAAGAATATCGCGCTCGCGCTCTGTAAGCTCAAAGGTGGCGACGAAGGCATCGAGGCGTTCATCGGACGTGAGCTCCGCTGCCTCCACGGGCTCGGAGTCGGAGCATGTGGGCGCAAGATCCCCACCAAGATCATCAGTGGCAAGCGGCAGGCCGTCCTGCATCACGACATCATCGGCCCGTTGCCCCAACTGCCCCAGCAGCGTAATCGCAATACCCACAAACATCACGAGCGCCGCGCCGACTGCCACCAGCACGTTTTGACTCGAGATGATCGCCACCGCCGGCGCCGTCACGAGCATCGAGCACACGTTGTTGACGACGCGACCCATGCACGGCCAAAAATATGACCAGCGCGCATAGAGTGAGATGGCGGCGAATTTTGTGGTAAAGAACACCACAAAGAAGCCCGAGCCCAGATAAAAGATGATCGTGGCAGCAAGCTCGTTGCCGCCATTGCCATCGATGATGAGCACAAAGAACGAAAGCGTGGACAGCATGGCGACACATGTCATGCCGATATTCATATACGAGCGGTCGTGCAGGTCAAATAGTGCGCCGGCGGCCAACGAGCTCACGACAAGCAGCAGGCGCGGCCAGTCACCCAAATCAACGGCTCCGGTAGCATACAGGGTTGTGAGGCCCGCGTTGAGAGCGGCGAATACGCCGGAAAGATACGCTGTCGCCACGGTCAGGCGAACTACGGTGCGGCGAAATGCCGCCTTTGCCTCGGGATCGTCATGCCATTTGGCGCCATATTCCAGAGCATCTACCGAAAGCCCGGCAGCACTGGGTTCGAAGTTGGGATCGGACTCGTCGCGCAGCTTGGCGCGTCGGGCACCGTGGAGCAACGCTACCTGCGCGATCGCACAGATGACCAGAACAGCCTGCTGAGGAATACCAACAGGCATCGCCATGTGGTTGAACACCTGTACCAGAACGCCCATGGCATAGGAAAGTGCTGCGGCGCGCGCCAAGCAGGGCGTCCGCGCAAAGCGTCGCGCAAAGTTTGCGTGGGCAGTCGATCCGCAGTAGCCCAGGGCGCAGCACGCCACCAGGCTGCCGGCAATTACCACCTCAAACCGCACTGCCATAATCATCAGCAGCAACGCCGATACCAAAAGCACGCCTGTAATATCGCTCGTCGCATCGATCGTCTGGGGACGGCGATAGTACAGAAATGGGCGCACGAAAAAGCCAATCACGCTCGCGCCGACAACGATGCTCTCGTAGATGACGACCTCACTCGATGGCACGAACTCGGCTATGCGCACATCAAAAAGATACTCGCACGCCAAAAACGGAAGAAGAACAGCGCCAGGCATATAATCTCCCGAATGCCCCGACGCAGATATGCGGTTGTGTCTCCCATGCCCCTCACGGTTAACCCCCGGCCGCTCAATTGTCTGGAATTCCATTTTAATAAAGAACCAATCTCAATATCGAAGCCGAGCTCGAAATGCTGCAAATTTGACCCCAGCCGTTCACATCACGCCGCGATTTTTAGCCGCATGGACCAGAAGGGACACGCGCGACCTCTAGCTCGGCAAGGAGCGTCTCCAACTACCGCTCATTTAAGTACGTCCCCAATGAGTGCGACGGAATGGCTCCCCTTGGCAGCTTAAAGCCGTCACGCAGGAACCATTCCGTCGCAGCCTCATGAAAGGGACTGGGTTGTAAATGTTGGAGTAGAGCCGTTAGCGCCCGGGGGTCAGGATCACCAGTGCGTCGTGCTCAAAAGGATGCTGAGCCACGCGCACGGTGCCGTCACCGTTGTCGCGGACGGGCAGCTTGGCGATGCGCTTGTCCTCCATGTCGAGGACCGTCGCCGTCCAGCCGCGCGCGCCGTCGAGCTTAAACTTGAGCGCTGTGGTACGTGGCAGGTACGTAACGACACAATCGCCAACGCGCGCCACACGAATGGCCTCGCGCGCGTCATCGATCAGCTCCTGCGCCGGAACCACGGCAAGCGCGTCGTCACCAGCCGTAGCACCCAGGCCGGCAAGCACGTGCTCGATCGCGCCAAAGTCCCAAACGCCCGCAAACTGCAGACACTCCTGCCAGCGGAACGGCATATCGAAGCCCTCGCCCAGCACCGAGCCCTGGCTCTTGCTGGTCTGCCAGTTCCAAACGCCGTGCGCGCCATAGGTCACGCCGGCGCTCGCACCGGCAAGGATCGACGACCACACGCTCGCGCGGCAGTCTTGCGCGGTGAAGCGCCAGTACACGTTGCGCGACGCACCCATCTGCTCGTAACAGGGCTCGGAGTTGACCATCGGCTTTTTAGGGTAGTTGGCGATAAAGTCCTGCGGCAGGCGCCATGCCTCGGGCTGGCCCTCGTAGTTATGACCGGGCTGGAACATGTAAAAGTCCAAGCGGTCCAGGTACTGTGCCGGGATGGTACGGTTGCCGCGGTTGATATGCATGGTACGCAACGCCTCGGGCGCGCGTTTGATGACCTCGTCGAGGGCGTCCTCGTAATAGGCGATCGCCTCGTCGCTGGTAAAGTCGGTATCGCCCGCCACCACGTAGACGGGGTCGAGCTCGCCCAGGTTCTCGACGACGCGGGCAACGTGGGCACGGACCTCCTCACGCGGCATAACCTCGGCACCGCAATGCTCGGCAATCTTGGCGCCCCAGGTACCGGGCACGTAGTTGCACCACATAAGTACGAGCGCCGGACGAATGCCATGCTCGACGGCAGCGCGACACATGGCAGCAGCGCGGTCCCAGTACGCCTGGTTAGGACGGGACCAATCAAAATGCACGCCGTCCTCGCTGGCATAGGGCCAAATGCCCAGATCGGGGCAGCAGCGATCCCACTGCGGCAGCGTGTTGATCTGCAGCACGTTCATGCCCTGCTCGGCGCGACGGGTCAGATAGTAGTCCCAATCGGCCTCGGTAATGCTCGTAAACGCGCTCCAGCACGTATCGGCAAACCAAAAGAACGGTTTGCCCTCGCACAAAAAGCCATCCTGGCGACCGTTGACAGTCAGTTTTCCCAAACTCATCTGCATGTCCTTTCGTTTGATAAAGGAGTTGCGAACCGGCAGATTCTTTCGCGGTAACCTTGGCACAAAAGCCTCCGTCGTTTAGCAAGCCCTTGCGGGCGGGCATCTCCCGTCCCAATCAGTCTACCTTGCAGGAAAGGCCCCGTCGGGCTTGCGCCTGACGGGGCCCTGTCGTGTAGGTAAGGTCGCATGTGACCGAATGGCTTGGCCTTAGGCCTCCATCTCGGCGAGCTCCTCTTTGGAGAAGCCAGTGGCAAAGACGACGGCAGCGGCGATGACAAAGGAGATCGCCATACCGACGATAGCCCAGACGGTGTTCATCTGGCCACCCTGCAGGTAGTTGGTGAAGACCAGGAAGTTGGAGGCACCGCCGGCCAGGTAGTAGGTAACACCCATGAGGCCGGAGAACACAGCGCCGATGGCACCGCCGATGAACATACCGAGCATGGTGCGACGGAAGCGCATGAGGATACCGAAGAGCGCAGGCTCGGTGACGCCGCCGGCGATGGCGGAGATGACGTAACCCAGGGCAAGACCCTTCTCGTCGGGGTTCTTCATCTTGAGGAAGGCACCGAAGGCGCAGCCCCAGACGGCGGCCATAGCGCAGTTGGTGGAAACGAAGACGAAGGGATCGTAGCCGGCGGCGATGATCTGAACCTGAGCGAGCAGGATGACGGGCATGTGCATGCCGCAGACCACGAAGAGCTGCCAGAAGGCGCCGAGGATGGCCATGACAATCAGGATACCGATACCGCCAAGGTCAGCAAGGCCAAAGAGGGCGTTGGCGATGAGGTTGCCGAGCTCGTTGCCAATCGGGGCAAGAACGATGAAGGCGATGGGGATGGTGACGATCATGGTGCAGAACGGCGTGAAGACCGTGGACAGCACGTCGGGCATGACCTTCTTAAAGAACTTCTCGACAAAGTACAGGACGGGCACCGAGAGGATGATCGGCAGGACGGACTGCTGGTAGTTGGCAGCGGCGATCTGGATGCCGTAGACGGAGATGATTCCGCCACCCTCCTGAGTCGCGACACTCACGACGGACGGGGCCATGAGAGCGCCGCCGAGGAGCATGCCCAGAACCGGAGAGGCGCCGAGCTTCTTAGCAGCGGCATAGCCCAGGTAGATGGGGATAAAGGTAAACGTGGCCTCGTACAGGGTGGTGTAGAGGAACGTGTAGGTCGGATCGGTATCGGAGATAACGCCGAGCATGGTGGGACCAAGAACCGCAGCGATGGTGCGGAACAGACCGCCGGCCATGAGCAGCGGAATCAGCTGGGTCATGGAACCCGACAGGTAGTCGAGGATGATGTTGGGCAGGTTCTTGAGCTCGAACTTCTCCTTAGGAGCGTCGAGGTTCTCGTCGACCGCGGCACCCTGTTTGACGCCGGACATGGCGACGAACTCGGCGAGCACCTTAGGCACGTTCTGGCCGATGATGACCTGAAGCTGGCTGCCGGCGAACTGGCAACCCAGAACACCCTTGACCTTCTTGATCTTCTCCACGTCGGCCTTGCTGTTGTCCTTGAGCGTCAGACGCAGGCGCGTCATGCAGTTGGTGGCGACGGCAACATTCTCCGCACCGCCCACGAGCTCGAGGACATCGGTGGCAATCTGCTTGTTATCTACTGCCATGGGACCCCTCCCCATATCATCGTGTGCCTAATCGCTTGGGCGCAGGCACGCCTTTGGCCCGGTGACTATAACCCCTTACGGTTACCGAACCCTTGGATACGCTGTCGTAAACAATCTGTTTACTGAACGTTTACAGCGCTTAGTTTACACGCAGCGTTGAATTTGTGGCAGTTTTGCCGTTTGCAGTCCGGTGAACGGTAGGAAATCGGGGGTGAACGTAATTGAATGCCAAGGCATTACATATAGTGCTGTTTATTTATAAATGGCCGTCTACGTGGGATTTTATATAATCTGTCACCCAAATTCCTTGTTGACTCATCAACAAAAGCCCTGCTAGATAGTAGTAAACGAGTGTTTAGTAGTTCATTGAGTGTTTGATTTGACCGTTTACCGAGTTCATCTGCTTATTCTCTAATTCTGCTTTACACTAAACATGTTTAGATTGTATTGCCGCGATTGTTTAGTATTTGCGGCACAAAGGAGGCAGCTCATGGAACTCAAATCGTGTACCTACGCAACCGTCACCACCTTGGGCGACTTTGGCCCCTGGATCAGCAAGGTCGTTCTCGACCTGCCCTGCACCGTGCGCGCCAACGATATCGATGCGAACACTTTCCATATATATGTAGAGCGTCACGAGCGCACGGGCGAGGTCCTGATGCGCAAGGAGCACGGAGCCGACCATGCCGCGCCCTCCGTGGGTTACATCGACGTTCTCGCCGCGTATCCGTGTGACGAGAACGGCCGCAAGCTCGCCGTGGGCACCCACGTGGCACTCGAGGTTGCCGAGCAGCGCCTGACCAAAAAGATCGAAGGCAGCGTCCTGGGCTCGCGCATGCTCGATGACCAGCTGCGCATCACGCAGCTCGCGGCTCTTCCCGGCAACGACGGCGACGACCCCACCTGCGGCCTGGTCTTCGATACCTGTCGCGGCGACATCTGCCCCGCGCTCAAGGGCTGGAGCAATGCCGTACAAAAGACCGCCATTGATGGCATCGCGCTCGAGTACGGCTTCTTTGAGCCCAGCTTTAAGGCAGAGGACTCGGCCTGCTTCAATCCCTTTGCGCCTGAGGACACGGTCGTGCCCCAAAAGGCCCCGCTCGTGGTGTACCTGCACGGCGCCGGCGAAGGCAAGGGTTCCACGCAGGGCGAAGGCGCCACGCGCGCCTATATCGGCAACCGTGTGACAGCCCTCTCGCAGCGTCAGATCCAGCGCTACTTTGGCGGCTTTGCCTGGGTGCTCGTGCCGCAGTCTCCCACGTTTTGGATGGACAACGGCATCGAGCAACTCGGCCGCTCCAACCAGAGCATCTACTCCCCCGTGCTCAAGGCGCTCATCGACGAGTTCGTCGCCGAGCACGCCGACCGCATCGACACCGACCGCATCGTGGTCGCCGGTCTTTCCAACGGCGGCTTTATGACCTTGCGTCTGTGCGCCGACTACCCCGATTTCTTCGCCGCCGGCCTTCCCTGCTGTGCCCCCTGGTACAACGCCACCGACGAGGACGTAGCCGCGCTCGCCAAGACGCCACTGTGGTTTACGCACTCCAAGGGTGACGAGCTCGTGTCTCCGCAACAAACCGTGCTGCCGCTCACGGCGCGTCTGCGTGACGCCGGAGCCAACGTGCACCTCACCTACTTTAGTCATGTCGAGGACCTGACCGGGCGCTATCGCGAGGCCGATGGCTCGCCTAAGAAGACGTTCAACCACGGCGTGTGGATCCACCAATTCAACGACCTGTGTTATCAAGACTTCGACGGGGGCAACGTACTCATCGACGGCGAGCCGGTGGGCTGCTGGGAGTGGTCGGCCAGAGTTTCGAGGTAGCCATCCCATCGGGGGCCCTGACCTTTAGTTTTGTAAACGTCCTCGCGCATGGGTCCCGCTTATCCTGCTCCTTCGGAGCATCGGATAAGTGGGACCCGCGCTGCGGAATGTTTACAAAACTAAAGGTCAGGGCCCCTAAGTTAACGTTGTTCGAAACGCTGGACGAGCGCTTCCGGCAGCACGCCGGGTCGGCGGCGATGGGGGCGTGGGTCCCGTCTTGCCTTGCGCGTAACTGGCTGAATTGATTTTGATTGGAGCTGTTCCTATGTCCCAAGAGTTAACTCGGGTGATTGTTACTACTGATATGGAAGTCGACGATATGAACTCACTCGTTCATTTGGCTCTGTATCTTAATGTGCTTGATGTTCAGGCTGTGGTGTATACGGCTTCGCAGTATCACTTTCTTGGCGATGGCGTCCATACGCTCGGCGAGGTGAATTCGCATTGGCGGACTAAGGGGCGTCGCTCTTACGAGTGGGCTGTTGTGCCTCATGAGCCCGATCCGCTGGCCGGGGAGCTTCGTGAGTATCGACCGTTTCCCGAGCATTGGATTGAGAGTCTCTGGAGTAATGAATATGTCCAGGCTTGGCCGCAGCTGCAGGCGAATGCGGACGCTGCCGGTGAGCCGCCGTATCCCACGCCTGCCCAGATGATCGAGCGCACCTTTGTGGGAAATGTTGCCTTTGAGGGTGATGTGACTGAGGAAACTGAGGGGTCTCGCGTAATTGCGCAGGCGATTTTGGATGATGATCCGCGTACATTATGGCTGCTCAGCTGGGGTGGCATGAACACCATTGTTCGCGCCCTCATGAGCATTGCCGAGCGTTATCGCGCCACGCCCGAATGGCCCGCCGTGCAGCAGCGGGTCTATCGGAAGGTGCGCGTGATGGGCGTTGCCGATGGCATAGGGCAGGACAACTCATGGCTCGACCATGGACGCGAGCTCTTTCCCGAGCTCGTCTTTTGGCGTGTGCCCTATATGTATGGCGGCTATGTCGACGCCAAGATGGCGCAGCCCGATTCGCTGCCGCTGTTTCAGGCTCCTTGGCCCGAGCAGAATCTCACGCAGGGCAACGGCTCCCTCATGGCGCGCTATATGCTCTATGGCGATGGCAAGGTCTACGAAAACGAGCCCGAGCGCTTTCAGTTTGGCAAGCATGCCCGTCTGGATTGGGGTCTAGAAGGCATGCCCGCGATGCAGTTTGAGCGCGGCGACTTTATGGCCGAAGGCGACAGCATGACCTACATTCCACTACTGCCGTTTGGCCTGCGCGGTATCGATGACCGCAGCTTCGACACGCTGCTCGGCCGCATGTTCCTCGACGGTCACCCCGACTCGGACGCACCCGCCGGTTTTGCCGCCATCGGCACACCCATAGACGGCAACCCCAATCCCTACCTGCGCGCCTATCAGGAAGACTTTGCCGCCCGCGCGCAATGGTGCGCCCATGATCCGGCAGCGTGTTCGCATCCGGCACATGTTGCCGAGGTCACGGCCGACCGCAGCGCCGCAGCCGGTGAGCGTGTCGTCCTTGCAGCGGCCATCGTCGACCCCGACGGCAGAGGCTTTGATGCACATTGGGATGTCGCCGAGGACCCGTCGAGCTATGCAGGCACGCAGGATCTTTCGCTATGGCAAGAATGCACGGTGAGCACCGCTTTTATCGTGCCCGCCGACGCGCAGCCCGGCGACCGCTTTGTGCTCACCCTTACCGTGCAGACACGCGCCGAGCGCCCCTGCAGCCGCTACGCCCAGGTTGCCGTGACCGTGGCGTAACCACCACGATCGCACCAAGCACATTTGCGGTGGCCGGCAAGCGGCGCCAACCAGAAAGGCCACCGCAAAAGTACCTGGCGGTTTTGCGGTGGCCTTGGCTGTCTTAGCAAGCCTACCCTTGGAGGAGAATGGATTCTCGCGAGGTCAGTATTCCATCTCACAATGCCGAATTTTCCACAGCCGCATCGCGTGTCTTAAACTCTCAACCCTTCATCTGTGGCATTTCTTTTAACAGGGCCGCCATATATAAGGGCAGATACAATATCGTCTTTTCATCCACCACGTTATCCCGGTGAAGCACGACCGCCTGAGTCAATCCATAGTTTTCAACGCTCATCAGGCGGTCAAGGGCAGCGTGCTTCGTGCTGTATCTACCCGATTTGACCTCGACAGGCAACACGATGGGACTCCGCTTATCCTCGATTAAAAAATCGACTTCTCCAACCTTCGCCGCGTTAAAGTAGAACAACGAAGAATAGCCGCATGCGCGCAGCTCCTGGGCTACTGCATTCTCAAAAGCCTGCCCGAAGTTGACCGAATCCCGCTGCGCAACAATGGCCTCAACATCGGCGGGAGAAAAAGTAGAAAACAGTAGACCAACATCGCTCAGATAAAACTTGAAAAAGCTGTCTTCCCGCGAAAGACCCAAGGGAAACATCGGCTCGCTCGCCCTCTTAACCGGAATCGCAACGCCCGCATTAACAAGCCAGTCAAAATCGGGTTGCAGATCCAAAAAACGCTTCCGCTTGTCTATCCCGGTAACGAGAAAGCGCTTGTTCTCTTTATTAAGCTGCGCGGGCATGGCATCGTAGATCGTCCTGATCCGCTGAGCATGCGCAGGGGTTTCGGCGTACCGTACGATATCCGCACGATATGCCTCGAGGATGCCCTGCTGGCGAGCGCGCATCGCCTGCGTATCATGAGTCGAGACGAACAGCTGAACAGCCTCAGGCATGCCGCCCACAAGAACATACCGGTAATACGTCTCGACCAGCCGTTTGTGAATAAATGGGGGCACCTGTTCCCGTTTGCGGTAACAGGCTCGAACGATATCCCACAATGATTTATCGACTCCCAGGGCCCAGGAGAATTCTTCGAAATCCATGGGAAACATCTCAAGGATATCGATAGTACCCACTGGCAACGACCGATAATGATACGCCTCGACCCCGAGCATGGAACCGGAGTAGATAACATCGAAGCGATTGTCTTGTGCAAGGTAACGCATCCAGGTGATGGCGTCTCCGCAACGCTGCACCTCATCAAAAAACAGAAGCGTCTTCGCATCCGAAGCAATAGGCGATGAAGACAGTGCGGTGATTCTCACAATGAGGTCATCGAGGCTCTTTGCCTCCCCTATGAGCTCGACCGCGTCAGGTCTCTCCACGAAGTCAATTTTCAGGAAGCTTCTGTAGTTGTCACGGGCAAACTGCTCGACAGCGCTTGTTTTGCCAACCTGTCGAGCACCGGTAATAAGCAGTCCCTGCCCGGTTTTAGTCTGTTTCCAGTTTTCAATTTTCTCGATAATTTTACGCTTGAGCATGCTTGCCTCCTTTTGCCCATTTTAACTGGGATAACTGCAAAATTCAAATTGTAATTTGATATATTCCAGCATAATCTCAATCAGAATTTACCTCTATTGAACATTTTTAAGAAAGCGTTGATCAAACATCCAATAACATGCGGTGCCCACGTTCGGCAAGGAGTGTCCCCAACTGCCACTCATTTAAGTGCGTCCCCAATGAGTGGCGGAAGAGTGGCCCCAGTGACTAGCCGTTTAAGAACGTCCCCAGCGACTAGTCAAAAATGGGCCATGTGTCCCAGTTGTGGAGACTCCTTGAGCCGTCTGGGTATCGTGAAAGATCGCACGCTCGCCCATCATCAAAAGTGACACACGCTACCTGTTGATGGGAGGCAGCCATGGGCTTCTTTGACAAGATGTTCGAAAAGAAAGAGTGCGCGATTTGCGGTACCGAGCTGGGACTTTTGGGAAAGACCAAGATCAGCGAAGGCTACCTGTGCAAAGAGTGTGCCGGCAAGCTCTCCCCCTACTTCCACGGCTATCGCTCCAGCACCGCGGACGATATCCGCGAGCAACTCGCCTACCGCGAGGCCAATGCCGAGCGCCTGGCGTCGTTCAACCCCACGCGCACACTCTCGGCCGGGCGCACCAACATCATGCTCGACGAAGACGCGGGCCTGCTGATCATCACTTCGCAGAGCCGCTGGCGCGACGCCAATCCCGACATCATCGAGTTCTCGCAGGTACTCGGCTGCGATATGGATATCGACGAGCACCGCACCGAGATCTATCGCGAGACAAAAGACGGCGAGCGCGAGAGCTACAATCCGCCGCGCTACGACCTGGATTACGACTTTAACCTGACCATCCACGTCAACACGCCGTACTTTACCGAGATCAACCTGCGCGTGAACGACTCCACCATCGATCAGCGCGGTTCCATCGAATACCGCGAGGCCAAGCGCCAGGCAACCGAGGTCCGCGACGCGCTGGTGCAGCTGCGTCAGGAAACGCGCGACAGCGTCGTGGCCGCTAAGGCCCCCAAGACCGCGGTCACCTGCCCCTTCTGCGGTGCAACCACCATTCCCGATGCCAGCGGGCGCTGCGAATACTGCGGCGGCGCCATCGGCGCATAGCCTCCGGCAGCGAAAGGACCGATCATGGCCTTTGAGAGCGTCAACTATCAGTGCCCCGCGTGTGGCGGCCCCCTTCACTTTGCCAGTGCCGAGCAAAAGCTCGTCTGCGACTACTGCGATTCGCGTTTTGAAGTCGAAGAAGTCGAGGCCCTCTATCGCGAGCGCCAGGACAAGGCAGATGCCAAAGCCGATGCCGCAGCCGCGGCCCCCAAGCCTGCTGTCGACGATGCCGTGCAGGAGCTGGCTCAAAACGCCGGCTACATCTGCTCGTCGTGCGGCGCCGAGCTCGTGTCCGACGGCACCGTCGCCGTCACCACCTGCCCGTACTGCGGCAACTCCGCCGTGGCACCCGGCCAGCTCTCGGGCGACTTCTCACCCGACCTGGTGATTCCGTTTAAGCTCGGGCGCGACGATGTCATGGCCGCGCTCAAAGACCACTACAAGGGTAAAATCCTGCTGCCCAAGAGCTTTGTCACCGGCAACCACATCGACGAGGTCCAAGGCGTTTACGTGCCGTTTTGGCTCTACGGCGCCCGCGTTGACGGCGAAGTGTACTTTGACGCGACCAACGAGACCGTGACCGAGGAATCCGACCGCACCGTCACGACCACCGACCACTACGACGCCTACCGTAAGGGCAATATCTCGTTTGAGCGCGTGCCCGTCGACGGATCGTCCAAGATGCCCGACGGCCACATGGACGCCATCGAGCCGTTTGACTACGACGCGCTGCGCCCGTTCTCGGTCGCCTATATGCCCGGCTACATCGCCAACCGCTATGACGAGGATTGCGAAACCTGCAAGGCGCGCGCCGAGCGCCGCATGGAGGAGAGCACGATCTCAGCCCTGCGCGAGACCGTCGTCGACGAGTACGACGACGCCACGGTCGAAAGCAAGCAGCTCGACTACACCTGGGAAGAAAACGATTATGCTCTGTTCCCCGTGTGGATGCTCTCTACCTCGTGGAACGGCAAGAGTTACCTGTTTGCCATGAACGGCCAAACCGGCCGCATGGTCGGCGAGCTTCCCTGCTCCAAGCCCAAGCTCGCTATCGCCTCGGTGCTGTTCTTTGCGATCGGATTTGTCCTTTCCCAGATTCTCTTTATGGGCGAGAACGCCTTCGATCCGGATTACCTCACCTTTGATGTCGAGGGCATCCTCATCAACATCGTCGCGCCGCTGATCATCGTGATCATCGCAGACGTGCTGCTGGTAGGCCAGCTCAAGACGGCCAACGAGGCCACCCACGCCGACTGCTACTGCGGCGAGCTCGACCTGACCGAGAAGCACGACACCTTCAGCCACACCGAGACCACCGTTGTCATGAAGGACAACAAGGACGATTAGCCATTCTGACCAATACCACCCGGCCTTTGACGAGAAAGGAAGATCACCATGGGACTCTTGAAAGCTGGATTGGGTGCTGCCGGCGGCGTCATGGCCGACCAGTGGAAGGAATTTATCTATTGCGAATCGATGCCCGCTGACGTCTTGGCCTGCAAGGGCAGCAAGCGCACCGGCGGCCGCAGCTCCAACACGCGCGGCGAGGACAACGTCATCTCCAACGGCTCCGTCATCGCCGTCAACGACGGCCAGGGCATGCTCGTGGTGCAAAACGGCAAGATCATCGAGGTCGCGCTGGAGCCCGGCGAGTTCGTCTTTGACACCGGCAGCGAGCCGAGCGTCTTTAGCGGCAACCTGGGCGACTCCATCAAGGAGACGTTCGCCAATATCGGCAGCCGCTTTACCTTTGGCGGCGACGCAGGCAAGGACCAGCGCGTCTACTTCATCAACACCAAGGAGATCATCGGTAACAAGTACGGCACCGCCTCGCCCGTGCCTTTCCGCGTGGTCGATAACAACATTGGCCTGGACGTCGACATCTCCGTGCGCTGCAACGGCGAGTATTCGTACCGCATCACCAACCCGCTGCTGTTCTACACCAACGTGTGCGGCAACGTGACCGATAGCTATACGCGCGACAAGATCGACAGCCAGCTTAAGTCCGAGCTGCTCACCGCCCTGCAGCCCGCCTTTGCCAAGATCTCGGAGATGGGCATCCGCTACAGCGCCATCCCCGGCCACACCACCGAGCTCGCCCGCGCGCTCAACGAGGTCCTCTCTGCCGACTGGCGTGACCTGCGCGGCGTCGAGATCGTGAGCTTTGGCGTCAACTCAATCGCCGCTTCGCAAGAAGACGAGCAGATGATCAAGGACCTGCAGAAGGCCGCGGTCATGCGCGATCCCACGATGGCGGCCGCCAATATCGCCAGCGCCCAGAGCGACGCGATGCGTGCGGCAGCAGCCAACCCCAACGGCGCGATGGCCGGCTTTATGGGCATGGGCATGGCAGGCGGCATGGGCGGCATGAACGCCAGCCAGCTGTTCGCTGCCGGCCAGGCGCAGCAGCAGGCCGCCCCGCAACCGGCTCCGGCCCCCGCCCCCGCACCGGCTCCCGCCGCCGCGCCTGCGGCCGGCACGTGGACCTGCAGCTGCGGCGCCACCAACACCGGCAAGTTCTGCCCCGAGTGCGGCAGCCCCGCGCCTGCCCCGGCACCGGCCAAGTGGTTCTGCCCCAACTGCGGTAGCGAAAACGGCGGCAAGTTCTGCAGCAACTGCGGAACGCCCAGGCCCTAGCCCCTCTATCTGGTAATTGGCGGGGGATCCGCCGCCCCCGCTCCTGCTTCTATGGGTTTCGTTCGATTAAGGAGGACACCATGAAGACAACGTTCAAAAAGTCCGTGCTCGCATTCCTGACATGCGTCCTGGCGCTCGCCTTTGCCCTGACGGGCTGCAGCGGCGGCGCCAAAGACCCCAAGGCCGACTTCGTCGGCAGCTGGGAACTCTCGGGTGGAACCGTGGATGGCGAAGAGCTGACCGATGAGTACATGAAGATGCTCGAGGATTGGGGTGTCCACTGCGTCCTGATTCTCGACGAGGACGGTACAGGCGCCCTCGATCTGTTCCTTGAGGTTGTCGACCTTAAATGGGAGGCAAAGGACGCCACCACCGTAACGATCACCGCCGAAGACGAGTCGCACGACATGAAGCTCAAGGACGGCAAACTCATCCTCGAAGAGGATGACGGCAATCTTGTCTTCACCAAGTCCGACAAGGATCTGTCCGGCACGGTGAAGAAGGATCGCGAGGCGACCGAAAAGGAAGAGGAGATCGATGAGGCCGTCGAAGACGACGACGTCCAGCGCGTCGAAATCTCCCCCGCCGTCACCGTCGCCGATGACGATCTGTGCACCATCACCATCACCGAGAAGTTCAAGGACGACTGGGGCGACATCGGCTTTGTCGTCAACATCACCAACAAGAGCGACAAGGACCTGACCTTCTACGCCCCCAGCGGTAAGACCAACGTCAACGGCACCATGAAGGAACCCTGGTTCTCGGCTCACCTGATGCCCGGCACCAACGCCACCGAGGAATTCACGTTCTCGAGCGGCGAGCTCGATAGCCTCGACGACCTGGTCAACACGACCATCGGCATCGACGCCTACCTGACCGATTCCTACGAGGATGTCGCCTCCTACAGCGCAACCATCGCGTAACGGCAGACCACGACAGCCGCGGATTGGCGGACACATCCGCGCACATGCCAGACGGGGCCGCAGGAGATAATCCTGCGGCCCCGTCGCTTTGTGCCGATAGGTAACGAGCGTTAGCGCTCCATATTGGGGACGATGCTGCCTTCGGTCACCGCGTGCACGGCCAGGCGCATGATGTTGTCGTAGCCGGTCTTGTTGAGAATCTCCGAGATACGGCGCTTGATCGTGCCCTCGCTCATAAACAACTCGGCCGCAATCTCGCGACGGCTCTTGCCTTCGCAGGCAAGGCGCAAAATCGACAGCTCAACGTCGTCGAGCGCCGCCGTGCCCGAAAAGATGCTTTCGGGCGGCTTGGGAAACGTGCAGTAACCCGCCAGCGTGGAGCGCATCACGGCAAAGAGCTCATCGATGCCGACGTTCTTGTACACAAAGCTGTCGACGCCTGCCTCGCGCGCCTGATCCACAAACGTAATCTCGGGCATGCCCGTCATGATAATGACGCGGCACTCGGGCAGCTGCTCCTTGATGCGCGCCGCCGCCACGATGCCGTTGGAATCGTGCTCAGTGCACACATCCATCAGTATCATGTCCGGGCGCTCCTTGAGCGCAACGTCCAAGGCATCTGAGGCATCGGCGATGGCGGCAACAACGGTCATGTCGGGCTGGTCGCCAACGGAACGCGCGAGGCTCTCGCGCAAGATGGCTTGGTCTTCGACGATAAGGATACGAATCATGAGCTTCTCCTTTGGACCGTTGCGTTGGAGTTCAGCGGAATGGATACCGTAAGCGTAAAGGGCGGGGCGGCATGGACCTCCAGGCTGCCGCCCAGATTTTGCGCGACATGCCTCATACCTGGAAAACCCGTTCCCTCGCGATACGATACGGGGGCAGGCGCGCCGTCGTTTGAGACCGTCATGTGTGCAATGGCGCCGCCATCCGACCCCTCCCGCCACAGGCGCACCTGGACTTGGTGGGCCTGCGCATGCTTGGTGGCATTGGTCGATGCCTCGCGGATAATCTGCAAAAAGGCGGCAGCGACGCGCACGTCCCGAGGGAGCACGCCCTCTACATCAATCTGCACGCTCACCAGACCAAAGGCGTGAACGATATCGTCCAGCTGCTCTTTGGGCTCGCTGGCACCATCGCTACGCAGATCGGCGGCGATTGAGCGCAGCAGCGGGTCGATCTGTTCGAGGGATTCGTCGTCCAGACGGCCTTCCTCCAAATAGCGATGGAGGATGGACAGGCGTTGACCGATTACGTCGTGCACACGGGCGCGCATGCGCAGGTAGGCCGCATTGTCGGCAACCTTCTTCACTTCTTCGATCTGCGTCTGGAGCTCCTGGCCCGCAAGCTCGAGCAGGTGGTTAGCCTGTACCAGGCGATCATAGGCGTGCGCGTATTCCGTCACGTCTAGGCCGATAACGCGCTCAAACGGACGACCCGAAACCATAACGGCATCGCGTGCAAACAGGCGGATTTCGGACGGGGATACCTCGACCACAGCGCGATCTTCGCCAAAGCGACCCAAGTCAATCAGGGCGCGGTCTTTGCTTCTCTCGGGCGGCTGCATGCCCAGCTGGCGCAGGCTGCTCCACGTACCGCTCATATCGCGCAGGTCGGTGGGCATATGAAGCTCCAGCAGGTTTTTGCGCATGCAGCGATTCATGAGCAGCGGGCGACCCTTTGGGTCCAGATACAGAATGCCCACGGGAATCACGTTGATGGTCTCGATGGTCGAAAACGCGGTGATGTCCTCTTGGCGGTTGCGAACGTCCATCAAAAGCGCCGCGATGGAGCGGAATAGGAAGAACGCGGCCTCTGCGACAAGAACCGCCGTCCATGCCGGACCCATGACGCAGACGGCAGGCGGCGTCGCGGCGGCAACGAGCAGCAGCTCGACCAACATGACGGGGCGACGATAGTGCACCATAAGCACCACGCCATAGATAACAATTGCAGCGTTGATCCACAGCAGCGCACCCGCCGCCTTGGCGACGACATAGAGCGGCGCCACCAGATACGACCCGCTCGACGCGAACAAGATGACGGCCGAGATAGCCAAGTGCAGCACAAGGCTCGCCTCGTAGGCGCAGATCACTTTGCGGTTGTAAGACGAACGACGCGATGCTATCAGCGGAAGGTGGATGGTCTGTAAGCACGCCACCAGGGCAAAGAGCACATCGAGCGCGACAATCTGGGGAAGAATGAGCGGCATCTGCATGGTCACTCACCTGCCCGCGGCATCAAGACGATCATGCGCAGCTGGCCTGGCTCGCCCTCAAGACGATACGCCACGTTGCGACCCTGCAACTCGCGCTCGAGTTCATGCGCGGCAGGCGTCTGTGACAGGTCTTCCTCGTCGTCGGAGAAGAGCGTGGCACGCAGCTCAACACTGCACGAATCGTGATCGCTCAAGTGGTACATGAGCGCCGGATGATCGGTGGTGTAGGCGAAAAACGCAAAGTCGTACACGCAGTCATACAACGCGCTTACCGTGCTGGCATGCATCGGGCGTCGTATGGCGATAATCGAGGCACAATCAACATCGATGGTGCGCAGGTCACTTGCCAGCTCGTTAGCGATCAGCTGGATGCGGTCGCGATCAAAGCCACTCTCCCCGTGCTGTGCCAAAGTAAGCGACCCCTTGCGTTTGCAATAGGCGACAAGCATTTTGGCGCATTGCAACATGCGAAAGCGCTCGCGCGAAGACGCCTCGTCGGCCAGCGGCGGCAACGAGCTCAGCACGCCATACATCTCATCAAGTGCACGGGCAAGCGCTTTGTCCACGTCTTGCCCAGCAGGGTTTCGGCCTCCTGGTCCGCCAAGTGCGTCTTTAAGTCGTAGTCGGCCACAAGCAGCTCGTTTTGACGCTGCAGGTCCATGCGTCGATGGGCCAGCTCGCGGTTGAGCCCGTTGAGCTCCGACACATCCTGGGCAAGCAGGGCAGATCCGCCCAGCAGCGAAAAGGCTCGGTACATAACGTCGGGGGCAGACGGCACGGTAAAGGCATGGGCATGCCCGTGTTCTTGGGCCCGCAGCTCCTCGCGCACGCCCACTGGCATCGGCTGCGACGCCGGCGTGGCGTAGACTTCCTGCAAGTCACGCGTCAACACTTTGAGGTCGAGCGGCAGGGTATCGAAGATACCGGCAATACCGTGATACGACGGGATAACACCACAATCGAGGCAGATTTCCATCGCCACCACGCACAAGACGCAGTAGACGAGTGAGAAATTGAGCCTCCATGCCCATGGCACGCGCAGAGCATACGAGATGGCAAAGAACGCACCGCCCAGCAGCACGAGCGCCGCCGTAAACGTAAAGCGCTGGATTCGAAAGGACGAGGAGCGCCCCACCAGAACAAAATACGCCACGAAGTTAAATGCCGTCCAAACCAGCACCGCGGCGTAGCCCCAGCCATACGTATAATCGTTGCTCCAGGTTCCACTCGAACGATCAAAGTGAAAGACCTGCCGATGGAAGTCATTGGTAAGCACAAAGCCAATAAGCAGGATAGCCGCGATCCATAGCACAGTACGGTACCGGTGTCCCATGCGATGCTGTTCCAAGCCCGCAAGACGAAGGCCGCACAGCTGGTAGAGTAGCGGAATGAGCGTCATGGGCACGTAGTACAAGTACCACAGGATTGTGGCGTAGATGGGTGTGAACGACTTGTACTTAAGAATGACCTCGATCATCCACAGGGTACAAATGGTGGCGATGGCAACAACGCGCCGACGCAAGACGAAATCTAGGCAGCGCAGGTACGCCAGCACGCCCCAAATTGAGAATGCAATTGCGGCAATGAGCAGCGGGAGGGAGCTCGAATGGATGAGCCCATCCACGACCTCCTCGCACACCTTGCTGTTGACGGGTACGGTGTTGGAAAGACCGGGGTCCGAGGCAAACAGTGCCGGCAAGGCTGCAAAGAGTACGAGAAAGAGCGCCGCAATGACGCCGGCAACGGCAAGCACGCGATGACGATACGAATGGTGCGTTATGCCGACGAGGAATCGCGGCATGGCGAAGAGCCTGCCGCCCCTGGGATCCGCCACCGGCGCGGATCGGGCGGCCGCATGGCCGATATGTCGCTCGCGGGTACCCATAGTGCTTTTAGTGTACCGACAGGCAGGCTCAAAAAACGGGCCGCATGTCCCAAAATCCGTAGACGGCAAAGCGCCCGACGAGCACAAACTGCTCGCCGGGCGCTTTGGTTAGGAGACTATGATTGCCGGGAAAGCCTAGGACAGGTCTGTAAGATTTGAGTCTAGGGTTTTCCAGGTGCCGTAGATTGGGTCGAATGGGGAGCGCCGCGTACTTAAGGTACGCAAGCGACGAATGAGGCCCAAGGTACGGTGGCTGGGAAAGCCTAGGCCAGATCTTCGCCGTTGGAAGCGATTACCTTCTTGTACCAGTCGAAGCTCTTCTTCTTGGAGCGCTTGAGGGTACCGTTGCCGGCGTCGTCGCGGTCCACGTAGATGAAGCCGTAGCGCTTGGACATCTCGCCCGTGCCGGCCGAGACCAGGTCGATCGGACCCCAGGTGGTGTAACCCAGCAGGTCGACGCCGTCCTCGGTCACCGCGTCGCGCATCGCGGCGATGTGCTGGCGCAGGTAATCGATACGGTAGTCGTCGTTGATGGAGCCGTCCTCCTCGACAACATCCTTGGCGCCCAGACCGTTCTCGACCACAAACAGAGGCTTCTGATAGCGGTCGTACAGGTCGTTGAGGGTAATGCGGAAGCCTAGCGGATCGATGGCCCAGCCCCACTGGCTCTGCTGCAGGTAGGGGTTCTTGGCACCGGCGAAGGCGTTGCCCTGGGTCTTCTCGACGTCGGGATTGTCAGCGCCCGCGGAGCAGCGGGTGCTGTAGTAGCTAAAGCTGATGAAGTCGACGGTGTTGTCGGCCAGGATCTCGCGGTCCTCGTCGGTCATGCCCACATCGATGCCCAGGCGCTCGAGCTTCTTGACGGCATAGGCCGGATAATAGCCGCGGCTCTGGACGTCGACGAAGAAGTAGTTGTCCTGGTTGTCGAGCTGGGCCTGGCGCACATCGCCCGGGCGGCAGCTGTAGGGGTAGTAGGTGCCGGCGGCGAGCATGCAGCCGATCTTGACCTCGGGGTCGATCTCGTGGGCGATCTTGGTGGCCCAAGCGCTGGCGACGAGCTCGTTGTGGGCGGCCAGGTACTCGACAGCCTCCTTGTTCTCGCCCTCCTCAAAGACCAGGCCGGCACCCATAAACGGCAGGTGCAGGATCATGTTGATCTCGTTAAAGGTGAGCCAATACTTCACCAGGCCCTTGTAGCGGGTGAAGATCGTAGTCGCAAGGTTCTTGTAGAAGTCGATGAGCTTGCGGTTGCGCCAGCCGCCGTATTCCTTGATGAGGTGAATCGGGCAGTCGAAGTGCGTGATGGTCACGAGCGGCTCGATGCCGTACTTTTGGCACTCGCGGAACACATCTTCATAGAAAGCCAGGCCGGCCTCGTTGGGCTCAGCCTCGTCACCGTTGGGGAAGATGCGGGTCCATGCCAGGCTCATGCGGAAGGCCTTAAAGCCCATCTCGGCGAAGAGGGCGATGTCCTCCTTGTAGTGATGGTAGAAATCGATGCCGGTCTGCGCGGGATAGTAGTAGCCATCCTCGAAGTCGAGCATCTTACGCTGGCCGGAGACCACCGCGAAGCGCTCGGAGCCGTGCGGGGCCACGTCCACGTTGGCCAGGCCGCGGCCGTCCACGTTGTAGGCACCCTCGCACTGGTTGGCAGCCGTCGCGCCGCCCCACAGGAAGTCATTACGGAAAGCCATGCATCGATCCTTTCATACGCTGCTTGTCGTGGTTTCAGTATCCCCGTAAACGGGGCGCCACCCAACGACAACAACGCAGGTCGACACTTCTTTTCGCACGCAGGCGCCCAGCAGCCGCCCGAGCCTGACACTTTCTGATACCCAACCACCAAAAAGAGGACAGGCACCTTTGTGGTGGTTTGGACCCGAGAGATAGTCCGCTCCGCCGGTTTGTCTCAATCTGTAACAGTTAGACCGTTAAAACCGAGCCTGGTGTTACAGATCGAGATTTTCGGGCAGCCCCCTGCAGTTTGTCTCGTTCTGTAACAGGAAAAGACGATTTAGCCTGCTAGATGTTACAGAACGAGACAGAAGGTCCCGGTCTTCGTTGATGTCGAGGTTCTTTTCGATGAGCCCCATTACAGTCTGAAGTGGGCCACCGATAAATTTCGATGGCGAGCATTCGGC
>UQKW01000002.1 GCA_900541885.1 uncultured Collinsella sp.
GCGCAGCGTCGGCCGGTCCGCCGTTCGGTAGAACGGCGGAACAAAACGCTTTAGTGGGCTGGATTGCGGTGCAACGCTGGTTATTGCTACAGTAGCGGGGCGTGCCGGGGGTCCGGTGCGCCCTGTTTTTATTTGACCATGAGGCGGCACGCAGCCATACGCGTGCGGACACCACGCCCAGATTGAGTGCGAGGATGTTCCATGGCCCAATACGCTGCCAACGAAATCGAAAACTTGCCCGATAGCCCAGTAGCCCGTGAGGATTTGGGCGCGGGCGGTATTCCCCGGGGCGCCGGCGCACGCTCTCCGCTGTTCTGGAAGGTTCTGCTCCTTTCGGTGGCGGTCATCTGGGGCTACTCCTTTACCACTATGAAGGACGCACTCGGCACCATTCCGGTGTTCGCGCTGCTCTATGTACGTTTTCTGCCCGCAGCGTTGGTCATGTTTGCCGTCTTCCACAAGCGCATCATCGCGCACCTCAACGCTCGCAACCTGATCGTTGGCCTGAGTATGGGCGTGCTCATGTGGGCGGCCTATGCGTTGCAGACGGTCGGTCTGGCACATACTACGGCGGGCAAGAATGCTTTTTTGACGGGCACGTATTGCATCCTTGTACCGTTCGCGAGCTATTTCCTGAGCGGCGAAAAGCTCACGCGCTACAACTTGGGTGCCGCGCTGCTGTGCCTAGCGGGCATTGGCCTCGTCGCACTCGATAGCGTTGAATTCAACATCGGTGACGTCATTACGCTGGTGGGTGCGGCCTTTTTCGCCATCCAGATGGCGGTGACTGCCAAGTACGGTCGCAAAATGGACATCAACGTCATCACGTTTTGGATGTTTGTGGGCAACGGCGTGCTGAGCCTGGCAACGTCGCTGCTATTCGAGACCCAAGCGCCTCTGTCCGTGTGGACGCCGAGCTTTATCAGTGCGATGGCGTTTCTCTCGGTGGGCTGCACATGCGCGGCTCTGCTCATCCAAAACGTCGGCCTGGCGCATGTCCCGGCCTCGACGGGCTCGCTGCTCCTTTCGATGGAGTCGCCTTCGGGTGTGCTGTTCTCGGTGCTGCTGATGGGGGAGGCGCTCACCTCGCGCCTGCTCGCCGGCTTCGCGCTCATCTTCCTGTCGATTATCTTGAGCGAGACTCACTTCGATTTTTTGCGTCGAAAGCCGCGCCCGCAATTGTAAACAACTTGTTGCGCCGCCCTCCCGGGGCGGCATTTTTTATGCCTCGCCCTTAAAGTAGTACCTTGCACTTTACGCTATCAAAGTGCTTGCTGCAAAAACGATACTGGAGGGCATCTATGGCACCAGCTTTGTCCGATCTTCAACCGCAATCAGCGCCCAAGGCCACCGCAGCGGCGCAGACCGCTATCGGTGACGGTCTTGTTGCAGAAGCTCAGGCTTTTGCAGACGAGCTCGCTGCGTGGCGACACGATCTCCACCAGATGCCCGAGCTGGGTAATAGCCTCCCACAGACCTCTGCGTATATCCAAGCGCGCCTGACCGAGATGGACATCCCATTTGCCACGCTCGTTGATGGTTCCTGCGTTGTGGGCCTTGTCGGCGCCGGTGCCGCCGCGGCCCAAGGCAATGGCGTCTGCACGGACGAACAGGCCGGTACGGTCATCATGCTCCGTGGCGATATGGATGCCCTGCCCGTTGCCGAGGAATCCGGCGAGCCTTTCGCCTCTACGAACGGCTGCATGCACGCATGCGGACACGATATGCACGCGACGGCGCTGCTTGGTGCGGCTCGTATGCTCAAAGCGCGCGAGGCAGAGCTTGTTGATGCCAACGCCACGGTTAAGTTGCTGTTCCAGCCGGGCGAGGAAACCTTTGAGGGTGCCCGCGCCGCCATCGCCGACGGTCTGCTGCAGAACCCGCGTCCTCAGGTCGCCTTTGCCATGCATGTCAATAGCCAGTCGCCGCTTGGTTTGGTGCTCTACGGCAGCCCGGCGCTCTCGGGCGTGTACGGTTTTCGCATCACGCTGCAGGGCAAGGGCGGCCATGGCTCGAGCCCCGAGATTTGCATCGACCCCATCACGGCCGGCGTGCATGTGCATCTGGCACTTCAGGAGCTCATCTCCCGCGAGGTGCCGGCGGCCAAGGAGGTCGCGCTTACTGTGGGTAAGTTCGCCGGCGGTCAGGCCGCAAATGTCATTCCCGACACTTGTGTGCTCGAGGGGACGCTGCGTGGCTTCGATGTCGAGCTCATGGCTCATCTCAAGGAACGTATTGCCGAGGTCGTCAACGGCGTGGCCGCAACGTATCGCACGCCGGCGACTATCGAGACGCTCTCGGATGTTCCCCCGCTCGTACTCGATGACGATATGACGCAAGCGTCGCTTGGCTACGTGGGCGCGGTGCTGCCCAAGGCCGCCTTCCTGCCGCTGTTCCACGCCATGGCGAGCGAGGATTTCGCGCTGATCTCGAGCGAGATCCCGAGTGCGTACTTTACCGTGGGCGCTGCTGTGACCGATACGGACGAGCACTTTGCCCAGCACCATCCCAAGGCACGCTTTAGTGATGCCGAGCTTCCCCTTGGCGCCGCGGCTTATGCCGCCGTCGCTTTGGGTTACATCGCCGACCACCGGTAGCACCCAATCTTGCTACTCGTTTGTTTAAAAAAGGAACAGTAAGTCCCAGCAACGTAAGTTCTTCCCCGGTTGGCTCGTCGTGGCCTCCGGCTTTGTGATCATGGCCACGTGTTACACGATTTTCGTTAACTGCATGAGCCTGTTTCAGCCGCTCATCGTCAGCGACCTCGGGATCACGCTTGCGCAGTACAACATCTCCAATGCTATCTCCACCGTGGTGAGCGTTATCGGCTCACTTGTCATTGGCCATGTTGCCGATAAAGTAAGCGGCCGCGTTTTGGGTTCCCCTCACTGTAATCGCCACCTCTGCCGTTCTTGCCGGCATGAGCTTTGTCGGTGAGCTATGGCAGGTCTACGTGCTCTTTTCTGTTCGCCCCGTTCTGTCCGTGGCTGCCCTGGAAGCCGAATGGATGCTCGTACCATCATTCGGTTTCCAAGGCGGCCACGGGCCTACGAAATGATCCCTTTTCCTCCGTCCCCAAGGGATCACGTGATCCGAAGGGGACGGAGGAAAAGGGATCACAAACAGCGGCGGCGCGTCTGGCCGAACGAGTCCCCATACCCTCGTTCGGTCAGACGCGCCGCCGCGGTTTGTGTTTGTGCCGTATAATGACCGTTACCTATGACGCGATACAAAAGAAAGGTGTTTGCCCATGCAGGCACAGAAGGCGGAGGGAACCCGCGACCTTATCGGCGCCGAGATGCGCGCCTGGCAAAAGATGCAGCAGATTGCGGCCGGCGTGTTCGAGCCGTTTGGTTTTAAACCCATCGAGACGCCCGCCATCGAGCAGGTGGACGTGTTTGTCCACGGCATCGGCCAGTCGACCGACGTCGTTCGCAAGGAGATGTTCCGCGTGTTTAGCGGCGCCAACCTGGAGCGCGTCTTTACCGAGGGCACCGATACCAAGCTTAAGCCCAAGCAGCGCCTGGCCCTTCGTCCCGAGGGCACGGCCGGTGTGGTGCGCGCCGTCGTGGAGAACAACCTAGTGCCCCAGGGCTCCACGCCGTTTAAGGCGTACTATGCCGAGGCCATGTTCCGTGGCGAGCGTCCCCAGAAGGGTCGCCTGCGCCAGTTTCACCAGGTGGGCATCGAGTGGCTCGGCGCTCCCGATCCGGCGGCAGACGCCGAGTGCATCATCATGCTCATGGAGCTCTACAAGCGCCTGGGCTTCGATCTTTCCAAGCTTCGCCTGCTCATTAACTCGATGGGCGATGCGCAGTGCCGTCCGGCCTATCGCGAGCAGGTTAAGCAGTTCATTCTCGACCACGCCGACGAGATGTGCGACGAGTGCCGCGAGCGCGCCGAGCTCAACCCGCTGCGCGCCTTCGACTGCAAGAACGACCATTGCCGTGAGATCATGGCCGAGGCTCCGCTGATGGGCGACAACCTGTGCGACGAGTGCCGCGAGCACTACGAGCAAGTCAAGCGCTATTTGGATGCGGCGGGTATCGAGTATGTAGAGGATCCCACCCTGGTGCGTGGTCTGGACTACTACACCCGCACCGTCTTTGAGGTCGAGGCCCCTGGCGCCGGCGTCGGCTCCATCGGCGGCGGCGGTCGCTACGATGGCCTGGTCGAGCTCGAGGGTGGCAAGCCCACGGCGGGCGTCGGCTTTGCCGTCGGTTTTGAGCGCGCCCTGCTGGCCCTGCAGGCCTTTGGCAGCGATCTGGGTGCCGATGAGGCCCCGTGCGTCTATGTCGCCAATGCCGGCAAGGAACTGCGCCAGAACGTCTTTGCCATTACGCAGAAGCTTCGCGCCGCAGGCATCGTGACCGAGGCCGACTATCAGGGCCGTTCGCTCAAGGCCCAGTTTAAGCAGGCCGATAAGGTAGGCGCCAAGCTCATCCTGGTCCTGGGCGGCGACGAGCTTGCCGCCGGCAAGGTCAAGGTGCGCGACATGCAGAGCCATGACGAGGTCCTCGTCGATCTGGCCAACGTCGTCGAGGCGGTTCGCGAGCGCCTGTAGCGCATGTTTTTTGAGCTGCGGGCCTGCTAACGTGCCCTGCTCATGGAGAGCGATTGTTACGGGGGTGTTTCGCATTTATGCGGAATGCCCCCGTTTGCATATGCCGTCCACCGAGAAATACGACCATTTGGGGCAAAAAGCCTTGCAATGCAGAAAATACTTTTGTGTGGTAAAGCGCAATCAGCTTCGAAAGTTTTTGCCGAGTGCCTATAATAAATACCGCATGTTACGTGCATAGAAGGAGGAATGGGAGGAAACGTGGCTGAGAACCTAAGCAACCAGTCTGTACCCGAAGCTGCGGCGCGTGTCGCTGCCGTGGTCAACCGCCTCGTTAACCGAATCGGCTCGAATGCCGAGTCCAGGGAGCGTCTCGCCGAGATCGAGATCCCCGAGGAGCTGCGCGATAATCTGGCGCTGTTCCTGCGCCTGGAGCGCCGCGTGCTTAGCGAGTATGATCCCGAGATCGCGGACCTGTTCGACAAGATTTTGACAGCCGAGATTGTGGCCAATGCTGGCAACCCCGGTAGCCGCGCTGCCGACGAGTCCGTTGACGAGCAGGGCGTGCCCACTGCCGACGAGCCCACCGCCGTGGCGTTTCGCGAAGTCGTCGATCTGATCGACAGCCTGCCGCTCGATAAGCAACAGGTCATTGTCCGCGCCTTTACGAGCTTCTTCCATCTGGCAAACCTGTCGGAGGAGAACTACCGTGTGGCGCAGCTGCGCGAGCGCGAGGCCGGCGCATCGACCGATACCGAGGTCGATCCCGCTAACGAACTCACCGTCGCCTATCACCAGTTGGTAAACGAGATGGGCGTCGAGGGTGCCAATGAGCTGCTCGGCAAGCTCGAGTTCCACCCTGTCTTTACCGCACATCCCACCGAGGCTCGTCGTAAGGCCGTCGAGGGCAAGATTCGCCGTATCTCCAACCTGCTGGAGGAGCGTCCGCGTCTGGGCGGCTCCGACCTGGTGGAGAACGAGCGTCATATGCTGCAGGAGATCGACGCCCTGGTTCGCACGAGCCCCATCGCGCTCAAGAAGCCCACGCCGGTCGAGGAAGCCGATACCATCATCGACATCTTCGATAACACGCTGTTCGACGTTATCCCCGTCATCTATCGTCGTTTTGACGACTGGGTGCTGGGCGACAAGGCCGGTACCGTGCCGCCGCTGTGCCCGGCGTTCTTCCATCCCGGCAGCTGGATCGGTTCCGACCGCGACGGTAACCCCAACGTCACCGCCAAGGTGAGCCGTGAGGTCGCCGCCAAGTACTTTACCCACATGGTGCTCAAGCTCGAGGACAAGTGCCGCCGCATCGGCCGCAACCTCACGCTCGAGGCCACCTACAGCAAGCCGTCTGCCGAGCTCATCAACCTGTGGAACCATCAGGTCGAGATGAGTACCCAGTACACGGCCCGCGCCGAGCTGATCTCCGAGCACGAGCCGCATCGCGCCGTCATGCTCGTCATGGCCGACCGTCTGAACGCCACCGTGCGTCGTATCACCGACACCATGTACCACAGCGCCGATGAGTTCCTGGAGGACCTGCGCGTCGTCCAGCGCTCGTTGGCCGCTTGCGGTGCCGTCCGTGCTGCCTACGGCCCGGTCCAGACCATCATCTGGCAGGTCGAGTCCTTCGGCTTCCACATGGTCGAGATGGAGTTCCGTCAGCACTCCGTGGTGCACGCCCGCGCCCTCAAGGATATCCACGAAAACGGTATCCATGGCGACCTGCAGCCCATGACGCGCGAGGTCATCGACACCTTCCGTGCCATCGGTTCCATCCAAAAGCGCTACGGCAAGAAGATGGCACACCGCTACATCATCTCGTTTACCAAGAGTGCCCAGCATGTGGCCGACGTCTTTGAGCTGGCCCACCTGTCCTTCGCACACGAGGAAGACGTTCCCGAGCTCGACGTGATCCCGCTGTTCGAGCAGCTCGAGGACCTCGAGGGCTGCGTTGACGTGCTCGACCAGATGCTTACGCTGCCCGTGGTGCAAAAGCGCCTTGCCCAGACCAACCGCCGCATGGAGGTCATGCTGGGCTATTCCGACTCTTCCAAGGATGCCGGTCCTACCACGGCCATGCTCGCGCTGCACTCCGCGCAGGAGCGCATCGCCAAGTGGGCAGAGAAGAACGATATCGACCTGGTGCTCATGCACGGTCGCGGCGGTGCCGTGG
Source organism: uncultured Collinsella sp. (assembly GCA_900541885.1). Classification (GTDB taxonomy): domain Bacteria; phylum Actinomycetota; class Coriobacteriia; order Coriobacteriales; family Coriobacteriaceae; genus Collinsella. Next base: position 6,744 of record UQKW01000002.1, read on the forward strand.
GCCGTGGCGGCGGCCCGGCCAACAAGGCCGTGCTGGCGCAGCCCAAGGGTTCGGTCAACTGCTTCTTTAAGCTCACCGAGCAGGGCGAAGTCATCTTTGCCCGTTACGGCAACCGCACGCTGGCTCAGCGCCATGTTGAGTCCGTTGCCGCCGCAACGCTTTTGCAGTCGGCCCCGAGTGTCGAGAAGACCAACACCGAGACCACGCAGAAGTTCTGGGATATGGCCGAGAAGCTCAACACTGCAAGCCACGAACGCTATCTGGACCTGCTGAACACCGAGGACTTTACACCGTGGTTCTCGACCGTGACGCCGCTGACCGAGGTCGGTCTGCTGCCGATCGGCTCGCGTCCCGCCAAGCGCGGTCTGGGCGCCAAGTCGCTCGATGACCTGCGTACCATCCCGTGGATCTTCAGCTGGAGCCAGGCGCGCATTAACCTGGCCGCTTGGTACGGTCTGGGCACCGCCTGCGAGCAGCTTGGCGATCTTGACCAGCTTAAGGCTGCCTACCAGGAGTGGCCGTTCTTCCGCACCTTTATCGACAACATCGAGATGTCGATCGCCAAGACCGACCAGCGCATCGCCAAGATGTATCTGCACCTGGGCGACCGCCAGGATCTGTCCGAGAAGGTCTTTACCGAGATGCAGCTCACGCGTAAGTGGGTCCTTGCCATCGTCGGTGACGAGTGGCCGCTGCAGCGCCGTCGCGTGCTCGGCTGCGCCGTCCGTGTACGTAACCCCTACGTCGACGCCCTGTCCATCGCCCAGGTCCGCGCCCTTCGCGAGGTGCGTATGAACCAGGACGAGATGGCCGAGGAGAAGAAGGCCGAGTACATGAGCCTGATTCTTTCGACTGTGACCGGCGTCTCGGCAGGACTGCAGAACACGGGGTAATCGATAGCCCTGTAGTCGTCCGGGCCCGCCATCAGTTTACTTTTAGGCACGTCCTTGGACATGCAAGAAGCCCTCGCTGCGCACTTCGTGCGGCGAGGGCTTCTTGCGTCCTGCGGAGTGTGCCTAAAAGTAAACTAATGGCGGGCCCTGCGATGTCCGGTCTTCGGCGGATTACTGGCTGGGGGAATTAATGGCGCGCTTCGCGCGTTTGGAAGGGGCTTCGTGCTGCGGAGTGCATTCAGAGGGAAACCCATCGGGTCCTTTCGTCCTCGGTCTTCGGGGATTAAAGCTGATGAAAAAAAGTGCGCTTCGCGCGTTTTGGATGGGGTTTATCTCGGTGGCGCATTTGGCGCTTCTCGCCTTATGACTGTTGCGGCCGCGGTCCCGTTTGGGATCGCGGCCGTTTTGTTGTGGGTCAAATATGAACGTTGTGTTAACGACTCGGTGGACGGTGGTGTTTTTCGGTGAGCGGCGTATCCTTCCAACGGTTTATCTAGTGTGTCAGTTGAAAGGAAGAGGGCGCTCGTCATTGTTTGAATGTGAACTACCGTTTGACCATAAGACGTTGCATCTAGAGCTCGAGGATAAGAACTTCGCGGGTGTGATGGAAGGTCATCAAAACGAGTTTAAGACTACAAAATCGCAGGAAGAGCTGGTAGAGGAGTCGCTTGCCAACCCTTATGGCTCACCTTCGCTCGAGGAGCTTTGTGCTGGCAAGAAGGATATCGTCATCATTAGCTCCGACCATACGCGCCCCGTTCCCTCGCGTGTGACGATGCCTATTCTGCTGCATCACATCCACTCCGCTGCGCCTGAGGCACGCGTTCGCATTCTGGTTGCTACGGGTATGCATCGTCCGTCGACGCACGAGGAGCTCGTCAACAAGTACGGCGAGGAGATCGTTGCCAACGAGGAAATCGTTATGCACGTCGCGACTGATGACAGCATGATGAAAAAGATCGGCACCCTGCCTTCTGGTGGCGAGTGCATCATCAACAAGATTGCCGTCGATTGCGATCTGCTGCTTGCCGAGGGCTTTATTGAGCCGCACTTCTTTGCTGGTTTCTCTGGTAGCCGCAAGTCCGTCTTGCCTGGCATCGCCAGCTACAAGACCATCATGTACAACCACAACGGTCAGTTTGTGAACGATTCCCATTCGCGTGCTGGCAACCTGTGCCACAACCACGTGAGCGAGGACATGTTTGCCGCTGCCGAGATGGCTCACCTTGCCTTTGTGCTGAACGTTGTGCTCAACGGCAAGCACGAGGTCATTGGCTCCTTTGCCGGCGACATCCACAAGGCACACGAGGCTGGCTGCGAGTTCGTGAAGAGCCTTGCCGGCGTTGAGCCCGTCGAGTGCGAGATCGCCATCACCACCAACGGCGGCTACCCGCTCGACCAGAACATCTACCAGGCCGTGAAGGGCATGTGCTCTGCCGAGGCTACGCTTCCCGAGGGTGGCGTGATCATCGACGTCGCCGGTTGTGCCGACGGTCACGGTGGCGAGGGCTTCTATCACAACATCGCCGACAACGATCCGGCGGAGTTTGAGCGCGCCTGCATCGATCGTCCTAAGGACGAGACCCTGCCCGATCAGTGGACGAGCCAAATCTTCGCCCGCATTCTGGCGCATCACCCTGTGATCATGGTCACCGACCTGTGCGATCACCAGATGCTCAAGGATATGCACATGACGCCGGTCAACACTATCGAGGAGGCGCTCAAGCTCGCCTTTGAGATGAAGGGTGCCGATGCCAAGGTAGCAGTTATTCCCGATGGTCTGGGCGTTGTTGTCGCGCAGCACTAGTGCGCGGCCTAAACGAATCGTTTATAACCGACAAGAAAGATAAGGTTTTATGCTTACCAAACTCCTCTGCGAATTCGGCGCAACGGCCCTCATGATCATCTTTGGCGTGGGCGTGCACTGCGATACCGTGCTCAAGGGCACCAAGTATCAGGGCTCCGGCCATATGTTTGCCATCACCACCTGGTCTTTTGGCATCTCGGTCTGCCTGTTTGTCTTTGGCGGCGCCGTGTGCATGAACCCGGCTATGGTGCTTGCCCAGTGCATCGTAGGCCTGGTGCCGTGGAGCAGCTGCATCCCCTTCATGATTGCCGATATGCTCGGCGGCTTTGTGGGCGCCGTAATCGCTTGGCTTATGTATGCCGATGAGTTTAAGGCTTCCGAGGGCGTCGTCGACCCCATTGCCCAGCGCAACATCTTCTCGACCAACCCCACCACCGAGGGCACCAACTATGCCCGTAACTTCTTCTGCGAGGCTATCTGCACCTTCGTGTTCATCAGCGCCATCCTTGCTGCCGCTAACCGTGCCGGCGAGAACGTTTTGATGCTCGCTATCTGCGTCGGTCTGATCGTTTGGGCCGTTGGTATGGGCATGGGCGGCATCACTGGCTTCGCCATGAACCAGGCTCGTGACCTTGGTCCTCGCATGGCCTATCAGGTGCTGCCGATTAAGAACAAGGCTGACAACAACTGGAAGTACGGCCTGCTCGTTCCTGGCATCGCGCCGTTTGTCGGTGCCGCTCTGGCCGCGCTGTTTGTGCATGGTTTCTTGGGCATGTTCTAGTCTGAGGCTACATAGTTGTCCGCTGGCCGCATGGGGTAACTTCCCAGCGCGTCCTCGGACATGCGAAAAGGCTCGCTGCGCACTTTGTGCGGCGAGCCTTTTTGCGTCCTGCGGAGTGCGCTGGGAAGTTACCCCATGCGGACGGCTGCTGGGTCTTTGTTGCGTTGGAACAAGCAACCCAACATATATCTGAATTTGGATGTGAGGGGCGTTTTGCTGTTGGGGGCGTTGAGATGAGGGCGATACTTTGGGAAGGGATGACGCCTTGGGAGGAGGCGTCTATCTGAAGAGGGGCTTTATGGCTGATAGGTAGTCTTTGGCTACGTCGGCTTTGTCTGCTTGGAAGTTGTGCCAGGCCCACCATTGGACCATTCCTACGAAGCTTGAGGCTATGTGGTGTAGTAGGAAGCTTCGGTCCATGGTGGCGGCGGGGCCGTTTGGGTCGGTGGGGACGGTTTCGGCTGCTCGTGACATGATGGTCTTGCGTAGGCAGTCGGCGAAGACGCGTGAGCCGGCGCCGGCTACGAGGGCCCGGACGCCCTGGCGACGTTCCCAGAGGTTGTTGAGGATATGCTCGACCTGCACGAGTGGGTCGTCGAGCGGTGTACCATCGTCGTCGAGGGCATGGGTGCAGATGTCGCTCACGAGCTCGGATAGTAGGTCGTCTTTGCTCTTAAAGAGGCCGTAGAATGTCGCGCGGCCTACGTGAGCGCGCGCGATGATGTCGCCGACGGTGATCTTGCCGTAGTCCTCCTCGCGAAGGAGCTCAGAAAACGCCGTGACAATAGCGGCGCGGCTTTTGGTTTTGCGGGCATCCATGGCTATGCGTCCACGTGAACAAGCAGGCAACGGAGCGTGCCGGAGCAGCCCTCGTAGGGGCGCTTACCGGCGCCGTAGCCGACGGCCTCGATGCGGTAGCGTGAGGGCAGTTGGTCGGACGTGCGCAGTGCGGCGACGATGGCGGCGCCCGTGGGCGTCACGAGCTCGCCGGAGACCGGTGCGGGCGTGAGGGCGATATTGCCTGCTTGGCATAGGTTGACGACGGCGGGCACCGGGATGGGCATAAGGCCGTGGGCACAGTGGATGGTGCCGTGACCCTCGGAGAACGACTCGACGACAATATCCTCGATGCCCAGGTCATCGAGGCAGATGGCGACCGAGCAGATGTCAACGATGGAGTCGACGGCGCCCACCTCGTGGAACATGACGGTCTCGGGCGTTTTGCCGTGGGCCTTGGCCTCGGCGGCGGCGAGCGCGGTAAAGATGGCGAGCGCGCGACGCTTGGCGCCATCACTCATCTGCGAATTCTCGATTATTTCCGTGACGTCGGCTAGCGAGCGGTGATGATGATGGTGGGCGTGATGGTGGTCCTCGTGCTCATGGGCGTGGCCCTCATGGTCATGCTCGTGGCAGTGCTCGTGTTCGTGTTCGTCATGGTCATGATGGTGGTGCTCATGCTCATGTGTGTGCTCGGTGCCCGCTTCGTTGCCGTAGAGCCAGGCCATGTCGTGGTCATGGTTCTCGAGCTCCTCTGCCAGCCGAACGTCAAAGTCGCAGGCGTCGATGCCATGCTTGTTTACGCGTGTAACGGCAATCTCAAAGTCGCCGACCGGAAGCGTGGCGAGCTGCTCGCGCAGATGCTCCTCGCTGGCGCCCAGGTCGAGCAGGGCCGCGACGGTCATGTCGCCGCTGATGCCCGAGGTGCCGTCGATGATAAGCGTGTGCTGATGGTTGGACATGGAATGCTCCTTAACGGGCGCAGGGCGTGCCGGCGCTCAGATGATTGATAAGACTTGCCTGGTAGGCGGCACCAAAGCCGTTGTCGATGTTGACAACCGAAACGCCGCTGGCGCAGGAGTTGAGCATGGCGAGCAGCGCGGCTACGCCGCCAAAGCTTGCGCCATAGCCCACGCTGGTGGGGACGGCGATGACCGGACAGCTCACCAGGCCGCCGATAACGCTCGCCAACGCGCCCTCCATGCCGGCGACGGCAATGATCACCTGCGCCTGGGCAAGTTCCTCAGCATGAGCGAGCAGGCGGTGCAGGCCGGCGACACCCACGTCGTAGAGGCGATCGACCTCGTTGCCGTAGAACTCGGCCGTCAGTGCCGCCTCTTCGGCGACGGGCAGGTCGCTCGTACCGGCGCAGGCGACGACAACGCGTCCGTTGCCGGTGGGGGAGGGCTTGCCACCCACCAGGGCGAGCTGGGCGTCCGGGACATATCCCAGGTCGATGTCATTGCCGAGAAGCTCAGCGGTGCGCGCGGCTTTTTCGGCATCCAGGCGCGTGACCAGGATGCGCTCCTGGCCGGCATCGCGCAGCGCTTCGATAATGGCAGCAATTTGCTCGGCGGTTTTACCGGCACCGTAGACAACCTCGCCGGCTCCCTGGCGCACTCCGCGCGAAAGATCGAGCTGTGCAAAGCCCAGGTCGGCGGTCGGCGCCGTCTGGATGCGCGTGAGGGCATCGGCCGGCGTAATGCTTCCGTCTGCCACGTCACTTAGCAATTGCTCAAGATCTCGTTTGTCCATATAAGTTCCCTTCGACGCAGAAAAGTTTAGCACGCGAAGGGTTGTTTCCGAACATTAGAGCATAATTGTTCGGAAATCTGACATGTCAGATTAGATGAAGTTGTGAAGCAAACTGACTAGTCACGCAGGATGATGTCCATGGCGAGCATCAGGTTGCGCTCGTCGATGGCAAACGGGGCGGCCTCGCGCGTCTTGGGCTTGGCGCAAAACGCGATGCCCGTGCCCGCGGCCTGAATCATGGGGATGTCGTTGGCGCCGTCGCCGATCGCGACGGTGTGGGCCATATCGACGCCGCACTCAACTGCCCAATCCAGCAGCTGGATGAGCTTGGATTCCTTGGTCACGATGTCGGCAGCCAACTTACCGGTGAGCTTGCCGTCTACGACCTCCAGGCGGTTCGCTAGACAAAAATCGATGCCCGCAGCGGCCACGATCTTATCGGCGACCTCGTGGAAGCCGCCGCTTACCACGCCGACCTTCCAGCCCTTGCTGTGCGCCGAGCGCACAAGCTCCAGCGCGCCGGGGGTAAACGTCACGCGCGCAAAGGTGCGCTCGAACACGCTCTCGTCCAGGCCGGCAAGCAGCCCCACGCGCTCCTCGAGCGCCTGCTTAAAGTCAAGCTCGCCGCGCATGGCGCGCTCGGTGATCTGCGCTACCTGCTTGCCCACGCCGGCCTCCTCGCCCAACAGGTCGATGACCTCCTGGTTGATGAGCGTAGAGTCGATATCCATAACGATGAGGCGTGCAGTCATGGCGGGCCTTTCCGAGTGCAGTTGTATTGGGGCACATTGTCGCACGCGGCGCGCCTTGGCGACGGCCACGGCGCATCAATTGTTTCGTCTCCGTCAAGTCTTTGGGTAAGAGCTACTTTTTCGCGGCACATCGACGCGGGTGCGATAACATAGAACGCCATGTCTGGCTGCGCGGTTTACGCAGGCTGGGCAAATCTGTACGACGCCGCCCGGAACGACACGGGGCGGCACAGATCCATAAAGGAGGATCACTGGTATGAGCCAGACCCGTCCCATCGATGAGCATTCCATGCACACCCGTACCTGCGGCGAGCTTCGCTTCGAGAACGTGGGCGAAGAGGTCACCCTCACCGGTTGGGTGAGCCGTCGCCGTGACCACGGCGGCCTTATTTTCTGCGACCTTCGCGACCGCGAGGGCATCACGCAGCTCACCTTCGACCCCGAGCACTCCGACGGCGACGCCTTTAAGATCGCCGAGACTATGCGTCCCGAGTGGCCCATCAAGATCCACGGCGTCGTGCGCTCCCGTGGCGAGGAGACCACCAACGCCAAGCTCGCGACCGGCGAGATCGAGGTCCTGACCGACCACGCCGAGGTGCTCAACACGTCTGTCACCCCGCCTTTCCAGATCGAGGACGGCATCGAGACCAGCGAGGACACCCGTCTGCGCTATCGCTATTTGGACCTCCGCCGTCCCGAGATGATGGCCAACCTCAAGCTGCGCTCCGACTTTACCTTTGCCATTCGCGAGGCGCTGCACAACCGTGAGTTCATGGAGGTCGAGACGCCCTCCCTGTTCAAGTCCACGCCCGAGGGCGCCCGCGACTTCATCGTTCCCAGCCGTATTCAGCCGGGTAACTTCTACGCCCTGCCGCAGTCCCCGCAGCTCCTGAAGCAGCTGCTCATGGTCGGTGGCGTTGAGCGCTACTACCAGGTCGCCAAGTGCTTCCGCGACGAGGACCTGCGTGCCGACCGTCAGCCCGAGTTCACCCAGGTCGATATCGAGATGTCCTTCGTGGACCAGAACGATGTCATGAGCGCGCTCGAAGAGGTCTTGGCCGATGCCTTCGGCCGCTTGGGCGTCGAGATGCCCACGCCGTTGCGTCGCATGAACTACTGGGAGGCCATGGACACCTATGGCTCCGACAAGCCCGATACCCGCTATGGTATGCACCTGGTCGACCTGACCGACATCTTTGCCAACTCCAAGTTCAAGGTCTTTGCGACTGCCGCAAACGAGGAGGGCTCTGTCGTCAAGGCCATCAACGCCAAGGGCGCCGGTGCCTGGGCACGTGCCAAGATCGATAAGCTTGCCGGCGTGGCTTCCACGTTTGGCGCCAAGGGCCTGGCATGGATCGCCTTCCGCGAGGACGGCTCCATCAACAGCCCCATCGTCAAGTTCTTCTCGGACGAGGAGATGGCGGCTCTGCGCGAGCGCATGGACGTCGAGCCCGGCGACCTTGTGATGTTCGCCGCCGGTCCGCGCCTGCTCTCTGACGAGATCCTGGGTGGCATGCGTTCTCACATGGCCAACGCGCTCGAGATCAAGCGCGAGGGCCACGACTTCCTGTGGGTCGTTAACTTCCCGCTGTTCCATTGGGACGAGGATCGCAAGGCTTACGCTGCCGAGCATCAGCCCTTCACCTTGCCGACCGAGACCGACATCGCCAAGATTGAGGCCGATCCGCTGGCAGCCGGTTCTTGCACCTACGACTTTGTCATGGACGGCTTTGAGGCCGGCGGCGGCGGTATGCGTATCCACAACGCCGAGATGCAGATGTCCATGCTCAAGCTCCTGGGCTTTACCGAGGAGCGCGCCGAGTCTCAGTTCGGCTTCCTCATGGAGGCGCTCAAGTTTGGTGCGCCCCCGATGGGCGGTTTCGCTCTGGGCCTGGACCGCGTGTGCATGTTGCTCACCGGCTCCGACTCCATCCGCGACGTCATGGCGTTCCCCAAGACGGCCAGCGGCTCCGATCTCATGTCGGGCGCCCCGAGTGCCGTTTCCGGCGCCCAGCTCAAGGACGTCAGCCTGCGCTTGATGTAGGCGAGCGACTACATATTGCTTGCAACGAGGGAAGGACGTGTGTCTTCCCTCGTTTTTTATACGCCGAGATTGTGAGGGCTTGGGATGACCGGGCGTCGCGGAAAGCGCGACCCAGAATTCGGCAAAATAATGGGGCACAGTTTCCGGTTGAGCTGTCTAACGGAAACTGTGCCCCAGAACGAGCGCTCAAAACGGGACAGGCTTTCCGCAACAACTGTCTGGCGAAAAGCCTGCCCCAGTTTCTTATAGCGAGTCTCTCTGGATCAGCTGCATGTGCATCACGGAGGTGGTTGGCTCGGCACCCTTAATCATGTCGAGCGCAATGTTGGCGGCCATGTGGCCTTCTTCGCGCAGGGGCTGGCGGACGGTCGTGAGCGCGGGGACGCAGCGCGTCGCAATCTCGTGATCGTCGAAGCCGACGACAGAAACGTCCGCCGGAACGGATAGGCCTGCCTCGTTGAGTGCGGTGATGACGCCAGCCGCGATACGGTCCGATCCGCAGAGCACGCCATCGAAAGCGATCTCGCGCGCGAGAATCTGGTGCATGGCCTGATAGCCGTCTCCGCTGTTCCAGCCGGTATAGATAACGTTTGCGTCTGGGAGGTCTTCGCCCAAGACGGCGCGGTAGCCGCGCAGGCGGTCGGCAACAGCGGGGTTGTCTTGCGGTCCCAACACGGCGACGATATCTTTGCGCCCGCGATCCTTTATGGCGAGTGCCGCAAAGCGTCCGCCCTCTTCGTCGTCGGAGTAGACTGTCGAGAACACATCGCGATAGGGGTGGCCCTCGAGCTGGCCGCACAACACGGTGGGTACGCCCAGCTCGCGCAGCACCTCGAGCAGCTCGCTGCCCTTGTAGGGGGAGACGTCGATCACGGCGTCGAACGAGCGGCGCTCAAAGTGCTCGCGTGCACGGTTGCGCTCATGCGTAGAAGACGCCTGCAAGATAACGGGCAGATAGGACGACTCCGACAGTTCCTCGGTAATGCCGCTCAAAAACTCGCTATAGGTGGGGTCGCTGAAGAGTTCACTCAGGGGCTCGGTCACGAGCACGGCGATGATTTCCGTGCGCCCGACAGCGAGCGCTCGGCCACGAGCGTTGGGGACAAAATTGACTTCCTTGGCCGCCGCGCGGACGCGCCTTTTGGTTTCCTCGCTAATGCGGGGCGAATCGTTGAGAGCGCGCGATGCCGTGGAGCGCGACACGCCGGCAGCTGCGGCAACCTCGGCAAGCGTAGGTGCGGTGCGAACTGGTTGGGTCATGGCGTCTCCTGGAGAATGCGGTCGATGTTGTCGCTGATACGGGCTGGTGCGGATACAGCTTACTATAGTGCGCCTGAACAGCGTTCATGATATCCGGTGACCGGTGTCGTTTTGCAACCAAGCCGCAATCGAATACGTCTCGTATGGGTGAGATATCAGCGGGCGTGGCGGTTGCCTACGAGCTTGAGAACGATGTCTTGCGCTGAGTTTCGATACTCAGGGTGACATAAGTGTCGCGGTTGTACAACCGGTTGCACCGTTAACCCGACCAAATCGACCGTTCAGCGGACAACCGGTTGCACAGTATTATGCATCGCCCGTAAGATAAGGACAACCGGTTGCACAAGAATCACTACGATGACGAAGGAGCATCACCATGGACGCCATTAACGATTGGGAAAACCAAGCGCTCACCCACAGGAACCGCCTGGCACCCCATGCGTACTTCATGGGTTACGAGACCGCCGATCTCGCCGCTACGTACAGCCGCGAGCTGTCGCGCGGGTTTGTCCAGCTGTCCGGCTCGTGGCAGTTCCGTCTCTTTGAGGGCCCCGCGGCCGTCTCTAACGAGGAGCTTTCCACGTACGAGCCCGAGTGGGATCACGTGGAGGTTCCGCACCTGTGGCAGGTGGATGGTTATGGCAACCTTGCCTACACCGACGAGGGTTTCCCGTTCCCGGTGGATCAGCCGTTCGTTCCCTCTGACGATCCCACGGGCGTGTACCAGCGCATCGTCAATCTTCCCGCCGTGCCTGCCGGCGCTCGCGAGATCATTCGCTTTGACGGCATCGAGAGCTATGGCGAGCTGTACGTCAACGGCAAGTTTATCGGCATGACAAAGGGCTCGCGCCTGTCTGCCGAGTTCGACGTGACCGACGCGCTTGTCGAGGGCGACAACCTGTTTGCGGTCAAGGTTCTGCAGTACAGCGATGGTAGCTATATCGAGGACCAAGACATGTGGTGGGCATCGGGCATCTTCCGCGATGTGTACCTTTTGCAGCGTCCCGCCGCGCACCTGGTCGACTTTAGGTTCCGCACGCACCGCGAGGGCGATACCGCTTTGATCACGCTCGATACGGTTGCCGAGGGCGCTTCCCGCGTTGTGTTTACGCTCAGCGATGGCGAGAACGTGGTGGCTACGGGCGAGTGCGTCGACGGCCATGTCGAGTGCAGCGTTGCCGATGCCCACTTCTGGAATCCCGAGGACCCCTTCCTCTATGACCTTACGTTTGAGGTCTACGACGGTGACCAGGTCAGCGAGTACGTCCCGCATCGCCAGGGCCTTGCCGAGGTGACGGTCGAGGGCAATCATATCTACCTCAACGGCACCTACTTTAAGATGCATGGCGTCAACCGCCACGATCACGACGATCACAAGGGCCGCGCCGTGGGCCTCGATCGCATGCGCCGCGACCTGGAGCTCATGAAGCAGCACAACATCAACGCGGTGCGCACGTCCCACTACGCCAACGACCCGCGCTTTTACGAGCTGTGCGACGAGTATGGCATCATGCTGGTCGCCGAGACCGATATGGAGAGCCACGGCTTCGAGAATATCGGCAATATCGCCCTGGTCACCGACGACCCGGCATGGGAGCCGGCCTACGTCGACCGCATCGAGCGCCTGGTGATGCAGGAGCGCAACCACGCCTGCATCATTATGTGGTCGATGGGCAACGAGAGCGGCTATGGCTGCAACATCCGCGCGATGTACGCCAAGGCTCACGAGCTCGATGGTCGCCCGGTCCATTACGAGGAGGACCGCAACGCCGATACCGTCGACGTCATTTCCACCATGTACTCCCGTGTGTCGCAGATGAACGACTTTGGCGAGCATCCGTTCCCCAAGCCGCGCATCAACTGCGAGTACGGTCACTCCATGGGCAATGGCCCCGGAGGCCTGTCCGAGTACCAGGAGGTCTTCGATCGCTGGGATTGCATCCAAGGCCAGTTTATCTGGGAATGGTGCGACCACGGTTTGGCTGCTGTGACCGAGGACGGCGTTGCCTACGATATGTATGGTGGCGACAACGGCGATTACCCCAACAACAGCAACTTCTGCATCGATGGCATGGTGTTCCCTTGGCAGCAGCCGAGCCCGGGCCTTACCGAGTACGGCCAGGTCATCTGCCCGGTCCGCATGGCTTATGACGCCGAGGCAGGCGAGTTGACCGTCACCAACAAGCGTTGGTTTACCACCCTCGAGGATGTTTGCCTGTCGGCCGAGACCCTGGTGGACGGCGATGTGGTCTGCCGCAAGACGCTCGTGCCCGGCGCGGTTGCCCCCGGCGAGTCCGTCCAGCTTCCGCTGGTGATTCGCGAGGCCGCGGTGGGCGAGACCCTGCTGACCGTGCATGCCTACACCATGGCTGCTCACGCCTGGTGCGAGCCGATGTTCCAACTGGGTGCAAGCCAGTTTGCCATCGCAAACCATCCGGCGCCGGCCATTGCGGCTCCCACTCGTCCTGAGCTTACGGTCGAGGAGACCGAGCAGGAGATTCGCATTCACTCCCTCAACGGCGAGCTGACCTTCAGCAAGGTCAACGGTACCGTGAGCGAGTGGAAGGCATCCGGCCGCGACGTCATGACCTCCGGTCCCCAGGTTGGTTTTTGGCATCCGCTCGTCGATAACCACGCCCAGGAGTATGACTCCCTGTGGAAGGACAACTTCATCGATGTGATGCAGACGTCCACCCGCAAGGTTTCTTGGAAGCAGGACGGCAATGCGGTCGTCGTTACCGTGAGCCAGCGTATCGCTCCTCCCGTCCGCGCGTTCGGCATGCGCGTTGAGCTCGTCTACACCGTGCTTCCGAGCGGTCGCGTCGACCTTAAGGTTTCCGGCGAGCCCTACGGCGACTATTCGGACATTATCCCGCGCATCGGCATCTCCTTCGAGGTTCCCGGTTGTGATCGTGCCGTCGAGTGGTATGGCCACGGCCCGGGCGAGAACTATCCGGACTCGCTGCGCGCCAACCCGGTCGGTCATTACCGCACTACGGTCGACGACATGTTTACGCCCTACGTTATGCCTCAGGACTGCGCCAACCGCGAGGGCACCCGCTGGGTTGCCCTGCGCTCTAGCCACGGTGACGGCGTGCTGGTGACTCGTCCAGCCGACGCCGCTTCCAACCCGTTCTCGTTCTCCGCATGGCCCTATAGCTGCGAGGCTATCGATAACGCCAAGCATGTCTACGATCTTGTCCCGGGCGACACGGTTACGGTTAACATCAACGACCAGCTGCTCGGCCTTGGCTCGAACTCTTGGGGTTCCGAGGTGCTCGATTCCTATCGCACCCGTTTTGAGAGCTTCAGCTTTGAGGTGTCCCTGCGACCGCTGACGTCTGCCGATTTGGCTCAGGCGCTGGCACCCATTAAGGAGGCATAAGCCATGCATGTCTTTAACTCGCGCGCCGATTTCGACGCTCAGATGAAGTCCGTCAAGAAGTGGATGCGCACCGGCCAGGCGCTCGATGGTGTTGCTGATCTGCAGCACGACGTGGCTTACTCCATCGGCGACTCGTTGGTGTATTGGTGGGTGAACGCCCACGAGGCGGCTACTGCCGATCTGGTCGGTCACCGTCGCTACCATGCCGTGCTCGCCCCGCTCGACGGCGATCTGACCGTCGAGGTGGCTTCCAAGGCCGATCTTACCTGTACGCGCGCCTACAGCGATATCGACGATCGCGAGCGCTTTGAAGGCGCGGGGGAGACCGTGACGATTCCCGCCGGCGGCGTTGCCGTCATCGAAATTGACGAGGCCTACCGTGTTATCGCCGAGGCTTCGGATCCCCGCGTCGTGGTGCTGCACGTGACGGTTGAAGGTTATTCCTTCCCCAACAAGTAGTATTCGTCCGCCTGGACGTTTGCTTCGCGCCGTTAAGGGGGATGGCTTTGTTGACTCCCTTTTCCCCATTCCCCTTAGCAGGTGCGCCGTCCGTGTTTGCACCTGCAGCTCGGACGGGTTTAGATGACATTTAACAGATGATTGGGAGGGCTTATGAGCTCTGAAAAACGAGGAACGATTGGTTCGTTCGCTCTGCTGGGCATGACGGTCGCCGCCGTGTTCGGTATCAAGAACATCATCAACAACAACGCGGCCATCGGCTTGGCAGCAGCGCCGTCGTTCTTTTTCGCCACGCTTTTGTACTTTGTCCCCTATACCCTGGTTACCGCCGAGTTCGTCGGCCTCAACAAGGACTCCGAGTCGGGCGTGTACGCATGGGTTAAGACCTCGATGGGTGGTCGCTGGGCGTTCCTGACGGCATTTAGCTACTGGTTCGTTAACCTGTTCTTCTTTGCGTCCGTCCTGCCCAACGTCATCATCTACGCGAGCTACGTGTTCTTTGGTGCCAACGCCGAGCTTTCGCAGCTGTGGATCACCATTATCGAGATCGTCGTCTTTGCTATCGCCACGTGGGTTTCGACCAAGGGCGCTAAGTGGATCGGTTCCATTTCCTCCTTCGGTTCGACCGCGGCTCTCGGCCTGACCGCCGTGTTCATCCTGCTGTCCCTGGCTGCTGCCTTTGGCGGCGTTGAGTTCGCTACGGCTCCTACTCCCGCTAACATGGCTCCCGACATGAGCAACTTCGCAACTGCGTGGGGCTTCTTCGGTACGCTTGCCTGGATCATCCAGGGCGTTGGCGGCGCTGAGTCTGTCGGCGTGTTCCTTAACGACCTTAAGGGTGGCGTCAAGGCCTTCGTGCGCACCGTCGTTATCGCCGGCTTGACCATCGGCCTTCTGTATGCAGGCGCTTCGCTGCTGGTCAACCTGTTCATTCCCGAGGGCAGCGTTGCCATCTCCACCGGCATCTTCGACGTGTTCGGCGCTGTCTTTGCCCACTTTGGCATTCCCATGGAAGTGTGTCCACGCGCGTCATCGGCTTGATCCTTCTCGCCGCTACGCTGGGTTCCCTCATGATGTGGACCTCCGCTCCCATCAAGGTTTTCTTCACCGAGATCCCCAAGGGCGTCTTTGGTAGCAAGATCGTCGAGCTCAACGAGCATGGCATTCCCGCCCGCGCCGCTTGGCTGCAGTTCGCCATCGTCGTCCCCATCCTGATCATTCCGGCCCTGGGCTCCGGTAACCTCGACGACCTGCTCATGATTGTCACCAACATGACGGCTGCCACCGCTCTGCTCCCGCCGCTGCTGATTCTGCTTGCCTACTTTATGCTGCGCAAGAACTTCGATGCTGCTCCCCGTGGCTTCCGCATGGGCTCGCGCAGCTTTGGCCTGGTCGTTGCCGCATTCCTGCTTGTGGTCTTCTGCTTCGTGCTTATCTGCGGCACCATTCCGCTCGATCAGCCGCTGTGGCTGACGCTGGTCTACAACGTTGGCGGCGTGGTTGTCTTCCTGGGCCTTGCCGTGATGTGGTACAACCGCTACATCAACCGCCTGCGCGAGACCGATCCCGAGGCCGCCGAGAACGAGCTTCGCCCTTCCGTCCTCGATATGATGGAGTAGCGGCTAGGATTAATCTACGGCTGTGGAATAAATCGATTCCCTTTCCTAGGGAGGGGCCTTACGAGGCCCCTCCTTTTGTGTTTTGGGACATGGTTTTGGACCCTGTGGGCAAAAAATGCCAAATATGAGTACTGCTGCAAAAGAGGTGTCATATTTTTCGGCCTATTCTGAGCAAAAATGGGCTCAAAATTAATTTATCTAACCCCCTTTAAAGGGCGTTTGACGGCTTTCAACCTCTTCGAATCGCTCAAAGTAGGCAATTTGCTCTCGATTTTGCTGCTACTAAATTGGTGACAGTACTCATATTTGCCACTTTTTGACCACGAGGTGTTCAGAGGGGCTCTCGACAAGCATCTAACGCTACAATAACTACCACATGGCTGGGTTTTGCCGGCCGAATGTGCGATGCCGCGGGAGGGGACATGGTCGAGTTTACAAAGACGATTAAAGATCCGTTGGGATTGCATGCCCGCCCGGTTGCGCTGCTCTATGACATTATCGCCAAGCATCGTAGCGACGTGTCAGTCAGCATCGGCGACCGCCATACCGACGGTCGCGACGTTATGGGCCTCATGGCTCTCTACGGCGAGTGTGGCGAGGATATCATCTTCCGCGTTTCGGGCGTAGACGAGGCTTCCTGCGTTACGTCGATCAGAAACCTCTCGCTCTAAGCATGACGGGGCGCGGCAAAGGACAGCTCTTTGCCGCGCCTTTTTGTTTCGTATAGGAAACTTTTTCGAAAACTGAATAGAGACCCTTTCCAAAAAGTTAACCACGTGCTAGTTTACTAAAGCGAACATAGACGTGGTTAACTTTTATCACGTCGATGTTGAGGACGAACTGACGTTAGGAGCAACTCATGTCTTGCGGACCGCAGATGCCGGCCATGCCGCTTTCGATGGTAAAAGCGGGCGAAACCGTGCGCGTGTCTCGTGTAAAGGGCAATGAGGACATGAAACACCACCTCAAGGACCTCGGCTTTGTCGAGGGCAACGAAATCCACGTGGTGAGCTCGAGTGGTGCCAATATCATCGTCACGGTGCTGGGCGCACGTTTTGGCATCGATTCCAAGGTTGCAATGCACATCATGACCGTCGGTTAGTCTGCAGCATTTCATAAAAACCGAAAGGGGGACAAGAGGATGAAGACGTTGGGTGACGTTAAGGTGGGCGAGAGCTCTACCATCGTCAAGCTTCACGGTGAGGGTGCGCTTCGCCGCCACCTTATGGACCTGGGGCTCATCAAGGGCACTTCGTTCAAGGTCGTGAAGGTTGCACCGCTCGGTGATCCGGTCGAGATCAACGTGCGCGGCTACGAGCTTTCCATCCGCAAGGAGGAGGCGGCTGTCGTCGAGGTCCAGTAAGGGCTCGCGGCGTATGTTTCTGCAGATAAAGTTAGGTATTTCTAACTTAATGCAGCATTTTTGAAGCACATTATCCAGCCTGCGCGGAGAAAGCAGCGCAGGCACACAAGGAAGAAGGATTGAATGGCGGATTCTCAGATCCATGTCGCGCTGGCGGGTAACCCCAACTGCGGCAAGACCACGCTTTTCAACCTGATCACCGGCGCCAACGGCTACGTTGGCAACTGGCCCGGCGTCACGGTTGAGAAAAAGGAAGCCAAGCTTCTGAGCGACAAGAACGTTACCATCACGGACCTCCCCGGCATCTACTCGCTTTCCCCCTACAGCCCCGAGGAGCAATGCTCGCGCGATTACCTCATGAGCGGCGAGCCCGATGTGGTCGTCCAGGTTGTCGATGCCACCAACCTCGAGCGCAACCTGTACCTGGCGCTTCAGGTTATCGAGACCGGCCTGCCCGTGGTTGTCGCCCTCAACATGGCCGACTTGGTCGAGAAGAACGGCGACAAGATCGACACGGACAAGCTCTCCAAGAAGCTCGGCTGCCCGGTCATGATGATCTCGGCCCTTAAGAATAAGGGTATCAAGGAGCTGTTCGAGCAGGTTAAGAAGTCCGCTGCTTCCAAGGGCCGGGTGCCGGAGCACAAGTTCGACTCCTCCATCGAGGACGTTCTGGCGCATATCGAGAATAACCTTCCGGCGAGCGTTCCCGCCAACAAGCGCCGCTACTACGCTGTCAAGCTGTTTGAGCGCGACGCGGACGCCTGCAAGCTCATCAACCTCACCAAGGAGAAGGCCGCTCGCGTGGAGGAGCTGGTCGCCCAGTGCGAGCAGGACTGCGACGACGATGCCGAGTCCATCATCACCGGCGAGCGCTACGGCGTGATTGCCCACATCATTGACGAGTGCCTCACGAAGGCTCCGGCAAAGATGAGCACCTCCGAGAAGATCGACCGTGTGGTTACCAACCGTATCCTGGGCCTGCCGATCTTTGTGGTCATCATGTTCTGCGTGTACTACATCGCCGTTTCCACCTTGGGCGGCACGGTGACCGACTTCACCAACGACCAGCTCTTCGGTACCGACGGTTGGTATGTGCTCGGCCAGGGCCGCGACGCCTACGACGCGGCCGTCGAGGCTGCGGGTGACAATGCCGACTCGGTCGACCCGGCACAGTACGGCCCCTATGTCCCGGGTATCACCACCATGGTGCACGACGCCCTCGTGGCGGGCGGCACCGAGGACGGTGGCCTGGTCGATTCGCTGGTCTGCGACGGTATCGTTGGCGGCCTGGGCGCCATCTTCGGCTTTGTGCCGCAGATGTTCCTGCTGTTCGTGATGCTGTCCTTCCTGGAGGACTGCGGCTACATGGCCCGCGTCGCCTTCATCATGGACCGCGTGTTCCGCCGCTTTGGCCTGTCCGGTAAGTCGTTCATCCCCATGCTCGTGTCCTCAGGCTGCGGCGTCCCCGGCGTCATGGCCACCAAGACCATCGAGAACGAGAAGGACCGCCGCATGACGGTCATGACCACCACGTTCATCCCCTGCGGCGCCAAGCTGCCGATCATCGCCCTGCTCATGGGTTCCATCATCGGCGATTCTTCCACCACGGCCGCATGGATCAGCCCGCTTTTCTACTTCCTGGGCGTCTTTGCCGTCATCGCCTCGGGCCTCATGCTCAAGAAGACCAAGCTCTTCGCCGGCCGTCCGACCCCGTTTGTCATGGAGCTTCCTGCCTACCACTTCCCGGCGATCCGTTCCTGGGCGCTGCACGTGTGGGAGCGCTGCTGGGCCTTTATCAAGAAGGCCGGCACGGTCATCTTCGCGTCCACCGTCGTCGTTTGGTTCCTGTCCAACTTTGGTAGCTACAACGGTTCCTTTGGTTTCCTGCCTGCGATGGACGGCATCCCCGAGGAGTTCATGGACTACTCCGTGCTTGCCATGCTTGGCAACCTGGTCGCTTGGATCTTCGCCCCGCTCGGCTTTAGCACCTGGCAGGCCACCGCGCTGACCGTCTCGGGTCTCGTCGCCAAGGAGAACGTCGTCGCCACCGCCGGCTCGCTGCTGTCCGTCGCCGACGCGGGCGAGACCGACCCGAGCCTGTGGACCGCGTTTGCCGGCATGTTCCCCACCATGGGCGCTTGCGTTGCCTTCGGCGCCTTCAACCTGCTGTGCGCTCCGTGCTTTGCCGCCATTGGCACCATCCGCAACCAGATGGATTCCGGCAAGTGGACTGCGATCGCCATCGGTTACGAGTGCGCCTTCGCTTGGGTGATCGGCCTGTTCATCAACCAGTTCTACAACTTGCTTGTTCTTGGCCAGTTTGGTATCTGGACGATTGTGGCCATCGTGCTGCTGGTTGCGATGCTCTTCCAGATCTTCCGTCCCATGCCCAAGCATGCATGGACCGACGAGGACGAGACCAACACTGCTTCCGCCGCAGTTTCCGCTTAAGTCCGAATAAGGATTAACCCCTTTCCACGAGCCCGGGTGTCCCAGCGACACTCGGGCTTTTTGGTGGGGGAGATATGGCGTTTGCGCAGATAAAACCGACCAAAATAAACCGTCCCTATTTGGTAGGTGGAGAATGGGGTAAAGTAAGTGATGGTTAACTAGAGGAGGCTTGCTATGGCACCTATCGATATTGTTGTACTGGCTGTTATCGGCGTTGCGTTTGTCGCGGTATGCGTGCGCATCTACCGCAAGGGCACCTGTGCCGACTGCGCTCAGGGCGGCGTTTGCACGGGGCATTGCTCCAACAAAAAGACGTGCGCCGCACTTAAGGGCGTGGACAAAATTGCCGAAGACTTGGGCCGCGGTATCAAATAAAGTCCAGACATCCAAGCGCCTCGCGAGCATCCGTTCGCGGGGCGCTTTGCGCATTTGGGCGCGAGCGCGGCGAGTTGAAGAGTATTTTGGGGCCTCGTTAAATCAGTTGCGGTGAAATACGGACTGTTTTGGCTGTCAAAGGCCTTATCTACTCCGTATTCCACCGCAACTTTTTGTGGGGTGGGCTAGAGACGCTGCATGCGGTACCCGACACCCATGTGCGTCTGAATCATCTTGGGGTGAGAGGGGTCTGCCTCGATCTTCTTGCGCAGGGTGCGCATGAACACGCGCAGGCTCGCCAGATCGCTGTCCCAGCTCGTGCCCCATATCTCGCGGGTGATGAAGGTGTGGGTGAGCACCTTGTCGACGTTTTTCGCCAGAAGGACGAGCAATTTATACTCGGTTGGGGTGAGCGAGAGCTCGCGCCCGTCTTTCGTCGCGTATCCCGCGGCGTAGTCGATATGCAGCGGACCGTTGTCGAACGTGCTCGCTTCTGTCGACTCGCTCGACGCCATCGAGGAGCGCCTCAAATTCGCGCGGACGCGCGCGAGCAACTCATCCACAGAAAAGGGCTTGGTGAGGTAGTCGTCTGCCCCTGCGTCAAGTGCTGCAATCTTGTCGGAATCTTCGGTGCGCGCCGAAATGACGATAATGGGGACTGCCGACCAGCTTCGGATCTTCGTGATGACCTCGATGCCGTCAATGTCGGGAAGGCCTAGGTCGAGCATGATGAGGCTGGGACCGTGCGACACCGCATCCATGATGGCGGCCTGGCCGTTGCAAACCTTGCTCACGACATAGCCGTGGAGGTCAAGCGCGGTCGAAACGAGGTTTTGAACGGTCAGGTCATCTTCGACCAGAAGGATGCGTGGCTTAGCGGCATTATTCATGAATCTCGATCTCCTCGGCGGGCAGGGTAAAACGGAAGACGGCCCCATGGGGGTGGTTGTCGCGAACTTCGATGACGCCGCCATGCGCCTCCACGATGGAGCGGCAGAGCGACAGCCCAAGGCCGATGCTTCGACGCGAATCCACGGGCCGCGTATTGCCTGAGGTAAAGAAGCGCTCAAAGATATGAGGCTTGTCGCAGTCTGCCACACCCGGCCCATCGTCTGCGACGTCCACCACGACAAACGCACCCTCGCGACGTGCGCTGATGGCGACAGTCGAGTCCTCGGGCGTGTATTTGAAGGCGTTCATGATGAGATTCGTAAGCACCTGCATGATGAGATGGACGTCGATGCGTACCAGCAGGATGTCGTCAGTGTGCTCGATGGTGACGGCACGTCCATGCGATGCTTGGGCGACATGGCTGAGGGCGGCCTCGATGACCTCGTCGATGAGCTCGGATGTTAAGTTGAGGCGAATGGTGCCGTCCTCGACGCGTGTGATGGCGAGGAGGTTCTCCACGGTATCGATAAGCCAGAGGGAATCGTCGTAGATGGCATCGGCGAGATCGCAGCGTTGTTCGAGGCTGAGCTTCTCGTCGCTCTTCCGAAGGATTGCCGCAGATCCGGATATAGCCGTGAGGGGTGTCCTCAAATCGTGGCCGATGGAGCGCAAAAGGTTGGCGCGCAGCTGCTCGTTTTTCGCCAAGACCGCAGCCTCTTCGCGCTCTTGCGCCGCCTGGTCGCTTTCGAGCGCCAAGGCGCATTCACCTACGATAGATAGGACGATCGAATGCTCGAAGGCTTCGATCTCGTGCCCCTCCAGGGCGATGCCGATGACACCGAATACCTTGTCGCCGGTGCGAACCGCGAGGTAGAGACAGTGCGCCTCAGGCAGGGTCCGCGTGCTTGCGCCCGCGCGCTTGTTGTTGGTGTAGGTCCAGGTTGCAACGGCGCGCTCGTAGTCGGTGAGCAGCGACGCGGATCGGTTTTCGGTGCCAGCGGACTCATAGAGCGCCTTGCCGAGCGTGCCATGTTCAGCGGCATAGAAGACCACGTCGAGTTTTAGCAGTTTGATGAGTTGGTTCATGGTGACGCGGGCGCACTCCTCCGCGCTATGGGCTTGCTGCAAGAGCTGGTTCGTTTCGAGGAGTACGCGCGTTTTGAATGCGTTCTCGGCGGAGGTACGGGCGTTGTCGGCGATGCGCGCAGTTAACTCGCCGGCGACCATAGCGGTAGCGAACATGATGCCGAACGTGACCAGATAGCTTCGGTCGTAGCTGGCGAGCGAAAACAGAGGCGTGACGAAGCAGAAGTTGTAAAGCACTACAGAGAGCACGCTCGATACGATCGTGCAGATACGCCCCGTCGTGGTGACGGCGGTCAGCAGGGCCGTGAGGATATAGAGGGATATGATGCTGGAATCGGCAAATCCCAGATGGCGGAAAGCCGTGCCGATCGCCGTGGCGACAAGAGAGAGGGCCAACGTGCGAAGCGCGTCTCGGCTGCTGGGCGGCTGCAGGGCGAGCGCACGGCGGTGTCCTTTGGGCCGGGAGGGCGGAGTCGACTGGTCTGGAATGATGTAAATGTCGAGGTTCGGGGCGAATGTTATGAGCTGTTCTACGAGAGACTTACGGCCGAAGAGGGCCTGACGGACGCTGCTGCGCTCGCCCGTGCGCCCCATGACGATCTTCGAAATACCCGACAGGCGTGCGAACTCGGAGATCTGAAACGCGATGTCGTCGCCATAGACGGTTTCCATATGTGCTCCGAGCTGCTCGGCTAGGGCGATATTGGCTGCAAGCTTGGCGCGCTCATTATCGCTCATGGCTTGCGTGCGTGGGCTCTCTACGAACAGGGCGACGAGCTCGCTGTGAAACGCTTTCGCCATGCGTGCGGCGGCACGGACAATGCGGGGATTGGTCGGCGCCGGGGAGACACAGACTAAGATACGCTCCCTGGTGTAGTAGTCACGGTTTCCCAGCACGCGTGCGGCGTCTGTGAGGCGGCCGGTGCGATCGGCGCAGCGGCGCAGCGCGATTTCTCGGAGTGCGGTGAGGTTCTCGACGGTAAAAAAATGCTGTTGCGCTCGGTCGGCTTGCGCGGGACGGTAGACGAGGCCGGCGCGAAGGCGCTCAAGTAGGTCTTCGGGCTCTATGTCGACGAGCTCGACCTGGTCGGCATCATCGAAGATACGGTCGGGGATTCGTTCGCTCACGACAACGCCGGTGATGGATGCAACCATGTCGTTTAGGCTCTCGATATGCTGAACGTTCACGGTCGTATAGACGTCGATGCCCGCATGTAGAAGTTCCTCGACGTCTCGATAGCGTTTGTCGTGGCGAGACCCCGGCGCATTCGTATGGGCGAGCTCGTCGACAAGGATGAGCTGAGGGGCGCGTTCGATAGCCGCATCTAGATCGAACTCGCTGAGCACAATGTCGTTGTGCTCGATGAGTTTACAGGGTACGTTCTCAAGCCCTTGTGCAAGATGGGCAGTTGCCGGACGTTCGTGCGGCTCGATGTATCCCGCGACGACGTCGACACCTCGCCGCTTGGCGGCGTGGGCGGCTTGAAGCATCGCATAGGTTTTGCCTGCGCCAGCAGCGTAGCCAAAGAAAATCTTGAGGTGTCCCCGGCTGGTTCGAGCGTCATCGGCGACCTCGTCTTTCTCAATTGCCTTGAGGATGAGGTCTGGATTGACGCGAGTGTCCGATGCGTCGCGCTGCATAGCGTAGCCTTTCTGAAGCGTTGTCCATGCGTGCATACGCGGTGAGGAAGCCACTGTATGCTCGCGAAGGTCGAGTATAGGCGCACTGCAGCCGCAATAGTGCTTTCTACCTGCATCTTTACGGCATCTTAAGGACGTGAGCCCCGGCCCTCATGCCTCTTTAATCCCTAGAAGCGTTTACTGTCCCCAGACGCTTGCGAGAACAGGCGTCCGAGACATCGGACCGCGCGTGAAAGGGGCGGTAAATGGACATCCTCATTCCCATCATCGGAGTCGTTTGCATTGGACTCTTTATCTATTACATCTACATTCTGATGAGGAGTGATTCGTAAACTATGGACGCTGCAATTCAGTACATCTTGTACTTTGCCGTGCTCGTCGTCCTGGCCGTTCCGCTCGGTCGGTTCATGGCCCATATCATGGATGGTGAGCATACGTTTCTGTCGCCTGTGATTGCTCCTGTGGAGCGTGGCGTCTATCGTCTGCTTCGCATCGACGCGGCAGAGCAGATGGGGTGTAGGCGCTATCTGGCGAGCGTGCTGGTCTTTTCGGGGATCGGCCTCGTGGCTCTTGTGGCACTCCAGGTGCTTCAGTCCTTCTTGCCAGGCAATCCCCAGCACCTGCCGGGTGTGTCATGGGACTTGTCGTTCAATACGGCTGTTTCTTTCATAACCAACACTAACTGGCAATCCTATTCCGGTGAGACCACCCTGTCCTACTTTGTGCAGTTCATGGGCCTCACCGTGCAAAACTTCTTGTCCGCCGGCACCGGTATTGCGGTCATGTTCGCGCTCATCCGCGGTTTCCGTCAGGTCAAGGAGCAGGGTTTGGGTTCCTTCTGGGTTGACCTCACCCGCACCGTTTTGTATGTGCTCATCCCGCTGAACCTCGTGTTCGGCATCTGCCTGGCTGCCGGTGGCGTTATCTCCAATTTTCAGCCGGCTCAGAAGGCTGAGCTCGTAGAGCCTGTCGCTGTCCAGCCTAATGCAGACGGCGGTTGGAGCGTCATCGACGGCGCCCAGATCGAGGGCGACACGGTCAAGGTTGACGGCAAGGTTGTCGAGGGCGCCCGCGTGGTCACCGAGCAGTTTTTGCCCCAGGGTCCTGCGGCCAGCCAGGTTGCCATCAAACAGTCCGGCACCAACGGCGGCGGCTTCTTTGGCGCGAACTCTGCGCATCCGTATGAGAATCCCAATGCCTTCACCAACATCATCGAGATGACCAGCTTGCTGCTGATTCCGGTCGCCTGCTGCTTCACCTTCGGCATCGGTGTCAAGAATGCCAGGCAGGGCAAGGCCATCTTCGCGGCGATGCTTATCCTGCTCGTGGTCTTTACCGGCATTATCGCCGTTAACGAGCATATGGGTACGCCGCAGCTGGCAGATGGTGACGCGGTTAACATCGAGATGACCGATGGCCAGGCGGGCGGCAACATGGAGGGCAAGGAGAGCCGCTTTGGCATCGCCTCCTCTTCCACCTGGTCCGCTTTCACGACGGCTGCTTCCAACGGCTCGGTCAACTCCATGCACGACTCCTACACCCCGCTCGGCGGGTTTGTCCAGATGCTCCAGATAGCGCTGGGCGAGGTGGTGTTCGGCGGCGTGGGCTGCGGCCTGTACGGCATGATCGGCTTCGCCATCCTCACGGTGTTTATCGCCGGCCTTATGGTCGGCCGCACGCCCGAGTTCCTGGGCAAGAAGATCGAGCCGACCGAGATGCGCTGGGCGGTGGTTCTGTGTCTCGCCACCCCGTTCGCCATTCTGGTGAGCTCCGCTATCGCCTGCATGGTGCCCGGTCTTGTCGACCAACTCAACAACGGCGGGGCGCATGGCTTCTCCGAGGTCCTGTACACCCTTACTTCGGCTGGCGGCAACAACGGCTCCTCATTTGCCGGCATGAACTGCAACATCCCGTGGATCAACGTGCTGCTGGGTATCGAGATGCTGTTCGCGCGGTTCCTGCCGATTGCGGGCACGCTCGCCATCGCAGGTTCGCTGGCCGGGAAGGGCAAGGTCGCCGAGGGCGCCGGTACGCTTTCCACCACCAATGCCATGTTCGTGTTCCTGCTGGTATTCGTCGTTCTGCTGATTGGCGCCCTGAGCTTCCTCCCGGCGTTGGCGCTTGGTCCCGTTGCCGAATTCTTCCAGATGGTTGCGTAAAGGAGTCGCAGATTTATGGCTATGCAAAAAGACATGATGAGCCGCGCGGTGCGCGATTCATTTGCCAAGCTTGACCCCCGTGTCCAGGTCCAAAACCCGGTCATGTTCTTGGTGTGGCTGTCGGCCGCCATGACCTCCATTCTGGCCATCGCCTCTATTTTTGGGGTACAGGACGCCGGCGTCCCCACATACTATGTGATCGCCATTGCCGTCATTCTCTGGCTGACCGACCTCTTTTCAAATTTTGCCGAGGCACTTGCCGAGGGCCGCGGTAAGGCGCAGGCAGACTCCCTGCGCGCGGCGAAAAAGGACGTCGAGGCCCATCGCATCGAGTCCGTCGAGGATAAGGACCGCTTCACGGCCGTTCCCGGTACCGAGCTCTCACGCGGGGATCTGGTGGTCGTGCGCGCCGGCGAGCAGATTCCGGGAGACGGCGATGTCATCGAGGGTGCCGCCTCGGTTGATGAGTCGGCCATCACCGGCGAGTCTGCACCCGTGGTTCGCGAGGCTGGCGGCGACCGTTCTGCCGTCACTGGCGGCACCACCGTGCTTTCCGATTGGATTGTGGTGAAAATCACCAGCGAGCCTGGCCAGAGCTTCCTGGATAAGATGATCGCCATGGTTGAGGGCGCCGCCCGCAAGAAGACCCCCAACGAGGTCGCGCTCGAGATCTTTCTGGTTGCTCTGTCCGTCATCTTCATCCTCGTGACGCTCGCGCTGTACTGCTATTCGAGTTTCTCTGCAGGGCTCAACGGTATGGCGAACCCCACCGCTGTGACCACGCTCGTTGCCTTGCTCGTCTGTCTGGCGCCCACCACCATTGGTGCGCTGCTGTCCGCCATTGGCATCGCCGGCATGAGCCGACTGAACGAGGCCAACGTGCTGGCCATGTCCGGCCGCGCCATCGAGGCTGCCGGCGACGTCGACATCCTCATGCTCGATAAGACCGGTACCATCACCTTGGGCAACCGTCAGGCCGCTGAGTTCATTCCGGTCGACGGTGTCGATCCGGCGGAACTCGCCGATGCCGCGCAGCTGTCCTCTCTGGCGGATGAGACCCCCGAGGGCCGCTCCATCGTCGTGCTCGCCAAGGAGCAGTTCGGCCTGCGGGGCCGTACGCTCGAGGACAAGGGCATGGAGTTCATTCCCTTCACGGCGGCCACCCGCATGTCCGGCGTGAACTACGCCGACAGCGAGATTCGCAAGGGTGCGGCCGATTCCGTTCGCGCTTATGTGGAGGCTGCCGGAGGAGTGTTCTCGAAGGAGTGCGACGAGGCCGTCGAGCGCATTGCGAAGGTGGGCGGCACCCCGTTGGTCGTGGCAAAGGACCGACGTGTGCTGGGTGTCGTCTACCTTAAGGACATCATCAAGTCCGGCGTGAAGGAGAAGTTCGCCGATCTGCGCCGCATGGGCATCAAGACCATCATGGTGACGGGCGACAACCCGCTCACGGCGGCCGCCATCGCAGCCGAGGCGGGCGTGGACGACTTCCTGGCCGAGGCCACCCCCGAGGGCAAGCTCGAGAAGATCCGCGAGTTCCAGCGCGAGGGTCACCTGGTCGCCATGACCGGCGATGGCACCAACGATGCGCCGGCGCTGGCGCAGGCGGATGTCGCCGTGGCCATGAACACCGGCACCCAGGCCGCCAAGGAGGCCGGCAACATGGTCGACCTCGACTCCAACCCCACCAAGCTCATCGAGGTCGTGCGCATCGGCAAACAGTTGCTCATGACCCGCGGTTCGCTCACGACCTTTTCTGTTGCCAACGACATGGCGAAGTACTTCGCCATCATCCCGGCGCTGTTCTCTCCGATCTATCCGGGACTGGGCGCCCTCAACATCCTGGGCCTCACCAACCCGTTGACGGCCGTGCTGTCCGCCATCATCTACAACGCGCTGGTCATCGTCGCGCTTATTCCGGCGGCCCTCAAGGGCGTCAAGTACCGCGAGGTTCCGTCCGGCCAGCTGTTGACCCATAACCTGCTGGTGTGGGGTCTGGGCGGCATCGTGGTGCCGTTCGTATTCATCAAGATCATCGACATGCTGCTGACCCTGTTCGGCGTCGGCATGATGTAGACGGAGGTTTGTATGTTCAAAGGTATCGCATCGCGCGCACTTGGCGTGTTCGCGCTGTTTACCGTCGTCTGCGGCCTGGGATACACGCTCGTGGTGACCGGCGTCGCGCAGCTTGCGTTTCCGTACCAGGCGAACGGATCGCTTATTACGGTCGACGGCAAGGTTGTGGGTTCCGAGCTCATCGGCCAGAACTTCGATGACGAAGCCCACATGTGGGGTCGTATCCAGAACGTGTCAATTGTCGAAGGCGAAGACGGCGAGCTCATGGCGTATGGTGCCCCGTCCAACCTGTCCCCGGCGAGTGAGGAGTATCGGCAGCTGATAGATGCGCGCGTGAAGAAGATTCGCGCCGCCAATCCCGATGCCGATATGGACGCTGTGCCCGTCGACCTGGTGACGTGTTCGGGGTCCGGCCTCGACCCGGAGATCTCTCCGGATGCTGCCGAGTACCAGGTCCCGCGCCTTGCCAAAGCCACGGGCAAAAGTGAGGACGAGGTGCGCGACATCATCGCCGCGTGCACCAAGGGCCGTTTCCTCGGCGTGTTCGGCGAGCCCACGGTCAACGTGCTTAAGGTGAACCTTATGCTGGACGGCGTGCTGTAGGTGAAGGAGTGGCGGATGAGGGCGTGACTGACTGTCTGGGCCCTCAATCCCACCGCAACTTTTTGTGAGGGTCGGGATTGAAGGTGAGGAGTGCGAGCGAGTGCGGATACGGCGGATACTGATACGATAGGTACGTTAGCAACTGCCGCCGAGCGGCTCAAACGAAAGGAATTCCGCATGGAGTCCTCTGCCTATCCAATGCTCTTTAGCCCGATCAAGGTCGGTACGACCGAGGTCAAGAACCGCGTCTTTATGCCGCCGGTATCCACCAACCTGGCCGATCATGGCTATGTGACCGACGACTTGGTCGATCATTACCGTGCCCGCGCCAAGGGCGGCGTGGGCCTGATCATCACCGAGGTCGTGACGGTCGAGCCCACCTATACCTATCTGCCGGGTGATATGTGCTGCTACGACGACACGTTTATCCCCGGCTGGGAAAAGCTCGCCGCGGCCGTCCACGAGTATGGCTGCAAGATCATGCCGCAGCTCTTCCACCCCGCCTACATGGCCTTTAACATTCCGGGCACGCCGCGCCTGATCGCTCCGTCCTTTGTGGGTCCGTCCTATGCCCGCGAGGCGCCGCGCCCCATTACGGTGGATGAGATCCACGAGCTCACGCATCAGTTCGGTGACGCTGCCGTGCGTATGCAGAAGGCCGGTGTCGATGGCGTCGAGGTCCATGCGGCACACGCCCACGGCATGCTCGGCGGCTTTTTGACCCCGCTCTATAACAAGCGTACCGATGAGTACGGCGGCTCGCTCGACGCCCGTATGCGCTTCTTGCTCGAGGTTATCGCCGAGATTCGCGAGCGCTGCGGCAAGGACTTTATCATCGACGTTCGCATCTCGGGCGATGAGTACACCGATGGCGGTCTGACCCTCAACGACATGATCTACGTCTCGCGTCGCCTGGAGAAGGCCGGCGTCGACATGATTCATGTGTCAGGCGGCACCACCATTAAGCGCGGCTCCGCGATTCCCGCCGCCGGTACGCAGCAGGCCTCGCACGCCGCCTGCTCGCGCGAGATTAAAAAGCACGTCAACATTCCCGTCGCCACCGTCGGTCGCATTAACGAGGCCTGGATCGCCGAGGAGCTGATCGAGGACGGTGCCGCCGACATCTGCATGATGGGCCGCGCCAATCTGTGCGATGCCGAGTTCTGCAACAAGGCCGCTGCCGGCAACGCCGACGACATCCGCCCCTGCATTGGCTGCCTGCGCTGCCTGAACGGCATTATGTTCGGCAAGCGCATCTCCTGCACCGTCAACCCCGATGTTGAGCGCGACGAGGCCGGTTACGAGCCTGCCGCCGAGGCCAAGAACGTACTGGTTGTGGGCGCCGGTCCTGCGGGCATGGAGGCGGCGTTCATTGCCGCCAAGCGCGGTCACAACGTGGTGCTCGTGGATAAGCAGGACGAGCCGGGCGGCGAGATGCGTATCGCAGCCGTTCCGCCGGCAAAGCAGGAACTCACCCGCGTGATCAAGTATCAGTATCGTCGCCTGGCCGAGGCCGGCGTGAAGTGCGTATTTGGCACCGAGCTTACTGCCGAGGACATTCAGCGTGACTACGCGGGCTACGAGGTTGTCCTGGCTTATGGCGCCGAGCCCATCGCTCCGGCCTTCATGCAGGGCTTTAAGCAGGTTATGACGGCTGACGACCTGCTGGGTGGCAAGGCTTTCCCGGGCAAGAAGATCGTCATCGTGGGCGGCGGCACCGTTGGCTGCGAGACGGCCGACTACTTGGCCCCGCTGGTCAATGATCTGTCGCCGGCCAACCGCGATGTCACCGTCATCGAGATGACCAAGACGCTCGCCGCCAACGAGGGCGGTGCCGGCCGCGCGGTGCTCATCACGCGCATGCTCTCCAAGGGCGTCCACGTGCTGACCGAGGCCAAGGTGACCGAAATCACCGAGGATACCATCAGCTACGAAAAGGACGGCGAGGTTCACACCATCACCGGTGCCGATACGCTGGTGCTTGCCATGGGCTATCGTCCCAATACCAAGTTGGCCGACGACCTTGCCGCCGCCGGTGTTGCCACCCACGTGCTGGGCGATGCCAACAAGTGCGGCAACATCCGCGACGCCATCGGCGATGGCTACAAGGTTGCCTGCGAGCTCTAGTCAACCCTTTGTGCGTGGGGGACAGGTTACTTTGCGCTAAGTTGATGCATGTAAACCTGACCCCATTGACGAGGTTGCCGCCATCCCAGGGCGGCTTCATGGAGTAACGCCCGTACGCATCGAATTTCTCCTCCCATAGATGTGCGGCACAAAGAACCCCGAGCTCACACGAGCTCGGGGCCTTTTTCGTCTGGATTGGGGACGCATAGCCGGACGAAAGCGTGTTGCGTTTGGCGTAAAACCATACGAAAGTGCAATTTGCGTCTTATTTCCGAACGTAAAACAGACGAAAACCGTTTACGTCTGCTTTAAATCCGTACGAAAACGGTTTTCGTCTTGCAGGGCAGTTGCCGTTTCTACAGTTCAACTTCCAGTTCGGCTTTGTGTTCGCAGAGGTAGTCGCGCATGTAGGGGATGGCAAATGAGACCTTGCCGTACGAAGGAGCCTCGATAATCGATTCTCTTAACAGGCGGCTGCGGACGGAGCTCACCTGTTGAGGCGTTTTGTTTAGGGCATCGGCAACCATGCTGGTCGAGCTCGTCTGCCCCAAAGACGCCATGCTCAGCAGATAAGCGATGCACGTGGGCGGAATGCGCTGCAGCGCGGGCTCAATCACCATGGCGCAGAAGCGTTCGCGTGCCGTTGCAATGCCACGCTTGGCTTCTTCTTCTCCAATAATCGCTGTGTGTGCGCGTCTTGCCAACTGCCATGCGTAGTATCCAACGAGTTGGATCATGAAAGGATAGCCTTGCGTTGCCTCGGCAAGTTGGCCGGCAATACCTGGCTGCGACTCCATGCCAGACGCTTCAATGGTTTCCTCGAGGGAGTACGACACTTCGGTTACTGCCACAGCCTTCAGATCAAAGGGGAGGGCACGGCGCAAAAACGCAAGTGTCTTTCCGTTGATGATGCTTTCAATCATCGAAGGCAGCCCAGCAAAAACAAAGGCGATATCAAGGTCTTCGCCGATAACCTGCTGAATCGCAATGGAGAGCGTTCGGACCTCATCGAGCTCTGCGTCTTGAACCTCGTCGAGAGTGATGAGCAGGCCGTTTCCATTCTTGGATATCGTCTGTCTCATGGCGTCGCGTAGCGATGGGCCGATTCGCTCAATATCTATGCTGCCGATGGATATGCCAGCTACGGTGGGCTCAAATCTGGCGTGTTTGGCCTGGAATTTGGGCTGCAGCTGTTCGAGAATGCGCTGGCAAAGTCCCTCGGTTGCGACCTCTTTTATGACCGTCCAGCCACGGCTTTGCGCCAAACGTGAGCACTCGTCAAGGAGGACCGTCTTGCCCGTTCCACGGACGCCGGCTATGCGCATTAGGCGCCCCGGGGCACCAGGCCCGTTGACGAGGCCCTCATTGAATTCTTCGAGCACATCTTCGCGGCCGATAATCGTGGGAGGTGTTTTACCTGCTGTGGGCTTAAAAGGGTTTGTTTGCATGTGAGCCACCTTTGCTCAAGATATAGCAAGATATAGCAAAGTATAGCAAGATATAGCAAAGTATAGTGAGATATAGCAAAGTAAGCGCTACTCACGGGTTTTGCGGTGGTGCTATTTTCCAAATGCCGCGCGGATAAAACGCTGGGCGAACAGCTTGTTGGCAACTCACGAGGGCTCGGGGTGCCAATTTGGGATGGAGTAGTGCTGTGCCACGAATAGGGCCTATCTACTACGTTTAAGCCGCAGAGGTCAACCATAGCCGGCTATTTTGAAAATCGATAAGCTCTCTACCCGCGGTTTTGTTTTCGCACTTTTCAGCATGGTCGGGGCTATCCGCGTTAACGTAGTAGATGGGCCCCTTTTGTGGCAAGGGTGCCGATCAACAGGACAGGGCAGGTAAAAGAGACACATCCCAAAAGACCGGTTGGGAGTTGGGACGTGTCGATGCGATAGTATTGCATGGTGATATTCGACAAACCGTGGCTTCATCCGAGGGCTTTATGGAACAGCAGCATTATCAGAGCCTGCAAGACCAGGCGTACAACGCATTGCGGTCCAAGATCATCTATGCCGAGCTCAAGCCCGGCACGCGCCTTTCGGCGATTGGTCTGGAAAAGGAGACGGGAATCGGGCGCACGCCCATTCGCGAATCCTTTGTGCGCCTGCGTGAGCAGGAGCTGGTGGAAACGCGTCCCAAAAGCGGCACCTACGTCTCTAAGATCAGCATGGAACGCGCCGAAAACGCCTGCTTTTTGCGCGAGAAGCTCGAGAGAAGCGTGCTTATTAAATGCTGTTCGGCCGCCTCGCCCGAGCAAAAGCAGCGGCTTGAGCAGATTCTTACCGAGTCCGAGTCGCTCGACCATGGCGAAACGCGCCGTTTCTTTGACCTGGATAACCTGTTCCATGAGACATGTTTTGAGATTGCCGGTCGTCACATGTTGTGGGATTGGATGAAGAGCGTCAACACGCATTTTGAGCGATACAACTGGTTGCGTATGGTGTCGCAGGATCTGGACTGGGAGCCGATTCGTCGGCAGCATCGCCGGATTCTCGAGGCCATTAAGAGGGGCGATACCGACGCGGCGAGCTATCTGGCAGAGACGCACTTGCACCTGATGCCCGAGGAGCAGGGCCCGGTTATCGCCTTGCATCCCGACTATTTTGAGCTGCCTAAAGACTCGTCTATCTAGCCCATCATCGCATCTGCTCGAGACGCAAAAACGACGCTGCTCACCTACAGCGTTTTGCAACCGAGATTTTTAAAAAAATGCCTAAAATGGCTCAGACCGCCGACAATTGGGAAACGGAGTGCGCCATGGCGCAGATGAGAATCAAGGACATTGCCGCCGAGGCGGGCGTGAGTCCGGCCACGGTCTCGCGCTATCTCAACAACCGCCCCGGGCAAATGACCGAGGAGACCCGTGCCCGTATTGCCGAGGTCATCGAGCGCACCGGCTATCGCCCGCGTGCCGCCGCGCGCAATCTGCGCAGCTCGCGCACCAACCTCATCGGCGTGATCCTGGCCGACATCGCCAACCCGTTCTCGAGCGCCATGCTCGAAGGGCTTTCCGCCAGCGCCGCCGCGCGCGGCTGCTCGCTCATGACGGCCATTAGCGGCAACGACCCCGCTAAGGAAACGGAGTCGCTCACCAGGCTTATCGATGCCGGCGTGGACGGCCTGGTCGTCAACACCTGCGGAGGCAACGACAAGGCGATCGCCGCGGCCGCGGGGCGCCTGCCCGTTGTGCTGCTCGACCGCGACGTTGCCGACGGCGGTGTCGATCTGGTGACATCTAACAACCGTGAGCTGGTCGCCGGCCTGGTAGACGCCTTGACCGCCGCTGGCAGCGAGCGCCTGTGCCTGCTCACCGAGGCAAGCGACGACAGCCCCGTGCGTCGCAAGCGCGCCGAGGCCTTTACCGACGAGCTTTTGCACCGCGGCCTTGCGGGCGAGGTCGTCACCTTGGCCGACGGTGGCGCCACGGGTGTCGGTCGCTTGGACGAGACCATCCGCGGCTATGCGGGCAAAAGGCTCGGCCTTATCGCTGTCAACGGCCTGGTCTTCCTGCGCCTGACCGAGGCGCTGGCGCAGTTGGGACCTTCGTTGCCGGCTGGCCTCAAGATCGCGACGTTTGACGATTACCCCTGGAACCACGTGCTCTTTGGCGGCGTCACCACGGCCGCGCAAGACACCCTTACCATTGCCGAGTGCGTGGTCGAGCGCCTCTCCGAGCGCATCGACGTCGTTACCACCACCGTGGGCGAGGCCGCAAAGCTGGCGCCCAAACGCATCGAGATCCCCGGCCACATCGAGCACCGCGCCTCGACCTCTCGCTAGTCTGTATGATAATATATAGACAATGTCATACAGGAGGTATCCATGGCTGCGTCTGTGCTGAGTGTGCGAGTGGACTCGTCAATTAAAGACTCATTTGCCGAACTGTGCGAAGAGCTTGGCATGACTTCGTCTGTTGCGGTCAATATGTTTATGAGGCAGATGCTGCGCGAGCGCTCTCTGCCGTTTGTTCCTTCACTTGGTAAAAGCTCTGCGAGCGAAAGCGCCGCGACGGGCATTTTGGATACTGCCCAGATTGAGTCCGCCGTCCGCGAGGCAGCTAGCACGATTCCCGCCATCAAAACCGTGATTCTTTTTGGTTCGTATGCCCGGGGCGAGGCACATGTCGATAGCGATATTGACTTGCGTCTCGAAGTCGATCGCGAGCGGGGCTTTGGTCTTTTCGCGTTGTCGGCGTTTGGCGAGGCGGTGCGCAAAGAAACCGGGAAGCAGGTTGACCTTGTCTCGAGTGACTATCTTGATGACGATCTTGCCGCGGTAATCGAGCGCGAAGGAGTGATCCTTTATGATCGCGCGTAAGTCAGACTGCCTGTTCGCGCACGTTTTTTGAGCGCTTGATACGCTTTAACCCTGCGGAAACATTTTTCTGCGATAGTATCTGCGATATAGACCAGTCGAAACCCGCCCGAAAGAAAGGGGAGCGACATGAACCAGCAGAACATCGATTACGTACTCCGCTCCGTAGAGCAGCGTGATATCCGCTTTGTGCGTCTGTGGTTTGTCGACATTCTCGGCCGCCTCAAGAACTTTGCCATTAGCCCCGAGGACCTCGAGGTCGCTTTTGAGGAGGGTATTGGCTTTGACGGCTCCGCCATCGAGGGCTTTGCCACGCCCGAGGAAGCCGACATGCTGGCGTTTCCCGATGCTTCGACCTTCCAGATTTTGCCGTGGCGCCCGAGCCACAACGGCGTCGCCCGCGTGTTCTGCGACGTGTGCACTCCCGATTGCAAGCCCTTTGCCGGCGACCCGCGCGATGCCCTGCGCCGCATGTTCCGCAAGGCCGAGAAGGCCGGCTATCTGCTCAACGTGGGCGCCGAGCTGGAGTATTACTACTTCCCCGACGAGCACACCCCCGAGCCGCTCGACAACGTGGGCTACTTCGATCTTTCGGTGAGCGATGCCGCCCGCGACCTGCGCCGCAACACGGTCCTCACGCTCGAGAAGATGTCCGTGCCCGTGGAGTACACCTTCCACGCCGCCGGCCGCTCGCAGCACGGCATGAGCCTGCGTCACGCCGAGGCCCTGAGCATGTCCGACGCCATCACCACGGCCAAACTCATCATTAAGCAGCAGGCCTACGAGAGCGGCTGCCACGCCTCCTTTATGCCCAAGCCGCTGGCGGGCGAGGACGGCAGCGCCATGTTCCTGTGCCAGTCGCTGTTCGACCACGATGGCAACAACGTCTTTTGGGGCGAGGACGACGAGAAGTACCATCTCTCCGAGGTCGCCAAGCACTATATGGCCGGCATCCTGGCGCACGCGCGCGAGATTAGCGCCATCACCAACCCCACCGTCAACTCGTACAAGCGCATCACCACCGGCGGCGACTCCGTGCCGCAGTACGCCACGTGGGGCCTGCGCAACCGCGCGAGCATGGTCCGCATCCCGGTCTACAAGCCCGGCAAGCAGCTGTCCACGCGCATCGAGCTTCGTAGCCCCGACCCCATGGCCAACCCGTACCTGGTCAACACCGTTACGCTGGCGGCTGGTCTCGACGGTATCGAGCGCAAGCTGGAGCTTCCGCCCGAGGCCACGGCCGAGACGCTCAAGCTCACCGACCGTCAGATGCTCGAGGCCGGCTACGCGCCGCTGCCGCGCTCGCTCAAAGAGGCGCTCGACGTATTTGAGGACTCGCAGTTTATGAAGGATGCCCTCGGCGAGCACATCCACAGCTTCTTCCTCAAAAAGAAGCGCGACGAGTGGCATAAGTTCGAGTCCACGATCACCGAGTGGGAAATCAAGCACTACCTGGCGAACTCCTAATCGCGCTGGCTTGTCCCAGTACGATTGAGCTCATTTCTTTGGAGGCCGATATGTCCGAAAAGAGTGCCCTGTTCATGGCGCGCACGACGCGCTTCCACGAGTTTGCCCGCAGCCTGACGACCACCCTGGGTGTCGAGGTGAGCCTGGCCACCCCCGATTCGCCGACTGCGGCGCACGACTTTGACCTGCTGATCCTCGATTCCGATGGCATCCGCAGCGACCGTATCGATCAGATTGCCAAGTGGCTCGACGATCGCGGCGGCGTTCCCATGCTGGTGATCGTTGACGACGAGGCGCTCGGCACCCTGCGCCTGCCAAATCACGCGCATGCCGACTTCGTATGCCCCACGGCGACGCCCAACGAGCTCAAGGCTCGTGCACAGCGCCTGATGGGCGAGGAGGAGACCGTCACCGCCGATGACGTGCTCAACATCGACAACCTCGAGATTAACCTGGCCACCTACCAGGTGACGCTCGACGATGAGCCCATCGACCTGACGCTGATGGAGTACTCGCTGCTGAGCTTTTTGGCGACGCACCCCAACCGAGCCTACAGCCGCGAAGTGCTGCTGCACCGCGTGTGGGGCTTTGAGTACTGCGGCGGCACGCGTACCGTCGACGTGCACATCCGACGCATCCGCTCCAAGGTGGGTCCGCAGATCGCGGCGCACATCACCACCGTCCGCGGCGTGGGCTACCTGTTTAAGGACTAGATTTCCACCACAAAGGGGACAGGCACCTTTGTGGTGGTTTTGCCGCAGGTACGGCTCCCTTTCGGGTTTGCAATAGAACTTAAGCCTTCCTAAAAGATTGCGTTTTCATACACGTGCGCCCGCATATTGGGGTACAACTCAACGTGAACAATGATGGCCCGCCACATGTTTGGCGGGCCTTTGGTTATTAGACGAAAGGATCGCAGCTATGAGCGAGTACGATTCCCGGCGTCCCCAGGATGCGGGCAACGCCGGCGAGACCCAGCAACAGCCGCGCGTGCAGGTGGAATCGACGCCTGCCGGTGGCAACAACATTCCCTATGTGCAAGCTTACGATACGCAGACCGGCCAGCCGCTGGGCGGCCAGCAGGTCGTGAACAAGCACACGGTGGTCAAGACCAAGACAAAAAAGCTGCCGATCTTTATTACGGCGCTCGCCGGCTGCGCATGCGGCGCCCTGCTGGTCATCGCGCTTATCATGAGTGGCACGCTCGATATCGGCGGCGGCAAGAATGCCGTGACGGCGGGTGCTTCGGGATCGTCGACGCAAAAGATCACCATCGACTCCGAGGACACCACGCTGGCCGAGGCCGTCTCTGCCAAGGCGCTGCCCTCCGTGGTTTCCATTACCGCTACTTCGAGCGGCAGCCAGAGTGGTTCGCTTTCGCAGTCCGCTGACGAGTCGGACAGCTCGGGTAGCGTCGGCTCGGGCGTGGTGCTCGATACCGAGGGCCACATCCTTACCAACAACCACGTGGTCGATGGCTACGACCAGTACGTGGTGACCATGGATGACGGCACCACCTACGAGGCCGAGTTCGTGGGCAACGATGCTTCGAGCGACCTCGCCGTCATTAAGCTCAAGGACGCCGACTCTTCCAAGCTTACCCCGATCGAGATCGGTGACTCCTCCAAGCTCAACGTAGGTGAGTGGGTCATGGCGATCGGCTCGCCGTTCGGCAACGAGCAGTCCGTCTCCACCGGTATCGTTTCAGCGCTCTACCGCTCCACGGCCATGAGCTCTACCAGCGGTAACACCATCTATGCCAACATGATTCAGACCGATGCCGCCATCAACCCGGGCAACTCCGGCGGCGCGCTCGTCAACGATAACGGCGAACTCGTGGGTATCAACTCACTCATCGAGAGCTACTCGGGCTCCAGCTCGGGCGTTGGCTTTGCCATTCCGGTCAACTACGCCAAGAACATTGCCGACCAGATTATCGACGGCAAGACGCCGGTTCATCCGTACCTGGGCGCCACGCTTTCGAGCGTCAACGCGCTCAACGCTCGCACCAACAAGCTGAGCACCGATAGCGGTGCGTATGTGGCAAGCGTTGTCGAGGATGGTCCTGCTGCCAAGGCCGACATTCAGGAGGGCGACGTTATCACCAAGCTGGGCGACGACGAGATCACGAGTGCTGACGGTCTGATCATTGCGCTGCGCAGCCACGAGGTGGGCGAGAAGGTCGAGATCACGCTCGTGCGCGGCAAGGACGAGAAGAAGGTCACTGTCGAGCTGGGCTCCGACGAGGAGCTGCAGAACCAGCAGCAGGACGACAGCTCGACTGACACCGGCAACGGCGGCATCACCGACGAGCAGCTGCGCCAGTACCTGGAGGAGCTGCTGGGCCAGCAGGGCCAGGGTCAGGGCTACGGCCAGGGTTACTAACGAGTCGCTCCACACATACCGAAGCCAGAGGGGCTGTCCTGCCATGCGCAGGATGGCCCCTCTTTTCGTACTGATCCATTGGGGACGGAGGAAAACGGATCATTTTGAGCTGGCGAGGTGGTTAACCCCGGTCCGGCCGCTGCCGATTCGGTGCGGTTCGAAAGGGCTGTTCGGCGCCGTTGCGACCGGTGGTACTCTTGTATCCGTTTGAAATCGAGCGAAGGAGTGCCGCTATGGAGCAATCGAGCCTGTTTGGTGACGGCGTGGACATCGATACCGAAACGCCCGCGAGCACGGATACCGCCGTACCGGCCGATGCCCGTGCCCAGGCGGCAGCGCGTGCGGCCGAGCTGCGCCACGAGCTCGATTACCACGCCTATCGCTACTACATGCTCGATGCGCCCGAGATCACGGACGCCGCCTTTGACAAGATGCTCGTTGAGCTGCAGGAAATTGAGG
The DNA here is from genome assembly GCA_900541885.1 of uncultured Collinsella sp. Taxonomy (GTDB): domain Bacteria; phylum Actinomycetota; class Coriobacteriia; order Coriobacteriales; family Coriobacteriaceae; genus Collinsella. Next base: position 45,679 of record UQKW01000002.1, read on the forward strand.
CCACCTACCCCGACCTGGTGACGCCCGACAGCTATACCCAGCGCGTGGGCGGGTACGTGAGCGAGCAGTTTACGCCGGTCACGCACATGGCACGCATGTATTCCATGGACGATGCCATGGATCTGGACGAGCTCGACGCGTGGCTCCAGCGCACCGAGGATGCGCTCGGTGCCGGTAGCGTCACCTATACCTGCGAGCTTAAGATCGACGGTCTGGGCGTGGCGCTTACCTATCAAAACGGCACCTTTGTGCGCGCCGCCACGCGCGGTGACGGCACCACGGGCGAGGACGTATCGCTCAACGTGCGCACCATCAAGGATGTGCCCATGCACCTGTCCGAGCCGGCGCTCGCCCACATGGGTGCCGACCGCGAGCGTACCATTGAGGTGCGCGGCGAGGTCTATATGCCCAAGGGCAGCTTTGTTCGTCTGAATGAAGAGGCCGATGTCGAGGGCCGCGACCCCTTTGCCAACCCGCGCAACGCCGCCGCCGGCAGCCTGCGCCAAAAGGATCCCAAGGTCACGGCGCGCCGCGACCTGGCCACCTTTATCTACGCCATCGCCGATACCGACCCGCTGCACGTCCACAGCCAGCGCGAGTTTCTGGACTGGCTGCGCAGCGCCGGCTTTAGCGTCAACCCCAACGTGGCCCGTTGCGCCACGCCGGCCGAGGTTCACGAGTTCTGCGCCCAGGCGCTCGAACATCGCGGTGACCTGAACTACGACATCGACGGCGTGGTCGTAAAGGTGGACAGCTTCCAGCAGCAGCTCGACCTGGGCTTTACCGCCCGCGCGCCACGCTGGGCCATTGCCTTTAAGTTCCCGCCCGAGGAAAAGCAGACCGTCCTGCGCGAGATTCGCATCCAGGTGGGCCGCACCGGTGTGCTCACGCCGGTCGCCGAGTTCGACCCGGTGACGGTTGCCGGCTCCACCATCGCGCGCGCCACGCTGCATAACATCGACGAGATCCGTCGCAAAAACGTGCGCGAGGGCGATACCATCATCGTGCACAAGGCGGGCGACGTGATCCCGGAGGTCGTAGGCCCGGTGCTCGATAAGCGTCCGGCCGATTCGGTCGACTGGCACATGCCCGAGGTCTGCCCCGTGTGCGGCAGCCCCGTGGTCCACGAGGACGGTGAGGTTGCCTACCGCTGCGTCTCCATCGACTGCCCCGCGCAGCTCAAGGAGCGCCTGCTCCACTGGGTGAGCCGCGGCTGCATGGACGTCGACGGCCTGGGCGACGAGATCGTCGACAAGATGATCGCCGCCGGACTGATCCATGATGTCGCGGACTTCTACCAGCTCACGGTCGACGACATCGCCGGACTGGACACGGGGCGCACCTATGCCAGCTCCAACAGCAAAAAGGGCGTCAAGAAGGGCGACCCCATTCCGGTGGGCCTCAAGACGGCTGAGAAAATCATCGCCGAGCTCAACAAGTCCAAGAGCCAGCCGCTCGGTCGTGTGCTGTTTGCCCTGGGTATCCGCCACGTGGGCAAGAGCGTGGGCGAGGTCATCGCCGAGCGATTCCTGTCGATTGACAAGCTTATCTTGGCGAGCGAAGAGGATATTGCCGAGTGCGAGGGCATCGGTCCCAAGATTGCGGCGAGCGTCAAGCAGTTCCTGGCCGTGCCCGAGAACCTTGCCGTGCTGGAGCGCCTGCGCCAGGCGGGCCTGTCGCTCGAGGTCGACTTGGGCGCCGCGCACGCGCAAGCCGCAGCCGACGCTGGCGTGGCGGGCGAGCTCGCCGACGCACAGCCACTCGCGGGTCTGACCTTCGTGCTCACCGGCACGCTCGTCAACCGCACGCGCGACGAGGCGGGCGCGGCACTCAAGGTGCTTGGCGCCAAGGTTTCGGGCAGCGTGTCAAAGAAGACGAGCTATCTGGTCGCCGGCCCCAAAGCGGGCTCAAAGCTCACCAAGGCCGAGCAGCTGGGTGTGCCCGTGTTGGATGAGGCGGCACTTGAACAGATTTTGGCGACGGGTAGGGTCCCGGAGGCATAATGATTTGTTGAGGAACTGCGCAGAGGCTCAGTTCCTCAACATCTCCTTATAGTGTTTGCCTGTTCAATTTCGATATCGTTTCCCTCGTATGATCCAGATGCGTCTACCGACTCAAAGCGTGAGTAGGAAACTCTTGTCCCAACTTTGATTTGGGAAAGCTTGTCTTTGATTCGGCCAGATGAGGGGAATGTAATCCGGGTTTGCTTTCCAGCGTCGGTGTAGCGGGGACTGTTGTCTGTTTGGATTACGAGTTCCGTTCCCTCAATAGAATGAACGCTGCCGGCTCCAAAGACAAGGTAATCATCTCCTCCGCTATAGCGGGCTCTATCTGTGCATGAAGAAACGGATGCAAACATAGCGAAAATCACCAATATCGTAACCAGGGCAAAGGCCGTGGTGCCATAGCATTTTGATGGTGCCATCCGGTCTACCAAAAGACTGTTCCGTTCAATTTGACCATATTGGGCGTTGCATAGTTAATCGCTCGGGGATAAGTGTTCCATCCGTCGAATACTTCGAGCCACTGCAGTTCGATGCCAGAGCTTCCATTATGCCCAGTAAAATAGCCAGTTACCGTGACTGTATGACCTGATAGCTCGACGGATCCTTCACTGTTTCGGCTGTTGATCCACATATGATACAAGCCGATATTCCCTTGATCGATAGTTGCTCTGTACTGAGCGAATTGAGGCTGATAACCGAAAAATTGAGTATTAAGTGCTCTACCCTTTTGAGCGGCAAGACTTTTAAACGGAACAATTCCATCTGGGATGATCGTGCTTCCGTACTCGACGCCCTGATCATTGGTCTTATACGTTGTTGTGCCAGTGACGTTCCATATTTCTTTATAATAATCGGGATTAAATTGATTAGCGTTTGAACTGGTGAGACCGTAATGCATTGATACAGCGTACAAGGCAGAAACGACGCATGCATACTTATTAGTGCGGGCTTCAACTAATGATTCCGAGACTCCTCGGAACGGTATTCCGTTTAAATCGTCTATTTGGAAATGCAACATCAAGTCATCTTCATTGATAATGACTGCATCCCATGAAGTTGGGTTATTGCTTTGAGGTGCTATACCCTTTTCGGTGACAATTGGGACAGACCGTATATTGTTATAGTTGGTTACACAGTCTCTAGTTCCTGGCACCAAAGTTCCATATTCAATATCGTTGTACGAAATTAGTACGGTTGGGTTTGTGGCCTGTTGGCCGGAATAAGTTGAAATGGCGTTTGATAGAGAAGCTGAAATCGGGAGAATGGTATCGCCGAGGGTTATCTCCTTCAGAAGCCCAGGATATGATGCGTCAAGTATTAAATAACCGTAAGGGCTTCCTTCCCTTGTGACACTGATTTCATAGCCACAGATAAGGCCGATTTGTTGGCATACGGGAACGATTTGCTCGATCTCTAAGTTCGCGGATCCGTCGACGATGGGCAACAGGGAAAGCGCGTAGTCTTGTGCTAGGTCTGATGTAAAAGCGACGGATGAGTTTGAGTCGGCAGCGAATACTCTTGTTGGGCGTGACGCGGATAAGCCGATGATCGAGGCTAGGCCGAGAAGAAACGAGCGACGTGATTGAACTCTGGGCATAATGTCTCCTGCCTATGGGGGGCAATATGCTGTCATTTTATTTGCTACATAATACAATCTAATTCGGATTAAGGTAAATGGATGGAATTGCTCGATAAATGGTAGTGATTAGCGGACCGGTATCGCGATCCTCGTCACATACGCCCCCGGGTCGTCGCTGATGATGTCGTCGATCAGGGCGATCTCGCGCGAGGGACCGGCGGGTGTCAGGTTGCGCTCGCGCATATAGCTGAGCAGCTGCTCATAGCGTGGGGTTGCTTGCCCGTGCGTGCCGCGAAAGCTAATGGTCAGGCAGCGCGCGGCGGGTCGCGTCTCGAGGTCGCCCACGTAATCATCGGTGTCATCGAGCAGCAAAAAGACCTCGTCGTAGCCATCAAAGTCGCCGGCGGCGAGGCGCTCGGCGCTAATCCCAACGCCCAAGTTGCCCAGAAAGACAAAGGTCTCGTGCTGGCCCTTCTGCAGCTGACGAATCTGCCACTCCAGCGCATAGGCGTCGGTAGGCTTGACGCGTTCGCGCAATACGGCGCAGCGAAGCTCGGGCGCATCGATTGCGCAAATGGTATCGAGCTCGGTGTTCAGGGCATTGTGAAGCAGGGCAAGCCGGTTGTCGATCTTGCGCGACACGCGCTCCAGCTCGCGGCGCTTGCGCTCGATGAGCTCCTGCTGCTGAGCCAGCTGCCGCTGCATAAGGTTCACGTCGCGCGTGGTCACAAACTCACGGATTAGCGCGAGCGGCAAGTCGAGAACACGCAGGTGGCTGATGGTGTTGAGAGTGGAGAGCTGCCGCGATCCGTAGTAGCGGTACCCACTCGCCGGATCGATGTGTGCCGGGTCCAGCAAGCCCATCTGCTCGTAATGGCGCAACGTGCCCACGCTTAGGTTAAACAAGCGCGCCACCTCGCCAATGCGGAGCAGACCCTCGGTATGTTCAGTTGGCGAGTCGGTCATGGCGCCGCTCCTTTCAATGGACGGGGAAGGGGCGCCGAGGTCGTACGACGCAAACGATCCTCTACGCTGCCAACTTGTCAAAAGCCCCACGCCGGTTGAGCACGGTAAACGCGACAACACAGATGACTGCCGACAAAATCGAGCCGCATGGCGAAGCGATGCCCATGGGAAACAGCGTGTCGGAATAGGCGTTCGACAGCAGCCACGCGCCCGGCACGCGAATGAGTGCCACGGCCAGCACGTTGTGCGCAAAGCCGATGTAGCTCTTGCCGTATGCAGCGAAAAAGCCACTAAAGCAAATGTGGATGCCGGCAAAAATCGCGTCGAAAATGTAACTGCGCATATAGCCGGTACCGGCCGCGACGACCGCGGAGTCCTTGGCAAAAAAGCCGATAAACGCCGGTGCCACCAGCCACATCAGCACCGTGATCAGGCAGCCATACACCACCGAGATCGTCATGGCGTCTTTGAGCACCTGACGCGCGCGATCGCCCTTGCCCGCGCCGGCGTTTTGCGCCGTGAGCGCGCTGACGGTGGCACCCATGGAACTCGGCCCAATGAACAAAAAGCTGATCATCTTTTCGACCAGGCCCACGGCGGCGGCGTCGACGAGCCCTCGGTGGTTGGCGATGACGGTGATAAACATAAACGCCACCTGGATGCAGCCGTCCTGCACGGCCACAGGCACGCCGATCTTAAGAATGCTGCCGAGCACCTCGGGCTGGGGGCGCAGGTCGCTACGCTTAACGTGGATGTTCGTGCGGCGGCTCTTGAGACACACGAGCGCGAGGGCAACGCTGGCCGTCTGGGCGGTCACCGTGCCGAGCGCCGCGCCCACGGGGCCGAGCCCCATGTGGCCGATAAACAGAAAATCGAGCGCGATATTAATGATGCATGCCACGCCAATCACGTACATGGGCGAGCGCGAATCGCCCAGGCCGCGAAAGATGGCCGAAAGAATGTTGTACGCGGCGATAAAGGGAATGCCGACAAAGCAGATGCGCAGGTAGGCGGCGGTTCCTTCGACTGCCTCGGCCGGCGTGCCAATGAGTGCCACGATCTGCGGGCACAGCGCGAGCAGGACAGCGGCCAGCACCACCGAGACACCCATAAAGAGCGTAATGGTGTTGCCGATGGCGGCCTCGGCGCGGTCGAAGCGGCGCGAGCCCACGGCGTGGCCGACGATCACCGTCGTTCCCATGGCCAGGCCCACGAGCGTCACGGTAATGATATAGAGCGTCTGCGCGCCATTGCCCACGGCGGTGATGCCGGCGGCGCCGCTAAACTGCCCCATCATGTACAGGTCGGCCATGCCGTAGAGCATCTGCAAAAAATACGAGAGCATATAGGGCAGGGCAAAGACCGCGATGGTCTTGAGGACATTGCCGCGTGTGAGGTCGTGTTCCATGGGCGGGGCTTTCTGGCTGGGTTTGTTTACGTACCAGTGTAGTGAAAATCCTACAACGATTGTAGAGTCAAGCTTTGTGTTGGTCGTAGGGCGAAAAAGTCACGCTCGCGTTTATTTCTAATTGAATACGGACGTGCGCCCTGCGAGCATAAAGCCTGCGCCAACCTTACAGAAATCGATTTCGGAGCACTTGACACCGCTGCACGGCGCGCCATAATACGTGGGTTTGCGAACAATGTTTGATGGGGGATGAACCTGCGTGTGCAATCTCAAGATTCTGTTTTCCTATCTGGGGGCATACCGCCGCGATGCCATGCTCGGCGTGCTCTTTGTGACGGCCGAGACGGCGCTCGAGCTGTTTATCCCGGTCATCATGGCAAATATCATCGATGTGGGCGTGCCTGCGGGCGACATCAACTACATGCTGCTGCAAGGTGCGTACATGTTGGTATGTGCGGCGTTTTCGCTGGTATTGGGCTTGGGTTATGCCCGCACATCCGCTCGCGTGGCCTCGGGCTTGGGCGCCAACCTGCGCGAGGCAGAGTATCGCAAGATCCAGACGCTTGCTTTTGGCAACCTGGACAACTACGATGCCAGCTCGCTCGTCACCCGCATGACCACCGATATTACCGTCATCCAAAATGCCATCGGTAATGGCTTTCGCCCCATGGTGCGCGGCCCGGTGACGCTCGTTGTCGGCCTTATCTACGCGCTGGTGCTGTCGCGCCCGCTTGCCACAGTCTTTGCGATCATTCTGCCCGTGCTGGCGATCGTGCTGGGCGTTATCACCTATCGAGTGAGCCCACTCTACCGCCAGCTGCAGACCTCGATGGACCACCTCAACGGCGTGGTGCAGGAGGACCTCACTGCCGTGCGCGCCGTCAAGGCGTATGTGCGCGCTGAGCACGAGGAAGCCAAGTTCGATACCGTCAATACCGAGCTCGCACGCACGGCGACGAAGACCTTCGGCAACGCTGTGCTCAACCTGCCGGTGTTTCAGCTGTCGATGTACGTGGCCGCCATCTCTATCCTGTGGATCGGCGGGCGCATGATTATCGCCGGTGAGCTGGGCGTGGGTTCGCTCACGGGCTTTATGAGTTATGTGCTGCTGATCATGAACTCGCTCATGATGATCTCCAACGTGTTTTTGCTGCTCACGCGCGCGCTCGCCAGCGTGGAGCGCATCTCGCGGGTGATTGACGAGCAATCGCTCATCCAGGCTCCCGCGGCAGACGTGGCCGTGCGCGAGGTTGCCGGCGGAAGCGTAGAGTTCCGCGACGTGTCGTTTAAGTACCGCGCGGATGCTGCCGAGGACGTGCTCGAGCATATCGACCTGCGCATCGAACCGGGCTCCACGGTGGGCGTGCTCGGCGGGACGGGCTCGGGCAAGAGCTCGCTCGTGCAGCTCATCGCGCGCCTGTACGACGCGACCGAGGGTGCCGTGCTCGTGGGCGGACGCGATGTGCGCGACTACGACCTGGCTGCTCTGCGCGATGCCGTGGGCATTGTGCTGCAAAAGAACGTGCTGTTCACGGGCACCGTACGCGAGAACCTGCAGTGGGGCGCGCCCGATGCCACCGACGAGGAGCTGCTGCGCGCCTGCCGTGCGGCGTGCGTGGACGAGTTCCTGGACCGCATCGGTGGGCTCGACGGCGAGTTGGGCCAGGGCGGCGCCGGTGTTTCGGGCGGGCAGAAGCAGCGCCTGTGCATTGCACGCACGCTGCTCAAGCACCCGCGTGTGCTCATTTTCGACGACTCCACCAGCGCGGTCGATATGGCGACCGACGCCAAGATCCGCGAGCATATCGCGCAGATTCCCGATACGACCGTGATCATCATCGCCCAGCGTATCGCGAGCGTGATGGATGCCGATCGCATTGTGGTTCTGGACGATGGCCGTATTCACGGCGTGGGCACGCACGAGGAGCTGCTGGCGGGTGACAACATCTACCAGGAGATTTACGCCTCGCAGATGGAGTTCGCGGGGGATACGACCGCAGATGCCCCGGCCCGAGAAGGAGGTGAGCGTCATGCCTAAGACATCAGCTCAAGCCCGCCCGGCCAATCTGGGGCAGACGCTCCGTCGCCTGCTCAGCTACATGGGGCATGCCAAGTTCTCGTTGCTCGCGGTGGGCGTGCTCGCCTCTGTCGCCGCCATCGCGAGCCTCGCCGGCACCTACATGGTGCGCCCCATCGTTAACGGTTTGGCCACGGGCGGGGAGGAACTGCTTGCCAGGCAGGTCATCCTGACGGCGATCATCTACGCCGCGGGCGTGCTCTCGGCCCTGGGCTACTCACAGATCATGGTGCGTGCGGCCCAACGCGTGGTGTCCGATATTCGCCGCGACCTGTTCGCGCACATCCAGACGCTGCCGCTCAGTTATTTTGACAGCACGCGCTCGGGCGACATCATGAGTTTTTTCACCAACGACGTCGACACCGTCTCCGAGGCGCTCAACAACAGCTTTGCCAACGTGATTCAGGCCGCCATTCAGGTCGTGGGCACCACGGCCATGCTCATCATCCTTAACTGGCAGCTCACGATTATCACGCTCGTGTGCGATGCAGCCATTGTGCTGTATGCGCGCTACTCGGGCGCGCGCTCTAAGCGCTTCTTTGCCGCCCAGCAGGCATCGCTTGGCGACCTGGACGGATATATCGAAGAAATGGTCTCGGGCCAAAAGGTCATCAAGGTCTTTAACCGTGAGGCAGCGAATGTCGCCGGCTTCACCTGCCGCAACGACGAGCTTCGCCGCACCGTAGCCGCCGCCGTGAGCTATGCCAACTCCATGGTGCCCATGACCGTCGTGATTGGCTATGTCAACTATGCCATCGTCGCCGTGGCGGGCGGCATGCTCTGCATCAAGGGGCTCGCCGATGTGGGCGCACTTGCAAGCTACCTGGTCTTTGTGCGCCAGGCCGCCATGCCCATCAACCAATTTACGCAGCTCGGCAACTTCTTGCTCAACGCGTTGGCCGGTGCCGAGCGCCTGTTTGCGGCTATGGACCTTGAGCCCGAGGTGGACGAGGGCTGCGTGGAGCTGGTGCAGACGGGCGACGCCGCGTGGGCGTGGAAGATTCCCGAGGGCCAGGGCGTGGGCGCGTACGGGCACTTGCATGACGTGGCAGCCGTTGATGAGTCGGGCCGCGCGGTGGCCGCCGACGGCACCGAGCTCACGTGCGGCTTGGTCCCGCTTGCCGGCGACGTGCGCTTCCATGCCGTGGACTTTTCCTACGTGCCGGGCACCCGTGTGCTCACGGACCTCAACCTGTTTGCCAAGCCGGGGCAAAAGATCGCGTTTGTGGGCTCGACGGGTGCCGGAAAGACGACCATCACCAACCTCATCAACCGCTTCTACGAGGTTGATGACGGCGAGATCACGTACGACGGCATCGACGTCAAGCACATTGCCAAGGCCAGCCTGCGCGGGTCGCTCGGCATTGTGCTGCAGGACACGCACCTGTTTAGCGGCACCATTGCGCAGAACATCCGCTTTGGCAAGCTCGACGCGACCGACGAGGAGGTGCGCGCCGCTGCCGAGGCCGCCTGCGCCGACTCGTTTATCCGCCGCCTGCCGCGGGGCTACGACACACCGGTCACGGCCGACGGCGCCAACCTGTCGCAGGGTCAGCGTCAGCTGCTCGCCATCGCGCGCGTGGCCGTCGCTGATCCGCCGGTGCTCATCCTGGACGAGGCCACGAGCTCCATTGACACGCGTACCGAAAAGCTCATCGAGCGCGGTATGGACCGCATCATGCGCGGTCGCACCACGTTTATGATCGCGCACCGCCTGTCCACTGTCCGCGACGCCGACGCCATCATGGTCCTCGAACACGGCCGCATCATCGAGCGCGGCACGCACGAAGAGCTGCTCGCCCAGCACGGCGAGTACTGGCAGCTGGCGCATGGCTTAAAAGAGCTGGATTAACCCGTTCGAGCACGATGCTTTGATCCCTCCGTGCCCCTCACCTCGCCTCAAACCATCACAACATTCGACGTTTTTTGCCAAAATCGGGAAAAGCATCGAATGTTGTGATGGTTTTTCTGCCACTCGATCGAGTGGAATCGCTTTCTTGCGCACGAAGGTGTGCGAACCCGTGAGCAGGGGAATAAGGTTGGTTATCCGACTCCATTGGAGGGCTCATGGATCTGCCGATCGTCCTGTCCCATAAGACTGCCTGGCTGTACCACAACGTGGCGCGCCCGTCCGAGCCGCTCTCGCGAGCAAGCAGTCTATACGATGAGGACTCGCTTGCCAACGAGGGGGAGCCGACCGCGAGCCTGCCCAAATTGGGACTCGATGCCAAGGGACTGAGGGCTTCAACGGCAGTTGGGATCGTTACCGACTATCTGGTTTCGCTTGGTATTCCGCGAGAAGAGCTCGATCATATCGACACGCTCGTCAACTTTGATTTTGAGCGCTCGACGCCGGCTGGATTTAGGTGCCACGTGTTTGGGGCGCCGATACCTCCAGGCCATCTTATCGAGGTGGCGGAGGGCCTTCTGGTGGTTGATGAGGCCATGTGCTTTGTCCAGGCGGGCTCGTGGATGAGCGAGTCCGAGCAGCTGGAATATGGCTACGAAATCTGTGCCCGATACCATTTGAATCATCTGTCGACAGGCGATTATATCGAGATGGGGCAGAGGTATACCGTTGCCGACTTGATTGCTTATTGCAATGAGAACCGATCTCGTCAGGGGGCTATACGCGCGGCCGCTGTGCTCAAGCGCGTGCACGATGGCGCGCGGTCGCCCATGGAGACGGCCACCGCAATCATGGTCGTAGCAAAACGTTCCCAGGGCGGGCTGGGATACGCCAAGATCGAGCTCAACCATCGGGTCGATGTTCCCAACGAGTTCAAGTATCTCGCAAAGGCCGGGTATTTCGAGATTGACGTATATGCGCCTGCAAGCGGTACAGGGATTGAATACAACGGCTCGGACCATCTTGATAAACAGCGCAGCGCGTCGGATGCGGAGCGTATGACCGTGCTGAGTGCGCTGGGCTTTAGGATGATCGTCCTCACCGGGACTCAGTTTGCCCACCAGCTGCAATTGCACCGGGCGATGAATGCCATCGCACTCGCTATGGGCCTTAAGTGCGACCGAAGCGAGGTGTTTCAGAAACGTCAAAACGACCTGCGAGAATTCGTGATTCGGCACTGGGACGGCGGCCTTTAGGGGTGCTTTGGTCCTTCTACGGGGCGCTGCGGCAGGCAGACCATCACAACATTCGACGTTTTTTGCCAAAAACGAGAAAAGCATCGAATGTTGTGATGGTTTGCGTGCTGAGGATGGGCTTGGAAAGTCCGTTTTGCTCGAAGCGACCTGTCCTGTCGTACGGGTGTCGGCATGATTCTCTCGTGGGGTATTATGTTTTCCGAAGAATAAAACGCCGCGTGAGAGGAGGGCTGCGTGGACGGGCACGTGCAACATGACGGCTTTGGCCGCGATATCAACTACCTGCGCATTGCCGTTACCGACAAGTGCAATTTCCGCTGCATCTATTGCATGCCGGCCGATGGCGTGGCGCCCCGTGCACACGACGAGCTGCTCAGCGCCGAGGAAATCGCCCGCTTTGTGCGCTTGGTGGCGGGGGAGGGCATTCGCCGCGTACGCCTGACGGGCGGCGAGCCGCTGGTCAGCCGCCGCATCATCCCGCTCATTCGTGACATCCGCGCAATCCCGCAGATCGAGGACATCTCGCTTACCACCAACGGTGCCCTGCTGCCCAAGTTGGCGCCGCAGCTCAAAGATGCCGGGCTTAACCGCGTCAACATCTCACTCGATACGCTTGACCCTACGCTCTTTGGAAAGATCACGCGTCTGGGCCGACTCGAGCAGACCATGACGGGCATCGACGCGGCGCTAGCTTGGGGCTTTGAGCCCGTTAAGGTCAACTGCGTTGTTGTGCGCCGGCTCAACCAGGATGTGGCGGCCCTTGCGCGGCTCACGCTCGACCGCCCCATCCACCTGCGCTTTATCGAATACATGCCCATCGGCGACGAGCACACAAGCTCGCATTGCGCTGTGGACCCGCATGCGCCCGCGCTCAATCCCGAGCTGTGGGACGCGAGCGATACCGTGCCGAGCGACGAGCTGCGGGCGCGCATCAATGCCGGGGCCGCCGCGGCGGGACTGGGCGAGCTCGAGCCGCTCGACATCAACGACGCTCCTGCCGGCGCGGGCCCTGCGCGCTATTGGCACTTTCCGGGCGCGGCGGGAACGGTCGGCTTCATTAGCGCCATGTCCAATCATTTTTGTGCGTATTGCAACCGTCTGCGTCTGACGGCCGATGGCAACGTGCGTCCGTGCCTGTTCAGCGATGCCGAGTATTCGGTGCGCGACGCCCTGCGCCGTGGTGATGATATGCAGGTACTTTCGATTTGGCGCGATGCCGTCGCCCACAAACCGCAGGAACACGCGATAATTGAGGGCACGCAACGATTTATGTCCCAAATCGGAGGATGATCATATGGCCAAGAGCAGGTACGCCGATGCCACCAAGGCCGCTCGCAGGGCCGCGATGTCTGCCCATAAAGCCACGGCTGCGGCCGGCGATGTCGCCACGGTCGTGCAGCCGACTGCCAGCGCTGCCGCCGAGCCCGCCCGTGACGCGCGCCGCGACGAGCTGACGCACGTGGACGCCAAGGGCGAGGTGCGCATGGTCGACGTGTCCGACAAGGCCGAGACCCATCGCATTGCCGTCGCCGAGGGCACCATCCTCATGCACCCCGAGACGCAGGCCATGGTGCTGCAGGACCGCGCCAAAAAGGGCGACGTGCTTGCCTGCGCGCGCGTGGCGGGCATTATGGCCATCAAGCGCACCAGCGACATCATCCCCATGTGCCATCCGCTGCTCATTACTAAGAGCAAGTGCGACATTGCGCCCATCGCTGCGGCGGGGACGCCGGCCGAGGACGTGCCCGAGGGCTGGGCGCCGGCGCGCACGGACGGGCAGGTCGGCTTTCACGTACTGGTTACGGCGGGCGTGACGGGCAAGACGGGTATCGAGATGGAGGCCCTGACCGGCGCGAGTGCCGCGTGTCTGACCATCTACGACATGTGCAAGGCGGTCGATCGCGGTATGGAGATCGTCGACGTGCGCCTGCTGCACAAGGAGGGCGGCCGCTCGGGCGTGTGGGATCGTGCAGAGCGTCAGGCCGCTGCTGTTGAGGCCGTGGCCACAGACGGTGCCGCGCCCGCAAGCGCACCCGTCGCCGTCGCGCCCGCAGTTCCAGCTCCGGGCGTCCCCGCGATCGCGTTTATCGGCTACCAAAACTCGGGCAAGACCACGCTCGTCGAGAAGGTCATTGCCGAGCTCACCCGCCGCGGCCTGCGCGTGGGTTCGCTCAAGCATCACGGGCACCACGGCTTTGATATCGACGTGCCCGCTAAGGACACCTGGCGCCATCACCAAGCCGGCTCCAAGCACGTGGGCCTCATCTGCGCCACGCGCTGGGCGGAGTACGCCGACACGCGCGAGGAGGACGAGATGCCCGCGCGCGAGCTGCTGTCGCGCTACAACGATGTCGACGTGGTGATCATCGAGGGCTACAAGACCGAGGGCTTCGACAACATCGTGGTCGCGCGATCGGGTGTCGACCGTTTGCGCGGCAAGAGCTCGCTCGACCTGGTCGATGGCCACACGCTGGCCCTTGCCTGCAACGAGGCCCTGGCGCGTCAGGCCTTCGACGCCGGCTTTGCGACCCGAGCCATCAACATCAACGACGCCCGAGCCATCTGCGACCTCATCCAAGACTATCTGGCCTAAAACCTGCCAAATAGGGACAGGTTTATTTTGGCAGGTTTTATCTGGGCAAACGTTATTTCCACCACAAAGGGGCCAGGCACCTTTGTGGTGGTTTTTGCTTTGTTAGATGTGTGGGACATGCCTTACAATCTACCAAGTAGTTCATGACGGGCGAAAAACGGAGAGAAGGGGCTTGATGCGTCCTTAATGTTTCATGCGGATAGATTGATTTGACAGACGGTGGCGAATGCCCGCCGTCCGCATTCGTACGAAACAAGGAGTCTCCATGCTCGCCTCTCTTTTCTCAAAGCCTCAACCTTCGCTGTCCGTGCAGGCCAAACGCCTGGTGGCGATGCGCTTTCTCATCTACACCGGTTTTCAGACCAGCTACTTCATCGGCGTCATCGGAACGCTCACCTATGCAGACGATGCCTCGGTCGTGGCGACATCGCTGGCCGTCCTGTTTATGAACGTATTCGTGATCTTGGGATCCTTTGCGGGTGGCGCGGCGCTTGACGCCTGGGGCCCGCGCCGTCATTTCTTGCTGAGCATCGTGGGCACGTTGGCAACCGGCGCGGCGATCCTCGTTTTTGGCAGCGCGACCGGCATCGTCCTGCTCGGCGCGGTGCTCCTGGGCTTTGTGATGGGATTCGCCCAGCCCATCGCCACATCCTATCCAGCCTACCTCACTGACGATCCTGTCGAGCTCAAAGACATCAACTCCGCCATCGCCATGTTCTCCAACGTGAGCATTATCGTCGGCCCCACACTGGGCGGCTTTGTCGCGGCGGCTGCGTCGTCGCGCGCGGTGTTCGTGCTCATGATGATCTTTACAGTGTTGGCGCTCGTCGCTGGTTGGGGCTTTAGGCCGCAGACCAGCCATGTCGCCGGGGATGCGGATGCCGATTCGGCAGAGGAAGGGGAGCGTGCGGGACAAAGTCCCGATCCCAACGCATCTTCCCGCGCTACCTTCGCAGCCAGCATCAAGACGGTCTTCACCAACAGCGTCCTCGCCCTGCTGTTCTGCATTATTTTCCTTTCAAACTTTGGCTACGGTGCCTTCGATCCGCTGGAGTCGTTCTTCTACCGCGATGTCCTGGGCGTCGGTGTCGAATGGATGGGCTGGCTCTCGTCGGCCTCGGGCGTGGGCGCGGTGCTGGGCGCCGTCGTTGCGCTCCGTTTGCCGCCGCACCTGGTCAACCTTAAAACGCTGCTCGTGGCGCTTATATCCGTGGGCCTGGGAAGTTTGCTCTACGTGGGAACGCCGTACGTGGGCGTAGCCCTTGTCGGCCAGATTGTCCTGGGCGTGGCCTGGGGCGTTGTCAACCCGCTCCACAACACGATCGTGCAAACGACGGCCCCGCTCGAGCAGCTCGGTCGCGTCAACTCGGTCATGGGTTTTGGCAACATGTTTGCCGGCGTGGCCCCGCTGGCGATTGCCCCCTGGCTGGTGGCGACGTTTGGCGTGCAGCAGACACTCGTTGGTGCGGGCATGGTCGTGACGGCGGTTCCCGCGGCGTTGCTGCTGTTTGGACGCTGGCATTTGGATCGTGCCGCAAGGCAGTAAAAACCATCACAGCATTCAGCGAAAATCGCGATTTTGCCGAAAAACGTCGAATGTTGTGATGGTTTGCGCCCCGGGCCAGGCCACCCTTCGGGTCCGGCCACCACAAAAAGGGCCAGGCACCTTTGTGGCGATCGGGCCCCAACGGCCTGTGCCTTGGTATACCATGTACGCCGTTCACGAATACACCCCACATCGCCGCACAACCCAGAAAGGCCCCCATGGACACCACCTTCAGCCACATCAAAGCCGTGTTCTGCGATATCGACGGCACGCTGCTCACGAGCCAGCACACGGTGTCCCCGCGCACCGTGGCGGCGATCCACGCCCTGCGCGAGCGCGGCGTACTCTTTGGCCTGTGCACCGGGCGCGATGCCCACGCGACCGAGGCCATGTACGAGCTCTGGGGCATCGAAGGCCTGGTGGACGTGCTCGTGGGCTGCGGTGGCGCCGAGGTCATCGACCGCGCGCACGGCATCAACGAGCTGAGCTTCCCGCTACCGGGCGAGATCATCGCGCGCATCTGCGAGCACATGGCAGGCCTGCCGGCAACGCCCGTTTGCCCCCGGGACGGCGTACTCTATGTGCCCGAGAGCAATGCGTGCGTCGAACACCTGTCGCGTGTCGACGGCGTGCCCTACAAGGTGGTCGACTTTGCCGTGTTTTTGCGCGGGCCTCAGCCCAAGGTGATGTTTACCATGGCGCCCGAGGTGATGCCGCAGGTCATCGAACGGGCGTCGTCGCTCGCCGATGACACTGTTAAGGCAGCTGCTCTACAGACCACGCAGCGACTCTACGAATTCATGGATCCGCGCGTGTCCAAGACGCGCGGCCTTGTGCGCGTGGCGGAGCTCAACGACATGGAGCTCCAGGACATCTGCGTGTTTGGCGATGCCGACAACGACACCTGCATGGTGGCCGACGCCGGCGTGGGCGTGGCCATGGCAAATGGCAGCGACGCCACCCGTGCCGCCGCCGATTTTGTAACCGCGAGCAACGACAAAGACGGCATCGCGATCTTTATCGAGGAGCATCTGCTGTAGCGCTGGGGCAGAACCACCGCAAAGGGGGCAGGCACCTTTGTGGTGGCCTCAGGCGATTTGGGCGAATTGATACCTAAAATCTGCGCGAAAATTCAAATATGGTTGTCTGAACATTACGCTTGTAACTACCGATGGGTTAAAGATATTCCCAGCAATTTAGTAGTCTATTCCTCCCGGTTAATGACCTACCGTTCACGGTCGATTTTCGACCGTTCACAGGATGCTTGCTCTTGAGCAAAATGTTGTGCAAATAAATAAAATGCTATTAAAAAACTGATAACTAACTTAATTACCAGTAGAAACAGATATTTCAGAGCGAATAAACGAAAGCAAATCTGAGTAAATGTCAAGAGAATTGAGAACTGGCTACAAAAATGTCGGTTTTGTTGCTCGGATGTTTAAACAATAGTTACAATAGTATTACTACGCGAGCGCAATTACAGATTGCGCAGATACGTTTGATAGTGAAAGAGCAAGATCGCGGTCTCTTGGGGAGGAGACATCGATGAAAGCAAATTCAGACAAATCTAAGCAGAGTAGCAAAGCGACACATCGTGTACTAGCAGGTGTTTTGTGCGGCGCTTCCGTTTTGAGCCTGGTGCTGTCGCTCGTCATGCCCCCGATCTCGCAGGCCATTGCCAACGACGCCCAGCCAGTTTCTACCGAGGAAACTGTAATGGGGGGGGGTTCCTCAAGTGAGTCCGCTGCTGTAGATAACACCAGCGAGGATGCCGAAAACCAGAATAGCGACGAGACCAATGGCGGCGAGGCTGGCTCTTCAAATAGTGCTGAGCAGGCTCAGAGTGCGAATGCGGCTTCAGCGAGAGCGACGGCCACCGTGGGGCCGGGTATTTACGTTCCCACGTCTATCGGTATCGGTACGAACATCAATGTCTCCACCCCCGATCCCGGCGTGGCCACCTACGTCGGCCGCGACATGTACATCGGTGGTAAACCGAGCAACACTAGTACTCTTGATGCGAACAACGCCCCCACCGGCTCATATGCCGCTGAGGCGGAGGGCCTTACCGTGGTCCGTGGCAAGCTTGCCATGAATCCTATCAAGGGGAGTTGGGGCGGCGATGGCTTCCGTTTCGGCACCGTTGGTTTTGGTTCTCAGTTTCGTCCCGTCAACAAAAGCACGGTGCTTGCGGTCGCCGGTATAAACAGCTCGATTGAGAACATGAACACCGGTCTGGGAACGACCTTAAATACTGCGACGGTTGGTGCTTGGACCAGGGGTGCCTGGGTCGGCAAGGCGACAAAGGCTGACTCCCCTGGCTATGACTACACCGCGAAGATCGCCGGTCCCATTACCTATTGGAATGCTGACAACAGGCGCCAGTCTGTGGTGAAAACCCAGGGCTACTTCTATGATGACGGGGGAAATGCGAACAAAAGCTCGCTGTTCAACCAAGTCGACATCCTCAACAACATCAACGGTAAGGATTACACCAATTACCTGGAGTCCGAAGTAAAGGCAAAGATCTCCACGCCCCTCGCAAAGCTTGAAGCCACCGGGGGATACGAAGTTGGTGTTGCTGAGCAGAATTCCAACTACATGATTAAAAAGTACAATAACACGGAGCAGTACGGCCTCACGTTCGACGGCACTACCAAGACCTTTACGCGTAAGACAAACTATACCGACGTTAACGACAACAACGTTTCCGGCGAGGTGACCCTTGTTAACAACGAGAAGCTCATCACGTTCACCGGTGATGCGAAGTCTCCGCTACAAGTCTTTTGCCTCAAGGCGTCGGATCTTACCAACTCCTATAAGGGCAATATCTACCGTGGTGTGGACTTCAGCTTCAAGAATATACCCGTCGACGCTTCCGTGGTCGTCAACATCATCGATGATGCTCCGGTTGAGTTCAACACTGGTTGGCGTTTCTGGTGGAACGGTGAGGAAATCTCTCGCGGGTACGAGGGAGGTAGCGACGTCGAGTCTCAGTACTCCACTGCCGCCCAGAGCATCCTGTGGAACTTCACTACGGCCAAGCAGGTAACAATCCGCGGCGGTATGGCTCTTGAGGGCAATAAAACCCTCGGAGGTTCCGATGATAAGTGGACCGACGACGACCCAGCGGCCGCCATGTTGGGCAGCATAGTTGTGCCCAACGGTAGCTTCGAGGACCACGTGACAACCAACGGGCGCGTGTACGTAGGCGGCGACTTTGAGATGTACAACCCTACGGTGGCGTGGAGTTTCACCGAGGGTAACTCGGCTTCCGTCATCGATATGGATCAGGAGCGTCACAACTTCCCGTGGTCTGGGTCGTATACGCCCGACGGTTCCTCAATTGCATGGAGCAAGGTTGACGCTGCGGATGGCACTGCGCTGCTCCCTGGTTCCTCGTGGACGATATACGGCACTGTCGACGATGCCAAGAACGGGACGAATCCCATCGTTACGGTAACGGATGGCGCTGCCAACGATTACGCTTCTACTGATGGCAAGCTTCAGTTCAACTATTTGAACCAGAAGGCCAACATCGGCGATCCCAACAACACCGAGTACTTCACCTATTACATCAAAGAGGTGACGGCGCCGGAGGGTTACCAGGTTTCGGACAAGATCTACTACGCCACTATGAACAATACTGGCGAGAAGCCGAACTATGTTCAGGGTTACGTGGATGGGAGCGGCAATAAAGTTCCGTTCGAGAATAACCCCACGGGTGCTATCGCCAACACCAAGATCGCCGGTACGGTGTCTTGGACCAAGGTGGAGGAGGGCGACGCAGGGCGCACTCCTTTGGCTGGTTCCGAGTGGAAGCTCACCAAGACCAAGGACGCCGATGGTACGACCGTTGACCAGTCTTGGACCGTGAGCGATCAGTCGGCTTCGGGCGACACCACGTGGGCAGACATCGACACCACACCCGGCAAGTTCACGCTCGAGGGCCTGCTGCCGGGCACGTACACGCTTGTTGAGATCCAGGCTCCGTTTGGCTACGAGAAGAATTCGACGGCTTACGAGTTCACGGTGTCCAGCACGAACGGCTCCATTACGTGGACCGAGGACAAAAAGCCGACTTTCGACGAGGGTGGCAACGCGTACATCTCCGATTCTCTCACCACCACGTCCGTGAAGATCCCGGTGACCAAATCTGTTCGTAACACGGATTGGCCTACGAATTCCGACGGCAGCTATGTGGCGTTCGATTTCAGCATCGAAGCTACGGGGGCAAACAAGGGTAGCGCACCTATGCCTGATCAGACGACTATTTCCGTCGCTCCCGCAGGCTCCACGAAGGTCAACGACATCGTGGCATCCTTTGGCGATATCTCGTTCTCCAAAGATCACCTCGCCGCAATCGGCGCTTCGAACCCGGCTCGCGCCAAGACCTACACCTACACGGTGAAGGAGGTCGTGCCTACCACCGGCGCCATCGATAAGCTCCGCTACTCCAAGGCCGAGTACCAGGTTGCCGTCACGGTGAAGGCCGTCATGAATGAGACCACTGGCAAGTACACCGGTCTTACCACCTCTACCACCGTTACGCAGATGAAGGACGACATGGGCAACACCCTTGGCAAGAACGGGCAGGGCGTCGCGGTTCAAACCTCCGCCGGTGCGGACCCAACCATCATTCCCGTCTCCACCTTCACCAACACCTACTCCACCTCTTTGCCCCTTTCTGGTATGTCGGGCGTCACTCTGACGTACCTTGCCGGCGCGGCGGTGCTTTGCGCTGCTGCGGCCTGGATGCACATTCGTCGCAAGGCGAATGCGAAGGGAGGTGAGCGTCGTGAATAAGAAAGTTTGCTCCTTCCCGATCTTGTTTGCGCTGCTTGCCCTCCTGATCGGCACCTGCGCGGTTGTGTTCCCCGCTTCCGCGCAGGCCGCGCCGACCTCGACCGGTTCCATCACGGTGAGCGGCACCGTGGCGAGCAGCTACGACGCCCACCAGATCTTTAGCGCCAACGTCGTCGACGGCGACGGCGGCGCCAAGACTGCCACCGATCTCGCCTGGGCAAGCGACGCCGTGCGCGACGCCGCGCTGCCTGTGCTGCACAGCGCCGGCATGCCCAATTCCCAGACCACCGCGCAGGAAGCTGCCGAGTGGCTCAACACCGATTCCCACCTTACGAGCGCGCTGAGCGCACAGCTCGCTCGTTCCCTCCAGAGCTCTGACGCCGAGTCCGTGGCCCTTAACGCAGGCGCGACGGCCGAGCTGCCCTGCGGCTACTGGCTCATCGTCGCCGACGACGACGCCATCGCCGAGGGCGAGGCCGGCACCGCGCCGATCATGGCCCTGGTGGGCGGCAGCGCCGTCACCGTCAAGCCCAAGGCGGCGACCCCCAAGGTGTCCAAGCATGTGCTGGAGGACAGCACTGCTGCCTGGCAGAAGGCCGCCGACGCCACGGTCGCCGACGACCTGTACTGGCGCCTCTCTGCCACGGTCCCGGCCGGGCTCACGGCCTACGACACCTATACGCTGCGGTTCGTCGACACCATGAGCGCGGGGCTCGACCCCTCCAAGGTGGCCGCGAGCATGCGCGTGTACGTGGCGGCGGGTGCGGACGGCGGCTTTGACGCCGTCTCGGCCGGCAAGGACGGTCGCGCCGGCACCGAACCCGCGAAGGGCTGGACCGACATCACGGCCCAGTGCGCCACCAAGGTAGCGGCCGACGGCAAGACCTTCACCGTGCGCACCGGCGACCTCATCGCCGCGCTCGGCGGGGCCGACGCCTTTACCGCGGGCGCCCGCGTGGTCGCCGTGTACAACGCGCCGCTCAACAGCGCGTGCAACCACGGCATCGCGAAGGGCAACCCCAACGAGGTCTACCTGCGCTACCCGCGCTCTCCCTTTGCCGACCAGTCCGGCGACGCCGGCTTCACCCGCACGCCGAGCGACGACGCGTGCGCCTACACCTGGGATCTCGCGCTCACCAAGCGCGGCAGCGACGGCGACAAGCCGCTTGCCGGGGCGGTCCTGAGCATCGCCGACGACCGCGGTCGCACACTGGCGGCCGATGGTACGTGGGATGCGGAGGGCAAGGCCACCGTCACCACGGGCGAGGACGGCCGCGTGACCGTCTCGGGCGTGGACTCGGGCAAGCTGGAGGTCCGCGAGCTCAAGGCGCCCAAGGGCTACACCGCCTTTGAGGGCACGCGCTCCGTGACGGTCAAGGCCGAGGGCCTGGACGTCGACCAGGTGGCCGCCGCCAGGCCCAAGCTCACCATCACGGCCGAGTCGCCCCTGCGCGCCGACAGCGCGGACGGGTCGACGGGCAGCCTGGAGGCGTCGCTCATCAACACGCCCACCGGCACACCCCCTAGCATTACCACCGGAGGCTTTATGCCCTCGACTGGCGATATGGCAATGTACGCCGCGGCCGCCGCAGCGGTCGCCGGAGCTGCACTCCTCGTGGTCGCGCTCCTGATCAAGCGGGGAGGCGGCAACCATGCAGAGTAGCCAATGGCCCCACAGAGAGCGGGGCGAGACGTAGCGAAGCAGATGCTAAGACACAGACAGATGATGACCGATCGAATGAGAATCAAACGGAAAACGGAGGAAAAGAAGATGAGCATGAACAAGAACATCGCACGCCTGGCAGTAACCGCCGGCCTCACGGCGGCGTTGAGCTTCGGCGGCGTCATGGCCCCGGTGACCATGGCGTTTGCTGAGGGCACGCCGACGGTGGCCACGGAGAAGGGTAAGGTGGCTATCACCGACGAAACATACACCGGCACGACATTCAAGGGCATTCAGATCTTCACCGCGAAGGTCACGCAGGATCAGAAGGGCGATGGGAGCTGGGATGGCTCGGCCGCTAAGACTCTTTCCGATATTCAGTGGGCTCCGGGTAATGTGAAAACCCTCGTTACGACTGCGCTCAAAGGCGTTACTGGAGTACCTGACGTAGATGCTGACGCCCAGACGTGGGCGGAGTTCATCAGCACGACTCAGGGCTCTAATTTTGGAAAGACTACGGCGGTTGATACTGGCACAACTCTTGACTTGATTGCCAAGGCCTTGGAAGGGGACAAGACCCTCACGTGGACAAAGCCAAGCGATTCCACCAAAGGCAGCTTTAAGGATCTTGATAATGGCTACTGGCTTTTCGTGACCGATACGCCCAGTACGACCAGCGGTGCTAATGGCAATACTGATGCGTATACCTCGCCGATTTTCACCATCGTCGGTGGCTCTGACGTTAACGTGGCCCCCAAGAAGGACGTCCCCAAAGTGACCAAGGCCGTAAAGGATGACAAGAACGGCAAGTTTGTTACGGACGATAGCAAGGATGTTTTTACCGCAGCCAACAAGGCTGCCGACTCCGCTGCTGAACAGCCTGTTGAATATCAGCTTGCCGGCACTGTGGCTAGCAACATTAACACGTATGCCAAGTACAGCTACACTTTCACTGACGAGCTCCCCTCCACGATGGTTCCAGAGCTTCAGGGTGGTAACCCAGTCGTTGAGGTCAAGATTGACGATTCAGCCGTGGATCCCGCTTGCTACAGTGCGACCTATGTCCCGGGGGAAAGCACGAATACGCTCACTGTTTCCTTCGAGAACCTCAAAGAAGCAAAGGATAAGGCCGGCAATCTCATCAACGTTGACGGTGATTCGACAGTCTATGTGAACTATAAGGCAAAACTGGTTGCTGGCAAGATTAACGCGGATATGCTCGGCAAGGCCCAGGTGAACAATGTCAAGTTGACCTATTCCAACAACCCGCACACCAATGGCACCGGTACCACGGTTGACCATCCGGCCTACGACTACACCTATGGTATCGATGTCACCAAGGTTGGTAACGACGAGGACGAGACTGGCAACCCCAAGACCCTCGAAGGCGTTCAGTTCACGCTGCAGGAGAAAGACTCCAGCGAATTTATCAAGGCCGACGGTACCACGACGTCAAATAAGGATGATGCAATTCTGACGACCGGCAGCAACGGCAAGATTAACGTTGTCGGTCTCGACGAGGGCACCTACGTCCTCACTGAGGTTAAGCCTGCGCCCGGCTACAACAACTCCGCGGCAAACGGCGTGACCTTTACTATCAGCCGCACGCTCAATCAGGACGGTGCGGATGTGACGCCCGACACTACGAGCGCCATTGTAGCAGGTCAAGATGTTGTCCAGCAGAACTCCGCGAAAGCTGAAGTCGGCAAGCTCAGCTTCACCATCGTCGACAAGAAGGGCTCCAACCTCCCGCTGACCGGTCTCAACGGCGTGACCTTCACTTGGATCGCTGGTGGCGCGGTGCTGTGCATTGGCGTTGCGCACCTCATCCGCAGCCGTAAGCAGGCTGAGGAGTCCGAGCAGGAGTAACGCTCGCTCACCCATCCCTCTGGCAGGTGGGATGTGATGGCCATGAGACTTGCGGACACTTTTCTCGTCCATCGACGTTCTTGCTTTGCCATTCTCTTTTCGGGGCAGACTCCGCACTGGAGTCTGCCCCGTTCTTTTGGGATAACGCAGCCAGCCTCCATCGTCCGATGCGAGCACGTTCGTCATCGCGTTTCTTGACTCGTATGAGGTTCGGTTTAAGGTCCGTAGGCGCACGCGCGGTGCGGACGGTAGAAGGCATTTGCGCCGCAACAAGCGCAAATAAGAATGCCCGGGGTTCGGAGCCCGGGCATTTAACAACACCGGAAACTGGTCGCCCGCGCTCCTAAGTACTTACGCGGGATGCGTCGTTTCCTATAGACATTGTATCCCGAATCGCTCTGTTGATCCGAGATATTTTGAAAACTCAAATATGAGTCTATGCCCGACCGGATAATGCAGTCTGGCAGCGTTATCCGGTTTAGAAGCCTGTTAATCGGCTATTATTTGTTTAGACAACCTGAGCTGTAAAGGAGTGACCGGCGATGGTGCAGGGCGCCAAACACATGAAGAGCGATAGCGCCGCGGATAACGGCACGCCGGGCCCGCAGCCCAAGCCCAAATCCAAACGTTGTCGCAAGCGGCTGCCGCGCTGGGCTGACCGGCTCATCACTATCGTCATCATCCTTATTGGCGTGGGCCTTATGACCTGGCCGTGGATCTTGGACCGGCTCGAGGCCTCGGGCGTGTTCAACCAGATCAGCACCGTGTCCAGCACGGTGGACGCGCTCTCCGAAGAGGAGCGCGAGCGCATCCTGCTGCAGGCGCGCTCCTATAACGAGCAGCTGGCGGGCGAGGCCACCGAGCTTCCCGCCGACCAGATCGAGCCCTACGCTCAGCAGCTTATCTTTGACCGCGACCCCATGATGAGCTGGGTCGAGATCCCCTCCATCGACGTGAGCATGCCCATCTACCACGGCACGAGCGAAGAAGTCCTTATGGCGGGCGTCGGCCACCTGGAGGGCACGAGCCTGCCGGTGGGCGGCACCTCGACGCATTGCGTGCTCACCGCACACTCGGGTATGCGCAACCTGAGCATGTTCGACGACATCCACTCGCTGGAGCCCGGCGACCTGGTGCTGCTGCACACCATGAACAAGACGCTCGCCTACAAGATGGTCGACTCCGAGGTCGTGCTGCCCGAGGAGATGGAGTCGCTGACCATCG
The DNA here is from genome assembly GCA_900541885.1 of uncultured Collinsella sp. Classification (GTDB taxonomy): domain Bacteria; phylum Actinomycetota; class Coriobacteriia; order Coriobacteriales; family Coriobacteriaceae; genus Collinsella. The sequence continues at coordinate 70,521 of UQKW01000002.1, forward strand.
AACCCGGCGCCGACAAGGTGACGCTCGTCACCTGCACGCCCTATGGCGTGAACGACCATCGCTTGCTGGTGCATTGCGTGCGCACCAAGTACAACAAGAAGGACGTCGACAAGCAAAAGTCGCTCGCCGGCCGCCACTGGGGCAAGCGCGAGTTTGCCGTGCTCATCGTGATTGTGGCCATCCTGCTGTTGCTGCTGGACATCGTGATCCACGCGATCCGAAAACGCCGCAAGGCCAAGGCCTCGGCATAGGACATCGTTCAGAACCACCACAATGGGGACAGGCACCTTTGCGGTGGTCGGGCTTCCAAACCGTCCCAACATTCGATGAAAAACGCGATTTTGGCGAAAAGCGTCGAATGTTGGGACGGTTTTTGTTGTGGACGGGACGGTATTCGCCGCAGAACCGTCGAACCGCGCCCTGCCAACCCGCCGCCCTCGTTACGTTTTCGCTGCATTTGGGTAAAGCGCCTGCTCCAAGCGGCGTTGCCCTGTATACTAGAGCGGTTTATCTGTTATGCGGAAGGGAGCGCCTATGGCACTCAGCGAGAAAGACGTGCGCGGCATCGCCGAGTACGCAAAGATCGCACTGACCGATGACGAGCTCGCCCAGATGACGTCGTACATGAACGACGCCGTCCAGATGCTCGAGCCCGTCTTGCAATATGACTTGCCCGACGTGGAGCCCACGTTCCATCCCATCGGAAGCCTGTCCAACGTGATGGGCGACGACCTGCGCGAGCCCGAGCGCGACCTGCCGCTCGACGTTGCGCTGGAAAACGCCGGCAGCGCGCGCGACCGCTACTTCCGCGTGCCGTCCATTTTGGGAGAGGGGGAGAGCGAGTAATGGCTCAGAGCTTCGATTCCCTTACCGCCGCCCAGATTGCCGCGGGCGTTGCCGCCGGCGACTTTACCGCTACCGAGGTGGCTCAGGCCTCCCTTGCCGCCATCGAGGCGCGCGAGGGCGGGGTCCAGGCATTCTTGCAGGTGTCGCCCGAGCTCGCGCTCGAGGCCGCCGCGCGCGTGGATGCCGACCGTGCCGCCGGAAAGCCGCTGCCCCCGCTCGCGGGCGTGCCGCTGGCCATCAAGGACAACATGAACCTCGTGGGCACGCGCACCACCTGCGCTTCCCGCATGCTCGAGGATTATCAGAGCGTCTACACCGCCACTTGCGTCCAGCGCATGCTCGACGCCGGCTGCCTGCCCATGGGCAAGGCCAACATGGACGAGTTCGCCTTTGGCAGCTCTACCGAGAGCTCGGCCTTCCACCGCACTAACAACCCCTGGGATACCGAGCGCGTGCCCGGCGGCTCCTCGGGCGGCTCCGCTGCCGCCGTCGCCGCGGGCGAGGTCGCGCTTTCGCTGGGCTCGGACACCGGCGGCTCCATCCGTCAGCCGGCGTCGCTGTGCGGCGTGGTGGGCTTTAAGCCCACGTATGGCGCCGTGAGCCGCTATGGCGTGGTGGCCTTTGGCTCGTCGCTCGACCAGGTGGGCCCCTTCGGTCGCACGGTCGAGGACGTCGCGCTGGCCATGAACGCGCTTACCGGCGCGGGCCACGATCCGTACGACTGCACCAGCCAGGACTGCGCCGTCGACTTTACCGAGCACCTCAACGACAGCATCGAGGGCAAGCGCGTGGGCATTATCCCCGCGTTTATGGAGGCCGAAGGCCTGACGCCCGAGGTCAAGGCCGCCGTCCAGCGCGCCGCCAAGGAGCTGCAGAACCAGGGTGCCGAGCTGGTCGAGGTCGACCTGCCGCACTTGGACGCCGCCATCGCCGCCTACTACGTCATCGGCCCGGCCGAGGCGTTCTCCAACCTGGCCCGCTTCGACGGCATTCGCTACGGGTACCAGGAGGAGGGCTGCGCCAACCTGTCCGACCAGAGCTCGCTCTCGCGCGCTCACGGCTTTGGTGCCGAGGCCAAGCGCCGTCAGATGCTCGGCGCCTACCTGCTGAGCTCGGGCGTGTACGACAAGTACTACTACGCCGCGCAGAAGGCCCGCACGCTCATCACGCAGAACTACGACGCCGCGTATGCCAAGGTGGACACGATCCTGATGCCCGCCTCGCCGCGCACGGCCTTTAAGTTTGGCGAGATCAGCGACCCCACGCAGATGTACCTGTCCGACCTGTACACCATTTCGCTCAACATTTGTGGCAACGGCGGCATCTCGGTGCCACTGGGCCTGGGCGAGGACAGCAAGCTGCCCGTTTCTGCCCAGCTGGTGGGACCTGCCTTTAAGGACCGTCAGCTGCTCACGTTTGCCCGCGCCCTGGAGCGCGGCTTTGCCGATGCCGCCATGGGTGCGCCCGCGCTTTCCGTCGCGCCCGATTTTGCCGGGAAGGGAGGCGAGCTGTAATGAAGGAGCTTTCCGAGGTCCTGCAGGATTGGGAGGCCGTGATCGGCCTGGAGATCCATACCGAGCTCACCGCACTCGACACCAAGATGTTCTGCAACTGCAAGCTCAGCCACGATGACGAGCCCAACGCCAACGTGTGCCCGGTGTGCCTGGGCCTGCCCGGCGCCCTGCCGGTGCCCAACAAGCGCGCCATCGAGAGCATCGTCAAGGCCGGTCTGGCAACCAACTGCGAGATCCAGCGCCACTCGATGTTCTACCGCAAGCACTACTTCTATCCCGACATGGCCAAGAACTTCCAGACCACGCAGGGTCCGGTCGCCTTTGCCATGTACGGCCATCTGGACCTGGACGTGACCGGTCGCGGTGCCGCCGAGCGCTCCGACTGCGCGTTTGGCGAGGCCGAGGCCCAGAGCCTGGCGAGCGCTTCTGCCAATGCCGAGGGCCTGTCCACGTCCATGACGTCGACCATGCGCGAGGGCAACCAGCGCGCCGGTCACCTGGCCAGCTACGATGCGTCCAACCTGCAGATGCCCGAGCGCCGCGAGGATGGCTCCTACACGGTACCCATCCGCATTCTGCGCATCCATATGGAGGAGGACGCCGCCAAGATGGTGCACGTGGGCGGTGCCGAGGGTCGCATTACCGCCGCGGCCGAGTCGCTCGTCGACTACAACCGCTGCGGCACGCCGCTGATCGAGCTCGTCACCGAGCCCGACCTGCGCACGCCCGAGGAGGCCCGCCTGTTTATGGAGAAGCTCCGTCGCATCTTTGTGACGCTGGGCATCTCCGACTGCTCCATGGAGAAGGGTTCCATGCGCTGCGACGGCAACGTGAGCCTGCGTCGCCGCGGCGAGACCAAGCTGGGCACCAAGACCGAGCTCAAGAACCTCAACTCGTTCAAGAGCCTGCACGACGGCCTTGCCTACGAGATTTGCCGCCAGGCCGAGGTGCTCGAGGAGGGCGGCGTCATCTATCAGGAGACCCGCCACTGGGAGCCCAGCCGCAAGCGCACCGTCGTCATGCGTGTGAAGGAGACGGCTGACGACTATCGTCTGTTCCCCGATCCCGACCTGGCGCCGTTCGATCTGGATGACGAGTTCATCGACCGCTGCCGTGGCGAGATCCCCGAGCTGCCCGATGCCAAGCGCGCCCGTTTTGAGGCCGACTTTGGCATTAAGACGGCAGACGCCGAGCAGATCGCCGGCGATCCCGAGTTTGCCGAGTTCTTTGAGGCCGCCGCTGCCGATATGGCCGGCAAGGAGGCTCAGACGGTCGCGAATCTGCTGGTCAACGAGATGATCGCCTACCTTAAGGGCGCGGGCGTGTCGCTCTCCGAGTCCGGCATCGCGCCGGCTCAGGTGGCCGCGCTTGCCAATCTGCTGGCGACCGATGCCATCAGCTCCAACCAGGCGCACGAGGTGTTTGAGGCCATGGCCCAGACCGGCGACGACCCCAACAAGATCGTCGACGAGCGCGGTATGCGCCAGGTGAGCGATGCCGGCGCGCTGCAGCCGATCGTGGACGAGGTGCTGGCGAACTGTGCCGAGCAGGCGCAGCAGTATCGTGACGGTAACCAGAAGGTCATTGGCTTTTTGGTGGGCCAGTGCATGAAGGCGAGTCGCGGCAAGGGCAACCCGAAGCTCTTCAACGAGTTGCTGAGAACGTCGCTCTCGTAAGCGGGAACCCGGGAGCCCCGGCAGGGCGGGTGCTTCCTCAAAATTTCAAACAGTCCTGCGCAAGACGAAGGCCACATTAAGTGGCCTTCTTTGCGTGCGGAACTCATTTTGAGCAAGCACCCGCCCTGCCGGGGCTCCCGGGTTCTGTGACGACTCGGCCGTTCGGGTCAGGCGGGCTGATAGAAAGATGGTGACGGAGGCGCAAAATGCGCCTCCGTCTTTTGAATGTGATGAAAGTGTGGCGAACTGAGCTTAATACTTCCGTAAATGTGATAAACATCACGTTTTCCCTGGGGTAAAATGTGGGAAATATCACGTTTACGGAAGTTTCTTTGCGGGAGGTTCGGTCATGCAGCGAGATATCATTGCCAAGCTTAACGCTTGGAAAGCGTCGGAATATCGTAAGCCGCTTATCCTTAAGGGGGCGCGCCAGGTTGGAAAGACGTGGGCGCTTAAGGAGTTCGGCCGAACCTCGTACCGCAATTTTGTGTATCTGACGCTCGAGGAGCCATCACCTGGGGTACAGAGCGAGTACGCTCAGTTTTTCGAAGGTACGCGCGATCCTCGACGGATCATCTCAAATCTTTCCCTGGCGCTTGGACAGCCTATCGATCCTGGCGAGACGCTGCTTATTATTGATGAGATCCAGGATTGTCCTTCTGCAGTCGGTGCCCTTAAATACTTCTGTGACGAGGCCCCCGAGTATCACGTCGCATGCGCAGGGTCTTTGTTGGGCGTTCGCTTGTCCCGTGAGACCAGCGCTTTTCCGGTGGGAAAGGTCGAGTTCATGGAGATGCGCCCCATGAGCTTTTCCGAGTTTCTGAAAGCCGAGGGCGCTGCAAACTACGACGAATACCTTGGCGGCCTGGATCAGATCGAGACAGTGCCCGATTTCTTCCATGTCCGTCTCGTCGAGCATCTTCGTCGTTATTTTGCATGCGGCGGCATGCCAGAGGCTCTTGGCCGGTGGGTGGAGACGGGCGATATCGTTCAGGTCGATAAGGTGTTGTCTGATCTCTTGGATTCCTACGAGCGCGATTTTGCCAAGCATGGTGGCCGTGCGCAGTTCGCCAAGCTTTCGCAAATATGGAACTCGATTCCAGCTCAGTTGGCGCGCGAGAACAAAAAGTTCGTTTGGGGTGCGGTGCGCGAGGGGGCTCGTGCTCGAGAATACGAGGATGCTCTGGAATGGCTTGCCGATGCTGGGCTCATCACGGCGGTTCGCCTTAATGCTGCTGGTGGTGTGCCGCTCTCTGCGTACGATGACCTCAAGGCATTTAAGGTCTACTGTCTTGATGTCGGCTTGCTGCGCCGCATGGCAAGGCTGGATGCGTCCGCTTTTGCCATCTCGGATGCGCTATTTTCGGAGTTCAAAGGTTCGTTCGCCGAGAACTATGTGCTTCAGGCATTACTTTCACAGTTAGATGCTGCTCCGCGTTATTGGACAAACGAGAAGCCGAAGCACGAAGTCGATTTTTTGATTCAAGTCGGAAACGAAATCGTTCCCGTCGAGGTCAAATCGGGAGAGGTCGTTCATTCCAAGAGCCTTAAGTACTATGCCGACAAGCATGCGGAGACGACTCCATTGAGGGTCCGCTACTCACTTAAGAACCTAAAGCTCGACGACGGGGTGCTCAACATTCCGTTGTATTTGGCTGATCGATCTGTCCCTCTTATCAAAAAGGCGCTTGATTGTGCGCATCTTGACGTTTAGATCCTGGGTGAGCTGACGGGCGGCGGCTAATTAATCGCTCCGTTACGGCCAGGGAGCTTGGGCCTTAGCGATGCTTGCTTCGCCAAGTGGTGGGGGTGGTGCCGGTGTGTTGCTTGAAGGCTTGGGCGAAGGCGGCCTGCTGAGGGTAGCCTAGACGCTCTGCCACCTGCGCTATCGTGAGCGCGCTATCGGCCAAAAGGTCCTGTGCTCGCTCCATGCGGCGTCTGCGAATGTAGGCGCCCAGGGACTCGCCAGTTTGGGCCTTAAAGGTGGCGCATAGTTTGGAGCGGCTTGTGTAGAGCCTCTCGGCCACTTCGTTGACACCCACACGTCTGCCGTTGTCGAGCGCGCGCTCAATCATTGCCGTTGCTTCTTCGGCAATGGTTATGCTGGCGCGTGTGTCTGCCGCCTGCCGCGCCTGCTTGTGGGCCGCGCGCGAACAGGCGAGCTCCGCGACCATGGTCTCCACGATGCCCTGCATATAGACGTGTCCGCCTACGGTGCGGGCGCGTTCCTCGTTAATCCGGCGCAGCGTGTGGCAGATGGCAGACGTCGCTTCCTCGTGCCATGGCTCGGCAAACGCCTCAAAGATTCCCGTGAACTCGGTGGGATAGCGGTGCTCCAGTTCGTCAAAATATCCAGGCAAAAAGAGCACCGAGCACGAGTGATAGAGCTCCCCCGCAAACAGCGGGCTTAATTCCTCGCCACAGCTATCTTGGATAAAGCTGCAAACGGCATTGTTTGGCCACGGTCCATGCAAGGGTTTAAGGTTCGCGGGCGTTATGCCAGCCTCGGGCATGCACATGAGCGTGGGCATGCTGACTTCGCTCACACACGCGTACGGTTCGGGTGTGTATTCGGCCAGGTACATATCGTGCGTCGGGGTGATGAAATGCTCCATGACGATGCAGGCAGGGGAGAGGGGCATGATCCATGCGCGGCCGTGTGCCCGATCGTTTGCCACCTCGCCGGTAAAGACGGCGCCCTTGCCGGAAAGCTCCAGGCCAAACTGCTCAAACTGTGGTGCATAGAGCTCGGTTATGTCGGTCGCGGCCCGATGCATTTTCAAAAGCGTCCCCTTCCTTTGCGGAAACGTCCACGCCTGGCTCGATTGTGTGCCTTGGCTAACATATCAATGATAAGTTGATTAAGGTTAACTCTCAAGCCGTTAGAAAGGAACCTCATGGCAAAGGGATCAAAAAGGGAAGGCGGCGGTATCGGCGAGCTGCTTGCATATGCCGGCGACCGTAAATTCCTAACTTATTTGGGCATGGCGCTCTCGGCGCTCTCGCAGCTGCTGAGCTTTGGCCCGTACGTGTGCATCTGGTTTGTCGCGCGAGACCTTATCGCTGTGGCGCCTAACTGGAGCGAAGCCACCGATATCGCGATGTATGGCTGGTGGGCCGTGGGGTTTGCCCTGGCAAGCATCGTAGTTTATTTCGTGGGGCTCATGTGCACGCACCTGTCTGCGTTTCGCTGCGCGTCCAATATCCGCAAGACTACGAGCGAGCACCTGCTTAAGCTGCCGCTTGGCTACTTTGACACGCACTCCACCGGTGAGCTGCGCCGTATTGTAGACGGATGCGCCGCCTCCACCGAGACCCTGCTCGCGCACATGCTGCCCGATATCGCCGGCGCCACCGCCATGGTCGCAGGCCTGCTCGTGCTGCTTTTCGCCCTCGATTGGCGTTTGGGGGTGGCATGCCTTATCTCGGTCGTCGTTTCGCTTGGCGCCATGGCCACCATGATGGGCGGCAAAGGCGCCGAGTTCATGAAGGCCTACATGGGAGCGCTGGTCAAGATGAACAAGACCGGCACCGAATACGTACGCGGCATCCCCGTGGTCAAGGTGTTTCAGCAGACGGTCTACTCCTTTAAGGCTTTCCACGATGCGATCGCCGAATACGCCGACATGGCACAAAGCTATGCGGGCACGTTCTGCCGAGGTCCGCAGGTACTCAACCTTACCGCGCTCAATGGCCTTGTGGCATTCCTGCTGCCCGTGGCGTTGCTGTTGGCGCCGGGCGAGACGGACTTCGCACATTTTATGGCCAACTTCACGTTTTACGCGATATTTTCGGCCGTGGTACCGACGGCCATGACCAAGCTCATGTTTGTGGGCGAGGCCTCTCAGATGAGTGCCGATTCGCTGGCTCGCATCCGAAGCATCATGGATTCCAAGCAGCTCTCCGTGCCCGCCCAACTCAAGCACCCTGCCGGCGGCGAAGTGCGATTTGAGGACGTAAGCTTTACGTACGAGGGTGCCGAAGCACCTGCCGTTAGCCATGTAAGTTTCAGCGTTCCCGCTGGTAGCACCCTCGCTCTAGTGGGTCCTTCGGGCGGCGGCAAGTCAACCTGCGCAAGCCTGATTCCTCGTTTTTGGGATGTCTCTTCGGGCCGAGTGCTTGTAGGCGGTGTGGACGTTTGCGATATGGATCCGCACGAGCTTATGGACCAGGTCGCTTTCGTGTTCCAGACTAACCAGCTGTTCCGGCAAACACTTGCCGATAATGTGCGCGCCTCCAAGCCTACGGCCACTGACGACGAAGTGCGTGCGGCCCTCTCCGCAGCTCAGTGCGACGACATTGTGGCCAAGCTCCCGCAGGGCATCAATACCATGCTCGGTGCCGGCGGAGCATATCTTTCGGGCGGCGAGGTCCAGCGCGTGGCGCTCGCCCGCGCGATCCTTAAAGACGCGCCTATCGTGGTGCTCGATGAGGCCACGGCGTTTGCCGACCCCGAGAACGAGGCGCTCATCCAGCGCGCCTTTAGCAAGCTGGCGGCGGGTCGCACGGTCATTATGATTGCTCATCGACTCTCGACTGTAGTGGGCGCAGATCAAATCGTGGTGCTCAACCAGGGCAGGGTGCAGGAGTCGGGTACCCATGCCGAGTTGCTGTCCCAAAACGGCTTGTATGCCAAGATGTGGGCCGAATACGAACAGGCCGCGAGCTGGAAAATCACTGCAGCGACCGCGGATGCCGCCGTCACGAAGGGAGGCGAGGCCTAAATGTTCGCCTCATTCCAAAAGAAATATTTCCTATCCGATAAAGGCGTCGCCGGCGTAAAACGCGGCATTTTCTGGACCACGCTCACCAATCTTATTACCATGGCCGGCATGGGCTTTTTATTCCTGGTTATGGCCGGCTTTGTCGAGCATCTCACCAGCGGGGCTGACCTGCCGGATGCCCTGCCGATCGTGGGCGGCCTCCTGGTCTTTTTCGTGTTGCTCTTTGCCTCTAACTGGCAGCAGTATTACTACACTTACTGCATCTTTTACGAGGAGTGCGGCAAGCAGCGTATGGAGATCGCCGAACGCTTGCGCAAACTGCCGCTGTCGTTTTTCGGTCGTCGTGATCTGGCCGATTTAACCGAGACCATCATGGGTGACGTCCAGGCCATGGAGCACGCCTACAGCCACGTGCTGGGGGAGCTTTGGGGTGCCATCATCGCAAGCGCCATTGTGTTCGTGGCGTCGCTGTTCTTTTGCTGGCAGCTGGCGATCGCGGCGTTTTGGAGCGTTCCCGTGGCCTTTGCCGTGCTGTATCTAACACGCGGCCCCATGGTCCCGGTGTTCGACCGTGTTCGCGCCGAGAAGGTCAAAGTCACTGAGGCGATCCAGGAGACGCTCGATTGTGTGCGCGAGATCCGCGCCACCAACCAGGAGGCCTATTATCTTGAGGGACTCGGCGCCGTGATTGATGCCGAGGAGCGCGAGACCACTAAGGGAGAACTCGTTAACGGGCTTTTGGTCAACTCCGCCTTTGTCATTTTGCGTCTGGGCATTGCCACCACGCTGGTCACGGGCGCCGCGGTGGTCGCCTCCGGGCAGGTCGACTTTTTGGTGATGTTTGCCTTCCTGCTTATGGTGAGCCGTATCTATGCGCCCTTTGACCAGGCGTTAATGTTAATGTCCGAGCTGTTTGCCGCCGAGTCGTCTGCCAGGCGCATGCGTTCCATCATGGAAGAGCCTGTGGCGCGGGGCAGCGAGAAATTTGAGCCCGTGGGCCACGATGTGGTGTTCGATCACGTGGCGTTTGGCTATGGTGCGGGCGAGGACGGCCGCGCTGGCGAGAAAGTTCTTACCGATGTGAGCTTTACCGCCAAGGAAGGCGAGGTCACGGCACTGGTCGGTCCTTCGGGTTCCGGTAAGTCTACGGTGAGCCGCCTGGCCGCGCGCTTTTGGGATGCCACCGAAGGCACGGTTACCGTGGGTGGCGTGGATGTCGCGAGCGTGGATCCCGAGGTGCTGCTGCGCGACTACGCCATTGTGTTCCAGGACGTGCTGCTCTTTGACGACACGGTGATGGGAAACATCCGCCTCGGGCGTCGTGACGCCACCGATGAGGAAGTGCTTGCGGCCGCGCGTGCCGCCAACTGCGACGAGTTCGTGAATCGCATGCCGCAGGGTTACGACACCATGATCGGCGAGAATGGTTCCAAGCTTTCTGGTGGCGAGCGCCAGCGCATCTCTATCGCCCGTGCGCTGCTCAAAGACGCGCCCATCGTGCTGTTGGACGAGGCGACGGCAAGCTTGGATGTGGAGAATGAGACCGTGGTACAGCAGGCACTCTCCCGTCTGCTTGCAGGTAAGACGGTTATCGTTATTGCCCACCGTATGCGTACGGTGGAAAATGCCGACAAGATCGTCGTGCTCAAGGATGGCGTGGTTGCCGAGCAGGGTGCTTCGGCTCAGCTCAAGGCGGCAGGTGGAGAATTTGCCCGTATGGTCGCACTGCAAAAGGAAGCGGCTGCCTGGCAGCTGTAGGAAAGGGGACCAAGATTTCCAAAGGTTAACTTTGGTTGACCATAATAGTTCGACTAAACTAGTCTCAAAGCGTGCTCGAGCAAACTAATGAACTCGGGTGCTAAGGCACCATGCCGCGCTTGTGCGGCAAAAGGGAGAAGCAACATGAAGAAGTCGACTTTTAACACCCTGCTTGTCGGTGGCGGTTTTCTGCTTGGTACGGCCGGCATCAAGCTGCTCACCAGCGCTCCGGTAAAGAATGCCTGCGTGCAGGGCATTGCGTGCGGTATGCGCGTCAAGAACTGCTACCAGGACATGGTCGAGCAGGCCAAGGCCAATGTCGACGACATGGTTGCCGAGGCTGCCTACATCACCCAGAGCGAGGCCGCTGCTGACGAGGCAGCCGAGTAACGCTCTCAGGCACAAACTATGAGATTCTCGATTATTAGCGAGATCCCCGGCAGGACCCGTCTTCAATTGGCGGGTCCTGTGCCAGAGAGCGATCTCGATGCACTTCTTAAGCTCAGCGGCGATATCGACGGCGTACACAAGGTGCGCGTTTATGGCCGCATTGGCCAGATGGCGCTGGAGTACGACGAGCCGCGCCGCGCAAGCGTGCTCGACGCCCTAGGCGCACTCGATGCTCAAGCTATCGCCGATGCCAAGTCGGGCTACGTGATGCAACTCGAGCCGCGCAAGCACAAACTCGTTATGGATCTTGCCACACTTATCGGCGCCCACTACGCGCGCCGCTGGTTCTTGCCGACGCCTCTGCGTGCGGTGTTTGTCGTGGCCGGTTACATGGCATTTTTGCGCGCTGCCCTTCATGAGCTGGCGCAGCCACGCCTGACCGTTCCTGTGCTCGACGCTTCGGCCATCGGCATTTCGTTCGTCAAGCGTGATGTCGACACCGCGGGCCAGACGATGTTCCTGCTCAACGTGGGCGAGCTGCTCGAGGACTACACCCGCGCCATGAGCGAAAACGAGCTCATCAACTCGCTGCTCGATGTGCCCGACAAGGCGCAAAAGGTCGTCGGCGACACTGAGGTAAGCGTTGCCGCCACCGAGCTTGAGCCCGGCGACTTGGTAGCCGTGCGCACTGGCATGTCCATTTGCATCGACGGTGTTGTCGAGCAGGGGAGCGCTATGGTCAACCAGGCGACCTTGACCGGCGAGCCGCTGGCCGTCGAGCGCAGCGTGGGCGACGACGTGTTCGCCGGCACCGTCGTGGAGGACGGCAGCATCTTGGTGCGCGTGCGCGCCAACACGGCGCAGACCAAGCTGCGCTCAATCGTCTCGCTCGTGCAGACGGCCGACTCGCTCAAGTCCGAGGGCCAGTCGCATATGGAGGACCTCGCCAACAAGATCGTCCCGTGGAACTTCCTGCTTGCGGGCCTGGTCGCGCTCACTACGCGCAGCCTCATCAAGACCTCGGCGGCGCTGATGGTCGACTACTCGTGCGCACTCAAGCTCACGGGTTCCGTTGCCGTCATGACCGCTATGAGCGATGCTGCCAAGATGGGCGTCATGGTCAAGGGCGCAAAGTACTTTGAGTCGTTTGCCAAGGCCGACACCATTGTGTTTGATAAGACCGGCACGCTCACCGAGGCGCAGCCGCGTCTTGCCTGCGTACTCACCACCGATGGCTGGAGCGAGGACGAGGTCCTGCGCCTTTCCGCTTGCTTGGAGGAGCATTTCCCGCATCCGGTGGCGCGTGCCGTGGTCAACGCTGCTCACGAGCGTGGGCTCGAGCACCGCGAGCGTCACGCTGCCGTCGAGTACATCGTGGCACACGGCATCGCCTCGTCCATCGAGGGTCGTCGTGCCATCATCGGTTCCGCGCACTTTGTATTTGAGGACGAGGGCGCACAGCTCGAATCCGACATCAAGGAGCGCATCGAGTCTCAGATGCAGGGCCTGTCGCCGCTGTATCTGGCGGTCGACGGCACGGTCGTCGGCGTGCTCGGCATCGAGGATCCGCTTAAGCCCGGGGTCCGTGAGGCCATCGCCGACCTGCATGCGCTGGGCGTCAAGCATGTCGTTATGCTCACGGGCGATTCGGAGCGCACTGCCGAGCGCATTGCGCGCGAAGCGGGCGTTGACGAGTTTAAGGCCGAGCTGCTGCCCGAGGACAAGTACGCCTATGTGGAGCGCATTAAGAGCGAGGGGCGCCATGTTGCCATGGTGGGCGACGGCGTCAACGATTCGCCGGCGCTCGGTTTGGCCGACGTGGGCCTGGCCATGGGTGGCGGAAGTGATATTGCCAAGGAGGTCGCCGATATCATCCTGACCGATACGGATCTTGCCGCGATCGTGCGCCTGCGCCGCATGAGCCAGGGCCTCATTGATCGTCTGACGAGTTCCTACTCTAAGGTGATGCTCACCAATTCGGCGCTGTTGGCATTGGGTATTACCGGCATGATCACTCCGCAGACGTCGTCACTGCTGCACAACGGCTCAACGATCGCCTACAGCCTGGGCAACGCAAAGGCGTACCTGCGTTAACAGACGTGTTCACCCACGTTATCTGGCCTGCGCCCAGACGGCATCGGTGTCGTCCGGGCGCAGGCCTTTTGCATTTGACCATGTGCTAGCTTCTTTATATAGTGGTGCTAGCAGGGCTAGCAATTGAAGGGAGCGGGTCAACGTGGGTGCTGTTAGCGGCATGGCGCAGGTGAATGTTCGCGTAGATCGCTCGGTTAAAGAGCGCGCCGAGGAAGCGCTGCGGCTTTCGGGCGGAACGCTGCCCGAACTCATCAAAAAGGTCGTGGCCAAGGTTGCGCAGGGTGGTGGACAGTGTGAGGAAGTGCTGTCTGCCGTTGATGACCGGCAGCAGTCCGTCGCGCCCGATACTCCGTTCGCCGCGTCGTGGGCAGCGGCAGACCGGCTTTATGCAGATTTGGGCATCGCTACGTCGCCCGTATCCGACGATCGCGATTGGGACGCAATCTATTCCGACGCCATGGATGAGCATTATCGCCAAAAGGGGATGATCCTGTGAGTGGGGCGCCTCTCAAGATCATGGTGGACGCCAACGTATGGGTTGATTCGTTTTGCGCCGACCATGCCGAGTCGATTGCCGCGCGTGCGTTTATTGGGCAGGCGACGGAGGCGGGGGCATTGCTGTTCTTTCCGGTGCATATCGCCAAGGACGTACTGTATGTTGTACAGCACGAACTGAAGCGCAGCGTTCTTGCCAGCGGGGGAGCGCTCGGCGAGGCTTCTGCCCGCGCGATTGGCGATGCGGCGCTGGCGTTTGTTCGGAACATGACCGAAAACGCCACGGCCGTGGGTGCAGATGCGTCGGACCTTTGGCTGGCCGACAAATACTTAGCGCTCCATCGCGATTACGAGGACAACTTGGTACTCGCCGCATGCAAACGCGCCCAGGTTGATTACTTGGTGACCAACGATCGAAAACTGCTCGAACATGCCGATCTTGCAGCAAAGACACCTCGTCAAATGATGCCGATTCTTGCTTTGGCCAAACGCGGCGGCACGGCTATCGGTTGACGTGAGCTGTTCGCGGGCCCCTTGGACGACGATGCGCCAAGGGGCCCGCGTCTGCTATTTACAAAAGCTCGGCCTTGATGACGGGAGCTTCGGCGAGCTTTTCGGCAGCCTTTTCGTCGGAGCTGTCGAGTGCTGCCAGACTGCGGTAGACCCACTCGTTGACCTGGGTGTTCTTGACGCCTGCGGTCTGCATAAGGGCGCCTACCTCGCGGATTGCTGCGAGCAGATCGGCTTTGGGACCCGCGAGCTCGACCTCGATGCCGTGGTAGGCGGCCACGCCGCGGTTCTCACTCACGTGGTCGATAAAGCCCTCGACGGTCTCAAGCTGCTGGGCGAGAGCTGCATCATCGTCAGCGTCCAGCGCGACGAGTGCGTTCGATACCGTGAGGGCGGGATGTCCGCAGGGGACAAAGCCCTCGATGACATCCATAGCTTCGGTAATGGTTGAGCCCAGGCCTGCGAGGGCATTGACGAGTTTCTGCTTGGTATCCATAACGGTCCTTTCGACGGATCAATTTTGCTTGGCGAAAATATACGTGACGCGATCGGTAGCAAAAGTGCGAAGTGTAGCGCACATTGGGGTCTTCACAGCTCGTGCATAGAACAGCTGTCCGCTTTCAGAACGTGGTAAGATAACACTCCACAAGCGGGGCTCGCCTCGCGCGTTCCTTGAAAAGTCGACGGTTGTTGGGCGCTCGTGTGCCCAATGCCATCCAGACTTTCCCAACCTTCGGGGGCGACTGGTTTCGACACGATAGCTCTGAGAGAGGAAGCAAGCCGAGGTCTCCTCGCCTCGTTAAACAGGGGTACCGTCAAATTGAATTGACAACAACTCTTCTTTTGAGCCTATGGCTCTCGCTGCTTAATTTATAGCGGCGCGTCAACCCGGTGATTTCCCCGACACCGGCGCGACGTCATTTTAGGGGAATGCTCCTGCGCACGTAATCGGTATGGCGCGGGCTAAGACCGAACCGGTTAGGACGCCGCGAGCGTGTCGCTGCGCGCAAAGCGTCCGAGACGAAACCAGCGACTGAGCTTGGAGATGCCAATCAGGGGGCTTTCGTGGACCGGAGTTCGATTCTCCGCGCCTCCACCAATTGTTGCAAGCAGGTAGGTAAACGCACCTACCTGCTTTTTTATTACCTATAGATATCGCGGAGAATCGAACTCCGTGCAGGGCGCGGGCGTAAAGAAAACGCGTAAGCGTTTTTAGCCCGCGGGCGAGGACGCCGGCAGGCGGCCGAAGCCGGTGCGTATTTGCGAAGCAAATACGCGGATTCTCCGCGCAAAGCCTCAGCTAGATATAGATGCGATGCCGATCGGGCGTCTTGCCCCGATCCCAATCCGCCAACGGAAGTTCCAAACCGCGGAGAATCGAACTCCGTGCAGGGCGCGGGCGTTAGCAACAGTCGGGTGAGTAGTCAATTTGGGACGGGGCTATTTTAGCTACCCCATGTTGAGGGAACGCTCTGAGATGATTTTTTGATCCCCGTCCCAGAAAAATCATCAGGCGGGCAGGGTAGCTAAAATAGCCCCGTCCCAAATTGACTACTCACCTTGATACCTCTTCGCGGAAAACGCGTCCCGGAATATCGGCTCAGACTGGGACGTAGTTTCCGGATGACGCCTCAAGCGGAAAGTTCATCCCAGAATCCCGCGCTCAAAACGGGACACGCCTTCCGCTCCGCCTCCTCAACTCCAAAACCTGTGCGCCCACCATCATAAAACTGGGTAGAAGAGAGCCAAAACGCAATCGCAGGAGGTCAACATGACTGCAGAAGATAAGGCAAAGAACGCCGGCAAGGTCGCGCTCGTCTTGGAGGGCGGTAGTTTTCGCGGGCAGTTTACCGCCGGCGTGCTCGACGTCCTCATGGAGGCCGGCGTCGAGATCCCGGCGGTGTACGGCGTGTCGGCCGGCGCCCTCAACGGCGTCAACTACAAGTCGCACCAGATCGGCCGCACCAACCGAGTCAATTTGACCTTTTGCAACGACAGCCGCTACATGGGCGCGGCGTCGTTTGCGTCCACGGGCTCTATCGTGGGCTACGACTTTATCTTCAACGACGTTCAAGACCGTCTGGACCCCTTTGACAACGAGACGTTCGACGTCAGCCCCATCGAGATGTATGCCGTCGCGACGGACATGCTCTTTGGAACCGCTGCCTACCTGCCGGTCAAAAGCGCTGTGCTCGATCTCGACGCCGTGCGTGCTTCGACCTCGTTGCCGCTGGTGACGCCGCCGGTCGAGATCGACGGGCACAAATACGTCGACGGCGGCGTGGCGGATTCGGTTCCTATCGAGCATGTGCTCGAGGAGGCGGGCTTCGATCGCGCGGTCGTCATCGTCACGCAGGACCGCTCGTACGAGAAAAAGCCTTACGAGTTTATGCCGGCAGCGCGTGCGCGCTATGCCGACTACCCCTACCTGCTCGAGGCCATCGAGACGCGCCATGACCGCTACAACATCCAGCGTATGCACCTGTGGAAGTACGAGCGTGAGGGCCGTGCGCTGGTCGTCGCTCCGCAAAAGCCGGTCGAGGTCGGCCATGTTGAGCACGATCCGGCAAAGCTGCTCGACCTGTATATTCAGGGTCGCCAGGAGGCAAAGCGCTTGCTGGCCGACATCGAGGCATTCGTCGAGCGCTAGCGCCGCAACACTACGGCCCGTGGACGACATGTGCAGAAACTCTGGTCGGAGCCAAAATACCTGTTGACTCGGGCGGCGAGCGGGGTAATATGGACGGGTTACTTGCAGAGCCCCGTGAATCTCTGTAACAACACGTACTGTACATGGAGGAGTCTAAGTGATTTCGAAATCGACTCACTACGCCAAGCAGGGCGAGGTCCAGCGCAACTGGGTTCTCGTCGACGCCGATGGTGCTGTCCTGGGCCGTCTTGCCACCCAGATCGCAATGATCCTGCGCGGTAAGAACAAGCCCCAGTTCACGCCCAACAGCGACTGCGGCGACTTCGTTGTCGTCATCAACGCCGATAAGGTCCAGCTTACCGGTAACAAGGCCGACACGAAGACCTATTATCGCCACAGCGGCTACAACGGCGGCCTCAAGGCTGAGAGCTTCCGCCAGGCTATGGAGAAGCACCCGGAGAAGGTCATCGAGCGCGCCGTTCGCGGCATGCTGCCCAAGACCACCCTCGGCCGTGCCCAGATGACCAAGCTTAAGGTCTACGCTGGTGCCGAGCATCCGCACGCTGCCCAGAACCCCACGAAGATTGAGCTGGAGGCTTAAAGATGGCTGAGAACACCGTTGTCTACCAGGGTACCGGCCGTCGTAAGAACGCCGTCGCCCGCGTCCGTCTCGTCCCCGGCACCGGCAAGGTGACTATCAACAAGCGTGACGCCGAGCAGTATTTCGGCCGTCATCAGCTCGTTGAGAACGCCCTTGCTCCCTTCAAGGTGACCGACACCGCCGGTCAGTTCGACGTTATCGCTCTGTGCGATGGCGGCGGCATCTCCGGTCAGTCCGGCGCTCTGCGCCTGGGCATCGCTCGCGCTCTTCTGAACGCTGGCGACTACCGTGCTGACCTCAAGAAGGCCGGTTTCCTTACGCGCGATGCTCGCGTGGTCGAGCGCAAGAAGTACGGCCTCAAGAAGGCCCGCCGCGCTCCACAGTTCTCCAAGCGCTAAGGTTTTATCTCCTTTCGAGATACAATGTACAAGCGGGGCCTGCCGATTCCTCGGCGGGTCCCGCTTTTCTTTTTCGACTAGGGTGGGCGGTTGCATATCGCCTGCTAGGGAAGGAGCGATCCTATGCCCCAGAACATCTTCGGTACCGACGGCGTCCGTGGCGTCGCCAACGCCGATCTTTCGTGCGATCTTGCGTTTCGCCTGGGTCGCGCGGCGACCAAGTTCCTTGGTCCGGACATCTGCATCGGCCGCGACACGCGTCTTTCGGGCACCATGCTCGAGAGCGCTCTGACCGCCGGCATTATGGCCGAGGGCGGCCGTCCGCACTGCTGCGGCGTCATCCCCACGCCTGCCGTGGCACTGCTCACCGTTCAGAACGAGCTCGACGGCGGCATCGTCATCTCTGCTTCGCATAATCCGCCGGAGTTCAACGGCATCAAGTTCTTTAGCCGCAAGGGCATGAAGCTTCCCGATGCTGTCGAGGAAGAGATCAGCGCCTGGGTCATGTCCGAGGAAGCCATGGCTGCCGATACGCTGCCGACCGGTGCCGGCGTTGGCCACATCATCAAGATGAAGGACGCTCGCAAGGCATATGTCGATCATGCCATCGATACGCTTGATGGCCTGAGGCTCGATGGCTTGGTCGTTGCCGTCGACTGCGGTCACGGTGCTTCTTGCCAGACCACGCCCGCCGCGCTGCAGCGCCTGGGTGCTACGGTCCATGCCATCAACACCGATTATTGTGGCACCGACATTAACGTTGAGTGCGGCTCTACGCACCTCGAGCCCTTGCGCGAGCTCGTGCTGCGCACCCATGCTGACATCGGCCTGGCCCACGACGGCGACGCCGACCGCGTACTGTTCGTGGACAGCGAGGGCAATGAGATCGACGGTGACTACATCCTGGCTATCTGCGGTTCCGACCTCGCCGCCCGCGGCAAGCTCGCCAACTCCGAGATCGTCTCGACCGTCATGTGCAACCTGGGCTTCTCCATCGCTATGAAGGAGCAGGGCTTCGAGATGGTTCAGACCGCCGTGGGCGATCGCTACGTTCTGGAGCGTATGCTCGCGGACGGCGCCGTCATCGGCGGCGAGCAGTCCGGCCACATCATCTTCCTGGAGCACAACACCACCGGTGACGGTCTGGTGACGGCTCTGCAGCTGCTGGCCGTGCTCAAGCGCACCGGTCGTACCCTCACCGATCTTGCCGGCATCATGAAGAAGTACCCGCAGGTACTCGTCAACGTGCATTCCGACAACAAGGCCGGCCTGGACGATTGCCAGCCCATCTGGGATGCCGTCGCTGCCGCCGAGAAGGAGCTCAATGGTCGCGGCCGCATCTTGGTGCGCCCGAGCGGTACCGAGCCGCTGGTCCGCGTTATGGCCGAGGCCGAGACGCACGAGCTGACCCAGCGCGTTGTCGACGACATCGTCGAGGTTGTCAAGCGCGAACTTCCCTAATGGTCAAAAACGAGTGCCAAGTGGTAAACTGTTAAGGCTATTTTGGTCGATTGGTATGTCCGAGGGGGAGCATGTTCACTAAAGTCCTAAGGTCTTTTGGTATGCGTGGTCGAGTCCTTACGCTGGATGCTCCCATCTCGGGCGACGTCATTCCGCTTTCCGAGGTAAACGACCAGACATTTGCCACCGGCCTTTTGGGCCAGGGCGTGGCGATTCAGCCTACCGGCACGCGCGTGATTGCACCGGCTGATGCCAAGGTCGAGGCCATTTTTCCCACGGGACACGCTGTTGCGCTTAACACGGTCGATGGCTTGGACGTGCTCATCCACGTTGGTTTGGACACTGTTCAGCTTGAGGGCAAGCACTTTACCGTACATGCGCAAGTGGGTGACATCGTCCATAAGGGCGATGTGCTCATTGAGTTCGATCGCGAGGCAATTGCTGCCGAGGGCTACGATGTGACGGTTCCCATCTTGGTGTGCAACTCCGTTGAGTTCTCGAGCATCAAGGGCTCCGTTGGCGTGCATGTCGAAGAGATGGACCAGCTCATCGTTGCTCGCGAGCGCTAGCAAGTGCACGTGGCCATTAGCCTACAATTCAAACACGTTTACGGAGGGCGCCCTTGAAAGAGGACGCCCTCCGTGGCAAGATGAGATTTGTCCGAAGCTAAAAGGCTTCGGGTCACCGTGGACGGGCAGGGGCCTCGACGCGGCTAGACACGAGACACATACATTACGCGACCTCGCCCTGGTGGCCGCACACGTTGGTTGCGGCCGACGCGGGCCGCGGGCAAGTGCTTGTAAGGGGAGCCTTGCCTCTCTTGTACGAGAAAGGACGCGTAATGAAGATTATTAAAGCTAAAGACTACGAGGATATGAGCCGCAAGGCCGCCAATATCATCTCGGCGCAGGTTATCCTCAAGCCCGACTGTGTGCTGGGCCTTGCCACCGGCTCCACCCCGATCGGTGCCTACAAGCAGCTCGCTGCTTGGTACGAGAAGGGCGACGTCGACTTTGCCGAGGTCAGCACATACAACCTGGACGAGTATCGCGGCCTTTCGCACGACGATCCCCAGAGCTATCACTACTTTATGCGTGAGAACTTCTTCGATCACATCAACATCGACCTGAACAACACGCATGTGCCCGACGGTTCCAACCCCGACGCCGCCGCTGCCTGCTCTGAGTACGACAAGATCGTCGCGGCCGCCGGTTACCCGGATCTGCAGCTGCTCGGCATTGGCAACAACGGCCACATCGGCTTCAACGAGCCCGATGACCACTTCTCCAAGGGCACGCACTGTGTCGACCTCACCGAGAGCACCATTCAGGCCAACAGCCGCCTGTTCGACAGCATCGACGATGTTCCCCGTCAGGCCTACACCATGGGTACCCAGACCATCATGTATGCCCGCATGATCCTGGTCGTCGCCAACGGCGAGGCCAAGGCTCAGGCCGTGCACGATATGTGCTATGGTCCGGTTACGCCCAAGTGCCCGGCTTCGATCCTGCAGCTGCACACCAACTGCGTTGTCGTTGCCGACGAGGCCGCCCTTTCGCTCTGCGAGTAGCGCGAATCCTGCACCTCGACATAGCCTTGCCTAAGGCCTCCGCTTTGCGGGGGCCTTTTTGCTATCCCTTTCCGCCCGCTTGACCAAAATCTTGCCGCAAGCTTGACGAATGCCGGATGCCCGACAGCTTGATTCATTCCATATCAGATTCTATGCAAAAATGCCACTAAAAGGTCGTAGACGGTAGCGGGTGCTAGGCGAGTTGAATGACATAGCTGAACCTTGTTCATTTGCGTTACACTGCCGCTTAGATGGGACAAGCTGACAAGCCATTTACCTGCTTAAAGACCGATTAGTCGGGGGATTAATAACAATCGGCCCTCGCTGTACAAAAACTTGCCGCTTGCGTACCAAAAGACAACCTAGAACACAAGGTCGCTCTATTCATAGCGCGGCTTGTATGGTCTTGCGGTTACAGTGTCCATACGGTCGAGTTGAGGAGCGGGCATGGTAAACGATTTGGACAGTATAGACGACCTCGAGCTGATGCCGCTGGGCGGAGGCTATATGGTGCGACGCGAACGCTTGATGAATGAGCTTCTCGCCAAGGGCCGAAAGGCCGGCATCGTGGTTCTCTATGCGCCCGACGGGTTTGGGAAGACCTCGGTGCTGCTGCAGTACACCCATGAGGTTAAATGCGACCCGACGCGAGGCCCCGTGCGGATTATCGAGGCCGATCGCGCCACTGGGCGCGAGGTGTTTATGCAGCTCGAGGTGGTTACCGAAGAACTCAAAGACAAACCGCACTCCCTTATCGCGATTGATAATGTGCCAAACCTCGATCAGCACGATACCGAAGACCTCATCGACAGGATTCGCGGCCTGCGCGCTATGGGGGTAGGGGTCTTTATCTCCTGCCGTCCTTCAAATCGTCAACTGATTCATGGGCTGGGCGATTCGGTTAAGATTAATGCGCAGATGCTCAAGGTGCATGCCTATGAGTATTCGGCGTGGGCATCGGCGTTTTCGATCAGCACATCGCTCGACTTTTATCAGCTTACGCAGGGCGTGCCCGAGCTCGTTTCGGCATTGCAGACGGGTCTGTATGGCCAAGGCGACGTAGCCGGTCTGCTCGAAAACGAGATTGTCAACGTATATGGCGCGGCACTTGTCGACCTGGCTTCGCTCGACAATAATGCGCTGTTTTGCGTGGCATGTCTCATGATTTTGATGGGCGAGGGCAATATCGCAGAGCTCGAGGCTTGTGGGGTGAGACTGTCGATGGTCGACCAGTCCTACCTTGTACGCGATTACCCGATCTTTGGTTTAGATCCGGCCGACCGGAGCTTTACGTGCCTGGGCGCCGAGGATAACGGACGGCTTCGCCTGCGAAAGTTGGTGGCCGAGATCCGTCCCGAGCTAGTTCCGCGGGCGGCTCGAATTTTGCTCAAGGCAGGCCGATGTGATGCGGCGATGGACCTGGCCGACGCCTTTCTGGACCGTAGCGTGGTCCTTGAACTTGCCGGGCAGTATGGGGTCGATCTTGCTCTGACGGGGCACGGTGCCGATGTCTGCCGGGCGGCGTTGAGTACGATCGATGCCGAAGATCACGCTCCAGAGCCAACGCCTGCCGAGGCACTCGGGGTATATTTGGCGGCGGTCAGCGTGTCCAACACAAAGCTCGCCCGCTGCATGGCATCGCTCATTGAGCATGCGGGCGATCGGGCAGCCTGTGAAATAGATCCCGTTTCGTGGAAGGTCGCCCAGGTCCTTACGGCAGTTTGCTATGGGGACAACGGGCTTGGGCTTCCCATGAACCTTGCTGTGCCGGAAATCGAGACGGAACACACGGCACTCGACATGCTCTTTGCACATATCGGGGCCAAGCACTGGTTGGCTGAGCGGGGAGACGACGGTGGTGCTCTGCAGCAGCTCAAAACGCGCAAAGCATATGACTGCGAGCTCGATATCGCGGGGACTTTTATACGGGCCGATAGCATGCTAGTGGAGCTCTTCGATGGGTCGTTTGCGGGGATCGACGAGCGCGACGACGAGATGGCGCTGATACGGGACGCGCTCGATGTACGTGGACTTAAGGCGCCGGCTATCTGGGTGCGCATGGTGCTGGCGGCACGGCGGCTCCTTTCCGGCTTGCCGGTAACCGACGATGCGGCGTTCAACGAGCTCGATCGCTTTGCCGTACGCATGCGCGACAACCAGATTCAGCTGTTTGGCCTGCTGCTAGAAGGCTGGCAATCGCTGGCAGAAGGTCGGCCGGTCAATGCGAAGTTCCGCGCGGTCCAGGTGCTCAAACTGGCTGAGGAGCCAATTGCATACATGCGCGACAATGCGTTGCTGCTGGAGCGTGCGGCGTATCTGCGTAACACCTCGATGGTTTCGGTGCGCGAGGAGGCGGAGCTGCTCGATATAAGCCAGACGCAGGTTGGTGGTGCAGAAGCATGGATGGTGGCGCTGCATTTGGCTTGCGCGGGGCGAGATAGCGATCTTGCGGCCTGGATGTCCATGAATCGCGCGGGGATTCTAGAGCCATCGTATCGGCTCTTTGCACGCCTTGCCATGCATTGTCTGGGCGAGCCGGCGGCCAGAATTCGTAAGAAACTCCCCGTGCGCGAGCTATCGCGGTACTCGCTGCGTGACGATCTGGAAGGGGAGGGTGAGCGCCTGTTCCAGGCCGGCGAGGTTGAAGCCGTTGATACCATTGACCATATCGAGATTCGCATGTTTGGTGCGTTTCGCGCCGAGCGCGACGGGTTTCCCATCACGGACAAAATGTGGCGCCGCAAGAAGGCGGCGACACTTGCCGAGCGGCTTGCGCTGGGCATGGATGCGCTCGTCGATCGTGAGACGCTGGCCATGGAGTTGTGGCCCCATGCCGAGTTCAATAGCGCCCGCAACAACCTATACTCGACGATATCGCGCTTGCGGTCGGCTTTGGGACCGACGCCGGATGGCAAGTCGTGCGTGCTCATCCAAAATGAATGCATTGGGCTCAACAGTGACTACGTCAAGACCGATGTACGGCTGTTTGACCAGATAAGCCGCGAGGTTTTGGGAAATCGCACGGGTGCGCGCGGGCCCCATTTAGTTGAGCTGTGCCTTAAGATTGAGCAGCTTTATGCCGGACCGCTGTATGTTCCCAATGGCTGTAATCCCACCTACTTTTTGCGTATGCGACGCATTATGCAGTCAAAGTTCATCGATTGCATGATTAAGGGAGCAAATGCCGCTCTAGAAGAAAACGATTTGCAGTCGGCGATTTGGCTGGCGGAGTCGGGGCTTCGACAGGAAACGGCGCGTGAGGATATGGTGCGCTGCGCCATGCGTGTCTACAGTGCGGCGGGGCGGCGGCGCGATATCGTCGAGCTATACAGTGGGCATATGCACCATCTGAGGGAGCAGGTCAATGGCGTGCCCGAGCCCGAGACGAGGCGTCTATACGAGCGCTTGGTGGAGGGGCGGCTCAATCGCGTGTTGGTCGAGCGATAAAAAACGGGCGCCCGAAGTACTTGGGCACCCGTAAGCTTGCTATGTGTTGGCTCGCCGGATCATTGGCTCTTAGACGAGCTTGATCTTCTCGATATCCTTGCGCGAGGACTCGCGATACAGCGAGAACTTGCGGCCGATGACCTGGACGACCTCGGCGTGGCAGCGCTCGGCGAGCTCTTCGGCGGCTTCGCGGGCGGAAAGACTGGAGCCATCGAGCACGGAGCACTTAACGAGCTCGTGCTTCTCCAGATAGGCGACCGTCTGCTCGACGGTGCCCTCATTAATATCGGACTTGCCGATGATGATGGCGGGGTTGAGGTGATGGGCCATGCTGCGAAGCTGCTTGACCTGGGCTCCTGTCAGTGCCATGGGTTCTCGCTTTCTATGTATGGGGCGCCCCGCGACGGGGCCTTAATCTACGTGAGCTGTCCCACGATAACGCAGGAACGGCGCGGTGTGGAGCGCGTTTGCCCAGTTCAAAAAGAATGCGGATGCCGAATGAGTGGGCGGTGCGGGCTGCGAACAGGCTATGAGCTGGGCGCAGAGACCGGCTCCCATGCAATAAACGCCCAGCGAACCTTACGGATATGGTCGAGCATATAGCGCCCCTGCGGCACGCCCTTGGAGCCCGGCTCACCGGCATGGGGATTCTCGATCATGTGCTGGGCGATGTAGTCGCGCAGACGGTCGACCTTATCCTCGTTGCCATGCTCAAGCATGCGGGAAAAGTCCGCCACGCCCGCTTCAAGGCTGTCGAAGGTATCGCGACGCGGCGATTCAAAGTACGTGACCTGCGGCAGGGCACCCATCTGAATGAGGATATTAAAGGCATACACAAAGCCATTACTGCAGGTAACCGAGGCACCGATGGCATTCATCAAGTGCAGGTCATAGCGCGGGCTGGAGTTAGCGACCATCGTGACAGCACAACGCCGACGAGCTGTACGGTCGAGCTTGGCAAGCGCACCTTTTAGATCGGTCGTCGTAACCGACCGACTGGCAAAGGCAACATCCACCGCTTTCGCGACCGGTCCAACCAAATCCCAATCATCATCCCAAGCAAGCTCAAGCGGCGTAATGAGATCCTCGAGCCCATAGTACTCAATACCAGCATCAAGCGTGCCCAACATAGCAGGGGAAAAGTCAGCCGCAATCACAGGATGCCCAGCCTGAGCAAGCGGAATAGCAATCGACCCAGCCCCACACCCCATATCAAGCACGGATTCACCAGGCTTTAACGCCAACAGCTTGATAAAGTCCCGGGCATACGGGGCAGTCTCCAACGGACGAAAATGCCGAGCCCGCTTATCCCACTCAAAAGAATCATCAGCCCGCCGCCGACCAGCCTGCAAGCGCATCCATTCGCCATTCCAATCAGCAGAAAGAAGCTCAGAACGAATCAAACCATCAGCCACGGGCCATCCCCCTTACAACAAAAAAGCGACTCCTCCCAAAAGAAGAGCCGCAACCAGCATATATCAGAAAGAACCGATCCAACGCCAAACCGCCATACCAGCAAAGTAGGGCAGAAGCGAAGCGACTGCCAAAGGGATAGAACCCAACCGAGGTCCCGTTGTGCGGGAGCCCCGCCGTCGGGCGGCAAACATATAAGGTCGATCGCGAGTTCCGCACGAGCCGGAGAGCACTTAATGTGCTCTCCGTGCGAGTCAGGACTGTCCGAGCAGGCGACCTTATATGTCTGCCGCCCGACGGCGGGGCTCCTCGCCCGAACCCTCAGCTAGTTCTTCAGCGAGTTCAGCGGTGCCGGGAAGCGTCCGCCACGGTGGGCAAGCACGGTGCCGGCGTTGGGGTTCACCGGCATGATGGGTGCACGGCCAAACAGGCCGCCGTACTCGACGCAGTCGCCCACGCCCTTGCCGATGGCGGGAATCACGCGGACGGCCGTGGTCTTGTTGTTGATGACGCCGATGGCCATCTCGTCTGCGATGATGCCGGCGATGGTCTCGACCGGGGTGTCGCCGGGGATGGCGATCATGTCCAGGCCGACGGAGCACACGCAGGTCATGGCCTCGAGCTTCTCGAGCGAAAGCGCACCGGCCTCGACGGCGGCGATCATACCGGCGTCCTCGGACACGGGGATGAAGGCGCCCGAGAGGCCGCCCACGCTGGAGCTGGCCATGACGCCGCCCTTCTTGACGGCATCGTTGAGCATGGCGAGCGCACAGGTCGTGCCGGGGCCACCGCAGGTGCCCACGCCGATGATCTCGAGGATGCGGGCAACGGAGTCGCCGATGGCAGGCGTGGGAGCCAGCGACAGGTCGACAATGCCCTTCTCGACACCCAGACGATGGGCGGCCTCGCGGCTCATGAGCTCGCCGGCGCGGGTGATCTTAAAGGCGGTCTGCTTGATCTTCTCGGCAACCTCCATCATCGATGCGGAGTCGGGCAGCGTCTCCAGGGCTGCGGCCATAACGCCGGGGCCCGAGACGCCTACGTTGATGACGGCGTCGGCCTCGCCACCGCCGTGGACGGCGCCCGCCATAAACGGGGAGTCCTCGACCATGTTGGCAAAGCAGACAAACTTGGAGGCGCCGACGGAGTCCTGGTCGGCCGTGAGCTTGGCGGCATCGATGATGGTCTGGGCGGCCATGAGCACGGCATCCATGTTGATACCGGCGCGCAGGCTGGCGACGTTGACGCTGGAGCAGACGCGGCTCGTGGTAGCGAGCGCCTGAGGGATGGACTGGATGACGCGGCGGTCGGCGTCGCCGATGCCCTTCTGGACGAGTGCGGAGAAGCCGCCCAGGTAATCGATGCCGAGCGTCTCGGCCGCGCGGTCGAGGGCATGCGCGATGGGGGTGAGGTCCTCATCCTTACAGCACGCGGCGATCTGCGCCACCGGGGTGACGGAAACGCGCTTGTTGACGATGGGGATACCGTACTCGCGCTCGAGGTTCTCGGCGGTCTCGACCAGGTGCTCGGCCGTGTGCGTCACGTGGTCGTAGATCTTCGTGCACATGCGGTCGAGGTTCTCGTCACCGCAACCCATGAGCGAAACACCCATGGTGATGGTCCTGATGTCGAGGTTCTGCTCCTCAACCATGCCGCGGGTTTCCGCGATTTCTGCGGGCGTGATCGCCATCCTTGCGCTCCTATCTGCCAAAACGAGCATAGTCTTATCTATTCTAACGTGCTGCACGTGCCAAGTGGCGCATGCGGCACGTTTTGGTGCTCGGTTGTTTCCGTTGTGTTACTGCCCAAAGACCTCTTCGGCGATACGAGCGCTTTCGGCGGCGTCCTTAGCGTAGTAGTCCGCGCCGATCTGCTTGGCGTATTCGGGGGTGAGCACGGCGCCGCCCACGATGATCTTGACGCCCGGGACCTCGGCATGGAGCAACTTGATGGTCTCTTCCATGGCCACGACGGTGGTGGTCATAAGCGCCGAGAGGCCGACGAGTTTGATATCGCGCTCCTTGACGGTCTTGAGTACCTCCTGTGGATCGACGTCGCGGCCCAGGTCAAAGACGGTATAGCCGTAGTTATCGAGCAGCATCTTGACGATGTTCTTGCCAATGTCGTGGATGTCGCCCTTGACGGTGGCCACGCAGATCTTGCCCTTGTCGGCAATCTCGCCGGCGGGCATCAGGCGCTTGATGGTGTCGAAGCCCACGCGCGCGGCCTCGGCCGAGGCCATGAGCTGCGGCAAGAAGAACTTGCCCTGGTCAAAGAGGACGCCAACCTCGTCGAGGGCGGGGATAAAGTGATTGTTGATAAGATCCATAGCGTCGTGATCTGCCAGCAGACGCTCGGTCTCGGCAGCGATCTCGCCTTTGCGGCCCGAGACGACCATGCGACGAATCGGGTCGTCGTTGCCGTCGGTGCCGGCGGTGCCCACGGCAGGCGCGGCATCACTCGATGCGGCCTGAGCTGCCGCCGGGTTTGCGGCGATCTTGTACGGATCGGTCCAGCCGGCGTAGCGCTCGATGTATCCGGTCGAGCCCTCGTCCTCAACGCTCAACACGCGATAACTGTAGACGGTGTCCATAAAGCGCTTAGAGCCCGGGTTCATGATGGGGGCGTCCAGGCCCGCGCCAAAGGCGGCAGCCAAAAAGACCGAGCCCAGCAGTGGGCGGGCAGGCAGACCAAAGCTGATGTTCGACACGCCGAGTGCGCATTTGACGCCCAGACGCTCCTTGCACAGAGACATGGCGCGCAGGATCTGCTCGGCTTGGCGCTGGTTGGTCGAAGCGGTCATGACCAGGCAGTCGATGAGGATACGGTTCGGACCGATGCCGTAGCGGGCGGCTTCGGCCACGATGCGCTCGGCGATGGCAAAGCGCGCCTCGGCGGTATCGGGGATGCCGCCCTCATCGAGCGTGAGGCCGACAACGTTGGTGCCGTAGTGGGCGACCAGCGGGAAAATCTCGTCCATGATCTGCTGCTTGCCGTTAACGGAGTTGATGATGGGCTTGCCGGCGTAGCGACGTACGGCCGCCTCGACGGCGGCGGGGTCGGTGGAGTCGATCTGCAGCGGCAGCAGCGTGGATCCCTGCAGCTGCTCGGTTGCCTGTTGGATCACCTTGACCTCGTCGATCTCGGGCAGGCCCACGTTGACGTCCAGGATGTCGGCGCCCTGCTCCTGCTGGCTGATGCCCTGGCTTACCACGTAATCCAAGTCGCCGTCGCGCAGGGCCTGCTGCAGGCGCTTTTTGCCGGTGGGGTTGATGCGCTCGCCGATGACGGCGATCTTGTGGCCGTCGCAGGGAAGGTCCACGACCGTCTGGGCGCTCGTGACCGACATGCTGGGCTTGCGATGGCGGGGACTGGGCGTGTGGTTATCGATGAGCGTGCGGAGTGCTGCCATGTGTGTGGGCGTGGTGCCGCAGCAGCCGCCGACGACGCTCACACCATCCTCGATCATGCCGGCAACGGCCTCGGCGTATTCGGGCGCCTGGATGTCAAAGACCGTGTTGCCGTCGTCGTCCACATGGGGGAGTCCGGCGTTGGCCTGCACCATGACGGGCTTATCGGTCACGGTGAGCATGCGCGCTGCCAGGCCGCGGAGCTCTGCCGGACCCTGGCTGCAGTTGATGCCTAGAACATCGGCGCCGATGGCGTCGAGCGTGATGGCGGCGACCTCGGGGCTCGTGCCCAGGAAGGTGCGGCCGTCCTCCTCAAAGGTCATGGTGGCAAAGACGGGCAGGTCGGAGTTCTCGCGGCAGGCGAGGACGGCCGCCTTAATCTCGGCCAGGTCGGTCATAGTCTCGATAATAAAGAGGTCCACGCCCGCGGCGACGCCGGCGTGCACTTCCTCGGCAAAGAGGTCGTAGGCTTCGTCAAAGCTAAGCGTGCCCAGGGGGCGCAGCAGGGCGCCGATGGGGCCGATGTCGCCGGCGACGTAGCGGGCGCCGGCGGCGCGGGCGCAGGAAACCGCGGCTGCAAAGACGTCGGCCACGGTAGCAGCGCCGTCGAGCTTGTGGGCGTTGGCGCCAAAGGTGTTGGCGGTGATCACATCACAACCGGCCTGGACATACTGGCGCTGGATATCGGTGATGACCTCGGGCTCGTCAAAGTTGAGCAGCTCGGGCAGGGCGCCGGCCTTCATGCCTGCTGCCTGCAGCATGGTGCCCATGCCGCCATCGAATAGCAGATGTCCCGTGCCCTCGATCGCTGCACGCAGACGCTCGTCCTTGATGCGCAGCTCGTCAATCGTGCGCAGCTTGTACGAGGCGCCGTTGCGGCGGGCGGCATCAACCGGTGCCGCCAGCGCGGTGCCATCGGAATCATGAGTGATAAGCGGGGTGAACATCGAGGGCTCCTAATGGTTGGAGTAGCAGGTGGTATGGGCGGCGCGGAAGCGGCAGTGCTCGCGCATACGGCAGATATTGCAGGTGGGACGGGTCTGGGCATCGTGGACCTCGCCATCGAACAGACCGATTACCGCGGTCACGCTCTTGGTGGGCATGAGCAGGCTGGTGGGCGTGACGGTAAGCCCGATGAGCCGCGTGGCGTTGAGCGCATTGACGATCGAGCGCTGGGCCGAGAGCGGGCAGTCGCCGTAGCCGGGACTAAAGCGCCAGTTGCCGGCGAGCCCATGAACGGCGGCGTCCGTCTTGACCTGCTGGTCCATTTGCTCAACGGCGGCTTCCACGTAAGCGGAGCACGCGGCGTCGAGCACGGCGCCCTCCAGGGGCTGCTGGGCTCCCGTGGTGCGCAGGCGACGCTCGGCGTCCATGCCGAGGGTGCATGCCATGAGCGCGGCAAAGCGGGCATCTTTGAGATGTCGATAGATATCGCGACCTCGCAGCTCAACGTTGGTGCCGACCAAGCGAATGCAAGGCTCACTTTGTTCGTCCACGCCCGTGGCATCGACGGCAAATACGCGGCGCACGCCACGGGGCTCAATGTCAAGTTCCAGACGCTCGACCACAAGCTCAATACGCTGCGACAGCTCGGGCTCAATCTGCTGGCCGCCGTAACCCAGATACCGCAGCATCTCGGCACGGTCGACACGGGGATGGTGCGCAGCATCGACACGGTAAAGCGCCGGCGACGCAAGGTCGGCCGGCACTTCGACAGCGGTTGTATCGATGTGCGGTTTTTCCATTACCCCAGGCGCTCCATAATGGTCGCGGCGATCGCAGGACGGTTCATAGTGTACAGGTGCAGGCCGTCGGCGCCGTGCTCCTTGAGGTCGCAAAGCTGGCGGGCGGCATAATCTACACCGGCTGCCTGCAGGCTCTCGGGGTCGTTCTCGTACTTGGCGAGAATCTTGATGACGGGGGAGGGCAGCGACGCGCCGCACATAAAGACCATGCGGCTGATCTGCGACTTGCCCATAAACGGCATGATGCCCGCGGTAATGGGCACGGTGATACCGGCCTTGTCGGCAAGCTCGCGAAAACGGTAGAAGCACTCGTTATCAAAAAAGAGCTGCGTTACAAAGAAGCTCGCGCCGGCGTCCTGTTTTTGCTTGAGGTGTTCGACCGAGAGGTTGAGGTCCTCACAGGCGATGTGGCCCTCGGGGTAGGCTGCGGCGCCCACGCAAAAGCCGGCGTCGACGAGCTCGGGGATGAGGTCGCGGGCGTAGGCGTAGTCTGAGGCGGGCTTGTCGTCCTCAGTCGCGCCGGCAGGGAGATCGCCGCGCAGGGCCAGGATGTTTTCCACGCCGGCGGTGCGGTACTCGTCGATCTTGGCGGCGATATCGGCGCGCGAGCGGCCCACGCAGGTAAGGTGTGCCACCGAGGGTGTATCGAATTCGCTCGTAATCATATGCGCGATGGGGGCGGTGGTGGCACCGTTGCCCGAGCCGCCGGCCGAGCAGGTGACCGAGACAAAGCTCGGCGAAAGCTTGCACAGATTGCCTGCCACCTCGCGAGCCGTGTCGAGGGTAAGCTCGCCCTTGGGCGGGAACATCTCAAACGAAACGGGTGCGGTGCCCTGGGATGCTGCCTGCTTAAAAACCTCGTCGACGCGCATATCGTGCTCCTCTAGATACGTAATAGTGTGATGTGTTGTAAGGATTCTACAGCACCGCTGTGTCACGGTGGAGTTTCACTCGCTATTTGGGGATACCAATCGAAAATGCTTTGCTATCGGCATTCCCTATAACAGGGCGGTCAATCTAGGATGGGGCTATAAAGACTGGTATCTTATGTGAAATACCAGTTAATAGAGCCCCATCCCAAATTGACTACCCTTAAACCATGGGGAGAGGTCTGCAATTTATACAGTTGATTGGCTGTTGAGGGTGGCAACGCCGTCGCGATGCGGTAACCTCATTGATTGGTTTCGCGACAGCAACATAACGGTAATGTTGCGGAAACACGGCGAGTCTAAGCTATGACTCGTTCGTTAGTAATCAACACCGCTTCTCACGCGGTGCCGATACGAAGGGAGTTCCGTATGGCCGAACTTACTGACCGCTTCGGGACCATGGTGTTCTCGGAGGAAGTCATGAAGGACTACCTCCCCAAGGACATTTGGAAGCGCCTTGCTGCAACCCTCGAGGACGGTGAGCCGCTCGACCTGGATGTGGCCAACGCTGTTGCCCACGCTATGAAGGTCTGGGCCATCTCCAAGGGCGCTACACACTACGCGCACTGGTTCCAGCCGCTTTCGGGCATTACTTCCGAGAAGCACGACAGCTTCCTCGAGCCCAACCACGACGGCACCGCCATTACCAAGTTCACGGGCAAGAACCTCATCCAGGGCGAGCCCGATGCTTCCAGCTTCCCCAACGGCGGCCTGCGCGCCACCTTCGAGGCCCGTGGCTACACCGCCTGGGATCCCACCAGCCCCGCCTTTATCAAGGACGATGTCCTGTGCATCCCCACGGCTTTCTGCTCCTACACGGGCGAGGCCCTGGACAAGAAGACCCCGCTGCTGCGCTCCATGACCGCGCTCTCGCGTGAGTCTAAGCGCGTTTTGGCGCTGTTCGGCAAGACCCCCAAGAAGGTCGTTCCTTCCGTGGGTGACGAGCAGGAGTACTTCCTGATCAAGAAGGACGCTTACCGCAAGCGCAAGGACCTGGTCATCACCGGCCGCACCCTCTTTGGTGCTGCTCCCTGCAAGGGCCAGGAGCTCGAGGAGCACTACTTTGGCGCTATCCGCCCCACCGTCTCGGCCTATATGAAGGACCTGGACGATGAACTGTGGGCGCTTGGCATTCCCGCCAAGACCAAGCACAACGAGGTTGCTCCCTGCCAGCATGAGCTCGCGCCGGTCTATGGCGAGGTCAACGAGGCCATCGACCAGAATCTGGTCATGATGGAGAAGATGAAGCTCATCGCCTCCCGCCACGACTTGGTCTGCCTGCTGCACGAGAAGCCCTTTGAGGGCATTAACGGTTCGGGCAAGCACAACAACTGGTCGCTTGGCACCGAGTCCGAGAATCTGCTCGATCCGGGCGACACCCCGCTCGACAACCTGCAGTTCATCGTCTTCCTCACCGCGGTGATCGAGGCTGTCGATAACTATCAGGAGCTCCTGCGTGCCTCTGTTGCCTCGGCCGGCAACGACCATCGTCTGGGCGCCAATGAGGCTCCTCCGGCGATTATGTCCATCTTCCTGGGCGACCAGCTTACCGAGGTCGTCGAGAAGATCATCGATGGCAAGGCTTCCGTCCATGCCACGCGCGGCGTGCTCGACCTGGGCGCCGATACCCTGCCCAAGCTGATGCAGGACAACACCGACCGCAACCGCACCTCCCCGTTTGCCTTCACCGGCAATAAGTTCGAGTTCCGTGCCTGCGGCTCCGAGCAGAACGTCTCCGACTCCAACCTGGTGCTCGATGCCGCCGTGGCCAAGTCGCTCAAGTCCTTCGCCGACGCGCTTGAGGGTACGCCCGAGGATGAGTTCCAGGACGCTGCACTCGAGTACTGCAAGAAGGTCCTGACCGACCACCAGCGCATCCTGTTCTCCGGCGATGGCTACTCCGATGAGTGGCCCGTCGAGGCCGAGAAGCGCGGCCTTGCCAACAACAAGACCACGGCCGATGCCCTGCCCGCCTTTGTTTCCGATAAGGCTATCGCGCTCTTTGAGGAGACGGGTGTCCTGACCAAGGCCGAGGCCCAGTGCCGCTACGACTGCAAGCTCGAGAAGTACAACAAGCTCATGAACATCGAGGCCACCACGATGGTTCGCGAGGCACGTCGTACCTATCGCCCGGTCATTACCGCCTATGCCACCAAGGTCGCTAAGGGCCTTGAGACTATCCGTGCCGCTGGCGCCGAGGCCGCCATGCAGTGTGAACAGAACACGCTCAACAAGCTCTGCAACGGCATCACCACCATCAACGACTCCATCAAGGCGCTCGACGCCGTGCATCAGAAGGCCGAGGGCCTCGATGGTCAGGAGCAGGCCAACGTGTACGCGCACGAGGTCGTTCCCGCTATGGATGCGCTGCGCGCCGCCGTGGACGCCATGGAGGAGATCGTGGCAGCCGACTACTGGCCGGTCCCGACCTACGACGACATTCTGTTCTACGTGTAGAGCGTAACTGACATATCGTCACGGTATTGAGCCGGGGTCCGCATCATGCGGGCCCCGGTTTTTGTTTGCGAAGGACGCTTTGAAGCCCGTTTTGGAACTGATTCGCCCACGCAATAAGGGGGCGTGGGCAAAAAACGTCAAATATGAGTACTGTCACAAGTCCTGTAACATTATTTATTTGCAAAATATGTAGTGTTACGCAACATATGTCCAAGTACTTAGCCGATAAACGTCTGCAATTTTTCCGCCGTAGGACGCCTGACGGCTAAATCGCCTTCTGAAGGCATGAAATCGCTGTTATTAAAATGGTAACAGTACTCATATTTGCCATTTTTTGACCACAGGCCTTGCGATGATGCCGGGATCCGCACCCTGCCGGGTTCGAATCCCGGCGCATAGGTAGCAAAAAGCCCGTCACCGCGGGGGTAACGGGCTTCTTAATTTAAATGGTGCCCCCAGCGGGATGTCCGCGTGCGGCTGGCGCCGCCCGCTTCCGCTGCGTCGCTCCGCTCCTTGCGTGCTGCGCTGGAAAACGCTTGCGCGTTTCCTCAGCTCCGCACCCTGTCGGGTTCGAATCCCGGCATATCGGTAGCAAAAAGCCCGCTA
The DNA here is from genome assembly GCA_900541885.1 of uncultured Collinsella sp. Classification (GTDB taxonomy): domain Bacteria; phylum Actinomycetota; class Coriobacteriia; order Coriobacteriales; family Coriobacteriaceae; genus Collinsella. The sequence continues at coordinate 105,215 of UQKW01000002.1, forward strand.
CCGAATTGGTAACGGGCTTCACATCTCAAATGGTGCCCCCAGCGGGATTCGAACCCGCGATATCCACCTTGAAAGGGTGGCGTCCTTGGCCGCTAGACGATGGGGACAGCGGGAAAGAGTATAGCAGACTTTTTTAGCCGTTCACATATCGTTGGCAAACTGAAAAACCACCACAAAGGTGCCTGTCCCCTTTGTGGTGGTGAGGTGCTAGGGGAGGAGCTTCATGGCGGCGTCGTGGGCGGCGCGCTCGTAGGTGTCGTCGAGGGGCTTGAGCGGCAGCAGGGCTGTGGCCTGCGCATCGCCGCGCCGCTCGAGGGCGTGCGCGATCAGCCAGTCGGCGAGCTCGGGGTTCTTGGGCAGTGCCGGTCCGTGCAGGTACGTGCCGATGACGCCCTTGAAGATCAGACCCTCAAGGCCATCATCGCCGTTGTTGCCGGTGCCCGTGACGACGGACGTTCCGAGCGACGTGGCATCGGCGTCCAAAAGCGTGCGACCTCCATGGTTCTCGAATCCCACAAAGGGCTCAGGTGCCAGGTCGGTCTTGACGGCGACGTTGCCGATCAGGCGGTCGGAGCCGCGTACGGTCTCGGCGGCAATGACGCCCAGGCCCTCGATGCGATCCTCGCCCATATAGTACGAACGGCCGAGCAGCTGATAGCTGCCGCAGATAGCGAGCAGCGAGCCGCTATCCTCAACATAGGCCGCGACCTTGTCTTTTTGAGCGAGCAGTTCATGTGCAACCGCCAGTTGGTCGCGGTCGGAGCCGCCGCCCATCATGACGATATCGGCGTCGGTCAGGTCGAGCACCTCGCCCATGTGGACCTCGTCCACGCGCACGGGAATGCCGCGCCAGGCGCAGCGGCGCTCGAGCACGATAACGTTGCCGCCGTCGCCGTAGAGGTTAAGCGCATCGGGATACAGGTAGACGATGCGCAGCGGGCGCGAAAGCTCGACTGGCGCGATACCGACAGGAAGAGCGCTGCCGTCGGCACGGGCTATGGCGCGGGCAGCAACCGTGGCTGCATCGGTGCCTTTGAGTCCGTCGAGTTCTTTGACCAGCGGCGGGAAGGCCGTGTAGTTGGCGACGGCGTAGAAGGTGTCATCGGCGGCCTCGTCTGCCACGGCGCCGATCGCCTGCGCGACGTCCGAGATAATCGCGGCATCGATGCCGGCGTACTTGAGGCGTACCTGCATGTCGTGCGCACGCGTGCCTCCGGCAAAGGCGACAAGACCCGGCGCGTCGGCGATGCGCTCGAAGTCGACATCGTAGATCCACGAGACATCGTGGCCGTCGGCATCGTTATCGTTTAGGAAGAAGGCGCAGAGCCTGCCACCTGCCGTTTTAATGGACTGGATCTGGCGATCGAAGCCCACGGGATTCTTGGCCAGGTTGGCCTCGACGGTGCGGCCGGCAATATCCCAACGGCCCATGCGACCACCTGCTGGCACGTAGGCATCGAGCGTGGGCTGCAGATACGCCGCGTCCACGCCCAGCTCGTGCGCCGCAAAGAAGGCGGCGGCAACGTTATAGACCATGTACAGGCCGTTGTAGCGCGTGGCGATGTGCACGGCGGGCGCGTTGGCCTCGGGTCCAAAGGCCAGGTCAAAGCCGTAGCCGTCGCAGCCGAGCTCAACGCCCGTCACGCGGCGGAGCAGCGCGGGGCGACCCCAGCCGCACGAAGGGCAATGATAGGCGCCCAGCTGTCCGTACTGCACATAGTCGTATTCCAGCGGGGCGTTGCACTGCGAGCAAAAACGCGAGTCGCTAATGCGGTCGGACTCGGTGCCCGTGGCGCCGTCGATGCCAAAGGCGATGCTCGTGTTGGGGACGCGCGCGGCGATCGAGGCGCACAGCGGATCGTCGGCGTTGTAGATGAGCGTTGTCGTCGGAGAGAGCTCCAACGCATGGGCGATGACGTCTTGGGTATGGTCGATCTCGCCGTAGCGGTCTAGCTGGTCGCGGAACAGGTTGAGCAGCACAAAGTACGTCGGCTTGAGCTTGGGCAGAACGCGTACGGTGTAGAGCTCGTCGCACTCAAAGACGCCCACGCGCTTGCCGCTGCTGGCGTGCTTAAGGCCGCCGCGGGCCTCGAGCAGAGCACCCACCACGCCAGGCTCCATATTGTTGCCGGCACGGTTGCACACCACGGTAGCGCCGCTGGCGGCAACGGCGTCGGCGATGAGGTTGGAGGTGGTGGTCTTGCCATTAGTACCGGTGATCACCACGCTGCGGTCGACAAGGCCGGCGAGGTCGCTCAGCAGCTCGGGGTCGATCTTCATGGCGATGCGGCCGGGGAGTACGCCGCCCTGGCGCTTAAGGACGGAGCGCAGCCCCCAGCGAGCGATATCGCTCGAGGTGCAGGCAAGAGATGAGCGGAGGTTCATGAAACCGTTCCTAACGTAAACGACATGGTCGGGTCGAGTGTGTCACTAAAAACCGTAGCGGCGCGCAAACTCCTGGGCAAGCTGCGACACGTCTTCGCAGGCATTGGCCCAGGGAGCAAAGTCGGGAGTGTCCGAGATAATACCGTCCGCTTCCCAAACGGCCTGATGCGAAAGATCCCAGGGATCGCGTGGCTCGGGTCGGCAGGGAAGGTACGGTGTCTGGTACATGGGGTTCAGCAAGAAGAACGCGCCGCCCTCGCAACGGTTGGCAAACTCACGCAGCGCGCGTGTCGCCGGGCGCATCTTGTTTGTTTTGAACAGCAGAATCGTGCGGGCGAGCAGATACCAAGGAGAGTTCTCGAGTGCGTCTGCCCCGATCTCTTCCTCGAGCTGGTGGGCTAGGGCAAAAAAGCCGTCCTCGTCTTCCAGACGAGCGAGGGCGAGCAACACGGTGCCTGCGGCTCGGGTGGGATAGCCTTCTGCCTTAAGGACGCGGCGGGCGTAGTTGGCGGCAGCACGGTAGCGGGCGCTCGCCATGCACAGCTGCGAGATGGCCTCGAGCGTGTGAAGCCACCCGATAAGAGCCGGCTCGCTCACGGTAAGGTCTGCTGCGGTGACACCATCGGCCAAAACATTATTGGCCCAGTAGTGCGGGGCTTCCATGTCGAACCCGGGCACGCTTTGCTGCAGGTAATCGGCCGTGGTCGCCTCGAGCTTCATCAGATCGCCCGGGCAGGCGTCGACGGGCGTGTCCGCCAAAATGATGGCGAGCAGCTGGGCATCGAGGACATGCGCATCGATGCGGACGATCTTGAGCAGCTCATCACGCATATCGTCGAACAGGCGGTTGCGCGTCTGCTCAAACTCCTCGTCGCTGCCCATATCCTCGATGCGATGGAGCTCGTCGAGCAGGTGGCGATGAACGCCGGCATAGGACAGCAGCGCCTGGGCATGCTCGGACTGCGCATACTTATGAGGGTTGACGCTCACGTCGTTATGGACAAGCTCGCGTGCTGCATCGGTGAGTTCGGGGTGCGACGCAAGGTAGGCGCGCTCCAGGTAGGCGGGGATGTAGACGCTCGGATCCATTAGAGGTCTCCTCCCTTAAACGGCAAACCCTGCTCGGCCGCGCGCAGGATGCGCTCGTCGATCTGGGAACGCACGATGTCGTTGGTGGCGACCCAGGCGGCAAAGCTGGCGTTGTCGGGGGCGCCCAGGCCCTCCTGCAGCACCGGCGTCGCCTCGGACAGCGCAAGGACAAGTTCGTCGGTGGAGCCCACACCCACGTTGACGCGGGCATAGACGCCATCGGGAAACTCGGTTTGGAAGTAGAGCGCCTCGGCTGCGTGCGGGCACGAACGCACAAGGATACGCAGGTAGTGCTCGGCACCCTCGTAGTCCAGCTCGCGCCAGGCAGCGCTCATCAGCGCGATGAGCGTCCACGGGTCCAAGTCACGCTCCGCATCTTTGGGGCGGCGGCGCAGCGGGGTACTCGCGAGGTACGGCACGGAGTGAGCGGAGCGAAAGCGCTTGAGCTCCTCGGCGGGGTATTCGAGCTTTGCCATGGCGAGCATCGCGGTGTGGCGGACGCCGGCAGGATCGTTGGGGGCAAAGTCGAGGCTGCGGTTTGCGGCTTCGAGCGACATGCGATAGCGGCCGCTAATGAGGGCACGTGACGCAAGGGCGGCGAGCCAGCGCAGATAGGGGCGGCGCATAAGGTCGCCAGCGGCCTCACGCTCGTAGGGGTCCTGCGCCGAGGCGATCTTGAGCGCCAGATCGTGCTCCACCTCGTCGCACTTGGACACCAGATACTGTACGTATTCCTCGTTGGAGCTGGCGGTGAGCGCCGTCAGCATGCGCTGGGCATCCCAGTTGGCCGGGTCGAGTGCGACTGCCTCGCGGAGCATGTTCTCGGCTGCGGCTTCTTCTTGCTCTGCCTGGGTATCGTCGGGGATAAAGGGAATGCGGTAGTCGACGGCCTCGACCACCTTGGCAATGAGGTGCCCGGCGCGGTCGCGGTCGTGCACGATGAGCGGTGCGGGGTTGCGGGTGAATTGTTCCATCAGACGCTCTACTGCGGCAGCGTCGGTGAGCGGGATATTGTCGCGGCGCAAGGCCTCAAGAACGAGGCGATGGCAATCCTCTTGAATGGGATCGAATGCCATGGGGCCTCCTTTGCTGCGGTTAGGGTTCAGATGTTTCTATATAAGGTTCTAGTTTACCCGCATGTGGCACACCGGGGGTGCCGCACTTGGACTTGCACCTTTGCACCACGAAGTCGGATGTCGCACAAATGTCGGCACCATGGACGGCCGAGTGGTATCACGGTGCCGCAAACGGTCGATTTTTGGCGGCGAACGGTGCATATTTTGGAGGGGCACCGTCCTGCCCGGGATATGTAGTCAACCTTGATAAAACGTTTGCCCAGCTTGGGAGTATGAATGCCGCACAAGGGTCTTCAGGGATAGAAAAAACGTTTCATCATTGGCGGCTTTAGGTGAATAACTGACCAACCAGAACGGTAAAATAGTGTTTGTCTGAGCGTTGAGACGTTTAGACATCGCGCATTGTCATCGCCGGCAACGCGCAAACCGGTCCTAACGGAGCCAATTGGGTGCTCCGTTATATACGCAAGTCTAAGAGGGGCTTGTTTAGGAGGCACAGTATGGGACGTTTTACCAATCCTCGCGATCTGTACTTTGGTGAGGGCGCTCGCCACGAGGTGAAGAACCTCAAGGGCAAGAAGGCCATCATCGTTTCTGGCGGCAGCTCTATGCGCCGCGGCGGGTTCCTGCAGGACGTCGAGAACGACCTTAAGGAAGGCGGTTTCGAGGTCAAGCTGTTCGAAGGCGTCGAGTCCGACCCGTCCATCGAGACGGTCATGAAGGGCGCCGAGGCCATGCGCGAGTTCGAGCCCGACTGGATTATCGCCATCGGTGGCGGCTCGCCCATCGATGCCGCTAAGGCCATGTGGGTCTTCTACGAGTATCCCGAGGAGTCCTTCGATAACATCATCCAGCCGTTCAGCTTCCCCGAGCTGCGTCAGAAGGCTCATTTCTGCGCCATCTCCTCTACCTCCGGCACCGCTACCGAGGTCACTGCCTTCTCCGTCATTACCGACTACGCCAAGGGCATCAAGTACCCGCTGGCCGACTTCAACATCACCCCTGATGTCGCCATCGTCGACCCCGAGCTCACCTACACCATGCCCGCCAAGCTGTGCGCTCATACCGGCATGGACGCTCTGACCCACTGCATGGAGGCCTACGTTTCCACCTGCGCCTCTATGTTCACCGACGCCAACGCTCTGCACGGCATCCGCGAGATCGTCGAGTGGCTGCCCAAGTCCTATGCTGGCGACCATGAGGCCCGTCAGCACATGCACGAGGCTCAGTGCATCGCCGGTATCGCCTTCTCCTCGGGCCTGCTCGGCATCGTTCACTCCATGGCTCACAAGACCGGCGCTGCCTTCGAGAACGGCCACATCATCCACGGTGCTGCCAACGCCATGTACCTGGGCAAGGTTATCCAGTGGAACTCCAAGGACCCGCGCGCTGCTGAGCGTTACGCTTACGTGGCCAAGGAGATCCTGCACCTTCCCGGCGAGACCAACGAGGAGCTCATCGCTGCGCTCGTCCAGAAGATTCGCGACCTCAACGACCAGCTCAACATTCCGCAGTCCATCAAGGATTACGCGAATGGTGGCGTGAAGGTCGACGCCGAGAACCCGCAGATGGTTTCCGAGGAGGAGTTCCTCGCCAAGCTGCCCGAGATCGCCGCGAACGCCGAGCAGGACGCCTGCACGCCCGAGAACCCGCGTGAGACCAAGGCTGCCGACTTCGAGAAGATTCTCAAGGCCTGCTACTACGACACCGACATCGATTTCTAATCGACTCTTGTTATCGTAACGAGGGGCTCCGCACGTATCTGTACGGAGCCCCTTTTTTTCTTTTAGAGAATGGGATAAAAATGGCTGCAATCTTCAATAGCCCCAGCAAGTACATCCAGGGTCCGGACGAGCTCGCCAAGCTCGGCTCCTATGTCGAGCCGCTCGGCGCTAAGGCCCTCGTCATCGTGACGCCTTCGGGCAAGAAGCGCGTTGGTGCCAAGATCGAGGGCAGCTTTGCCGAGGCTAAGGCCGAGCTGCTGTTTGAGGACTTTAACGGCGAGTGCTCCAAGGGCGAGGTCGATCGCCTGGTTGCGCTCGCTCGCGACAACGGTTGCGACATCATCGTCGGTGTCGGTGGCGGCAAGATCCTCGATACCGCGAAGGCTGTTGCCTATTACCTGGAGTCCCCGGTTATCATTTGCCCCACCATCGCTTCGACCGATGCACCGTGCTCGGCACTTTCGGTGCTCTACACCGATGACGGCCAGTTCGATAAGTACCTGTTCCTTAAGGCAAACCCCAACATTGTCCTGATGGATACGACGGTTATCGCGGCGAGCCCGGTGCGCCTGACGGTTTCCGGTATGGGCGATGCGCTCGCAACCTACTTTGAGGCCCAGGCGACGCACGATGCCGACGGCGGCACTTGCGCTGGCGGCAAGGGCGGTATGGCTGGTCTGGCGCTCGCCAAGCTCTGCTACGAGACGCTTATGGCCGATGGCGTCAAGGCCAAGGTCGCGCTGGAGAAGGGTGCGCTCACGCCTGCCGTTGAGCACATCATCGAGGCAAACACGCTGCTTTCGGGCATTGGCTTTGAGAGCTCGGGCCTTGCTGCTGCTCATGCCATCCACAATGGCCTGACGATGCTGCCCGAGTGCCACGGCATGTATCACGGCGAGAAGGTCGCCTTTGGCACCATCGTCCAGCTGGTACTCGAGGATGCCCCGACCGAGAAGCTCGAGGAAGTCTTGGGCTTCTGCATTGAGCTGGGCCTGCCGGTTACGATGAAGGAACTTGGCGTTGCCGAGCTTACGCGCGAGCAGGCCATGATTGTTGCCGAGGCCGCCTGCGCGCCCGATGACACCATGTGCAACATGCCGTTTGAGGTGACGCCCGAGATGGTTGCAAACGCCATTCTGGGTGCCGACGCACTGGGTCACTACTACCTTATGGATGAGTAAACTAAGGTAAGGAAGGGGCAAAGCCGACAGAAGGCTTTGCCCCTTTTTGCTATGGTGCAAAGGGGTCAGGTTGCTTTGTACCAATTGTTGTTGATGAAAGGGCGGATTCTCGTATGGCGCTTCCCATGGTTTATGGCGGTCCCGGACGATATGTTCAGGGGCCGGGTGAGCTCTCGCGTCAGGGCAGGTATTTGTCATGGTTGGGCTGCGCTGCCTATGTCTTGTTTGACCAAGGCACCGAGGATCGGCTGTGCAGGCAGATCGTCGATGGATTTCTGGATGAAGATCTAAGCGAGCCGTTCTTTAAGATTTACAACGGTCCGTGTACGGAAGATGCCGTTGTCGAAATGGCTAAGGAAGCTCGGGCTGAGTATTGCGACATGGTGGTGGGTATTGGCGGCGGCAAGATGCTCGATATCGCCAAGGCCGTTGCGTTTTATGCCGAGTTGCCGTTGTGCGTATGTCCCACGGCGGCGTCGATGGACGGTCCGTGCAGCGCGATTTCGGTGCTGTATCACGAGGATGGGTCGTTCGACCGCTACCTGATGCTCGAGAAGAATCCAGACCTGGTCGTGGTCGATACCAACGTGGTCGCGGCGGCCCCGCTGCGTATGACGGTCGCTGGCATGGGCGATGCACTGACAACGTACTTCGAGGCGCGTTCGTGCGCCGCGGCGCACGGCGTCAACGAACACGGTGGCGCGCCGGGGCACTTGGCTTTGGTTGCGGCTCGTGCCTGCTATGACACACTCATGGAGTGCGGCGTCGCTGCCAAGCGCGATCTCAAAAAGGGCCGTATATCGCCGGCGGTTGAGCGCCTGATCGAGTGCAATATTCTGCTCTCGGGCGTCGGCTTTGAGAGCGGTGGCTTGGCGTTGGCACATGCCATCGCCAACGGGTTGACGATCCTGCCCGAGTGCAAGGCCATGCATGGTGAGGCCGTGGCATTTGGCCTAGTGGTCCAGCTTCGTTTGGAGCGTGCGCCCGAGCTTGATCAGGTGCTCGAGTTTTGCCAGCGCGTCGGCCTACCGACGACGCTCGCGGAGCTGGGACTTGGCGAGATTTCCGTTACCGACCTGATGAGCGTTGCAGATGCGGCCTTTAGAAACGAACGCAATATGGCCAACGAGCAGGCCAAGGTGACCAGACAAAAGCTCGTGCAGCTCATGTGCGAGGCATAGCTTGGCACTTGATTGACCTTGTGCAATCGAGGCGGCGATAGGCCATGGGCTATTTGCCGCAAAGATGCTCCGCGTGTAATTTGCCCGAGGCACGGGCCGATAGCGTATCATTATCTCTTGCTTGTTTGCACTGCTCAGGGAGGGGCCGCGCATGGCGCAGGAACACGATCTGTTTGATGACATTATCGAGATCAGCAAGGGTTTCGACTTTCTTAAAAACCCGCTTGGCGGCGTGACCGATGCACTCGATCCGTCGGCGCCGCAGTGGAATCCTGCCGACTACAAGGAGCGCCCGCGCGGCAACACCATTCCGTGCCTGACCTGCAAAAACGAAAAGAGCGGCTGCACCGCGTGCATGGACGTGTGCCCGGTCAACGCTATCGAGGTCGAGGAAGACGCCATTGAGATCCTCGACTCCTGCCGCAAGTGCGGTCTGTGCGCCGCTGCCTGCCCGACCGAGGCGATCATCTCGCCGCGCCTGGCGCCTAAAAACCTGTATGACGATATCGTCTCCGCTGCTACGAGCCACGAGACCGCCTACGTCACCTGCACACGCGCCCTCAAGCGCATGCCGCGCGAAAACGAGGTCGTCGTTGCCTGCGTGGGCGATATTACGGCCGAGACCTGGTTCTCGGTACTGGCGGACTATCCCAACGTGAGCGTCTACCTGCCACTGGGCGTGTGCGATAAGTGCCGCAACACCGGCGGTGAGGACATTCTGGGCGAGGCCATTGCTACCGCCGAGGAGTGGGCGGGTACGGGCATGGGCCTGGAGGTCGACCCCAAGAGCCTCAAATGCCATAAGCGCCGCGAGTACGAGCGCAAGGAGTACATGGATAAGATTGCCCGCACCACGGGCCTGACGGTGACCAAGCTCAATCCGGCGACGGCGGCGCTGGCCTCGGTGACGCAGAAGTTGAAGGCTCACCGTCACCAGATCACGCAGCTCGAGCGCACGCTCAACACCATGTGCGGCACCACGACGACCAAGCGTCGCCGTTCGCTCACGCACGGGCGGCAGCTGGTGCTCTCGACGCTGCAGAACCACCCCGAGCTTGCCCAGAATATGCAGGTGAGCACACCGGAATGCGATTTTGACAAGTGCACGTCGTGCGGCGAGTGCGTCAACGTGTGCCCCACGTTTGCCTGCGATTTGGTGGGAAGCGGTCGCTTTGCACTGGAGTCCACGTATTGCCTAGGTTGCGGAGCCTGCGTCAAGGTGTGCCCCGAGCATGCGCTCAAGCTGGTCGAGCACGATGCGTCCAATCTGGTCGTTGTCGACCCCGAGGCCGAGGAAAAGGCCGCTCAGAAGGCCAAGGCCCACGAAGAGGCCCAGAAGGCCAAGGCCGAGGCAAAGGCCAAGCTTGACAAGATGCTCGATCAGGTGGAGAAGCTCGCGGACTAGTCAGCGAGCTCTATCTCTGCTTCATTTGCGCCGCCGCGGTGTCCGGATTCGCCCGGATGCTGCGGCGGCGCTATACTTATACGGTTTGAAGTACCTGTACCAAAAGGAGCTGTCGTGTCCCTTTCCATCGGTATCGTGGGCCTGCCCAACGTGGGCAAGTCGACGCTGTTCACCGCGCTTACCAAAAAGACCGGCCTTGCCGCCAACTACCCGTTTGCCACGATCGACCCCAACGTGGGTATCGTCGACGTGCCCGATAGCCGCTTGCAAAAGCTTGCCGACATCGTTAACCCGGGCCGCATTGTGCCGGCGACGGTCGAGTTCGTCGACATCGCAGGTCTGGTGAAGGGCGCCAACGAGGGCGAGGGCCTGGGCAACCAGTTCCTGGCCAACATTCGCGAGACCGACGCCATCTGCGAGGTCGTGCGCTACTTTAAGGACCCCAACGTCATGCGTGAGGTGGGCCGCACGGGCGAGTTCGTCGATCCCGCCGGCGATGCCGACACCATCATGACCGAGCTCATCCTGGCCGACATGGGCACGCTCGAGAAGCAGCTGCCCAAGCTCGAGAAGGAGGCCAAGCGCGACAAGGAGCTCATGCCCAAGTTCGAGGTCGCCAAGCGCCTGCTTGCCTGGCTCAACGAGGGCAAGCGCGCCGCATCCATGGAGATGACCGACGAGGAGCGTGCCGCCGCCAAGGGGCTGTTCCTGCTCACCATGAAGCCCATCCTGTATGTGGCCAACGTGGACGAGGATATGCTCAACGACGACCTGGCGCCCATCGATGGCGTCAAGCCGTTGCCCATCTGCGCCAAGATTGAGGCCGAGCTTTCCGAGCTCGATCCCGAGGACGCCGCCGACTACCTGGAGAGCCTGGGCCTGGAACAGCCCGGTCTGGACGTGCTCGCGCAGGCGGCCTATAAGCTGCTCGGTCTGCAGTCGTTCTTTACGGCCGGCGAGATGGAGGTCAAGGCCTGGACGGTTCGTCAGGGCGCGACCGCCCCGCAGGCCGCCGGCGTCATCCACACCGATTTTGAGCGCGGCTTTATTAAGGCCGAGGTCATTGGCTATGACGACTACATCGAGCTCGGCGGTGAGCAGGGCGCCAAGGCCGCCGGCAAACTGCGTATTGAGGGCAAGGACTATGTTATGGCCGATGGCGACGTCGTGCACTTCCGCTTTAATGTGTAAGGACGACGCGCATGTTTCAATATGGCAAAAAAGCTGGCTACATGGGTATTGCGCTGCTCGTACTTGCGGTGATTCCGCTGGTGGTTGCAGCGTTTGTTATCCCCAACATTGGCCCCGAGGTGGCAACGAAGTTTAACGCAGCCGGCGAGGTGACGCGCTGGGGCAAGAGCTACGAGCTGCTGGCACTGCCGGTGCTCAACCTACTGCTGAGCGTGGCGACGTACTTTACGGCGGGACGCCAGGCTAAAAACAATGATGACTCCGCCGCCATGGCGCGCATCGTGTGCGAGCGCTACCTGCGCAACGGCTGCATCACGGGTGTGTTCCTCAACGTGATCAACGTTTACTTTATGTACTCGGCGATTACCGGAACGGGCTTTGGCTTTGGTTTCTAGCTTGTCCTTTTAGGCAACGAGCCTGCACGCATATTCAATGGCTGCTGCGAGGCCGCCGCTCGATCGTGGTTTAAAGACCATGTCGGCGGCGGCCTCGTTTTCGTATCCGGCGCCGCGAAGGGCAAGTGCGATACCGGCTTCCAGGAGAAGGGGCAGACCGCGTTGGCTGGTTGCGATCACGGCAGCCTGATTGAGCGAGCAGCTGTGCGCCTGGCATTGGATAGCAAGTTCACCTTGCGCCGGGCAAGGGACCAGAACGGCGGCGACGCGACTTGATAGCAATACAAATGCTGTGCGCTCATCGGGCGAAAGGCATTCGGCCTCAACGACGACGAGCTTGAGCGGTGCGCTGTTTGTGCGAAGCGTGGCTCGGTACATGCGGACCGAAGAACCCGACATAGAAAACTCCTGTGTATTCGGCAAAACGTAAACTATAGTTTACGTTTATGTTCGGCTCCATTTCAAACTCGGCTGCATGGACGAACGTGCGAAACAGATTCTTGGCAGGCGGGTCGAAGAGACACGCAGAGACCTTGGTATCTCCAAGGTTGATTTTTGTGTGGCAACAGGAATCAGCCGACCCTACCTCGACCGAATCGAAGATGGGACGGCAAATTTCACGCTCAAGGTTCTATTTAAGATCGCGCCCGCGCTTGGCATGACGGTATCAGAGCTTCTCGAGGGCATCGAATAGGGCGTTCCCCCGCTGCTATTTGACGCTCTTTGGGCGGGTCCCCCTGGTTGCGATGTGCAAAATCGCGAGTATTCAGCACCAGTTCGGCTGTAGACGGTAGCTTGAGCGGCTGGTTTTGCCTTTTTGGTAGTAGTTAATCCACACGTTAAATAAAAATGAGGAATAAATATTTACCAGACGGCACCTTCGTCCTAAAAGTTCGTCTAACAATTGGCCGATTCTATGCCTCTGGCGGAGAAATTGCAGAATACTCCGTTTTTTGCACGGCCCGAGGGGGACCACCTGTCGTTTGAGGCTGCGATAAGTGGAACTGCCTTAGGGATTAGGCCATCGGGATGCGGTCGTGGTTGACTTGGCTGTAGAACAGGCGCTGAATCTCGGCCGCATCACGTGATTGGCCGAGCGCCCACATGGTTTTGGCCACGAGCGTCTCGGTGGTCATGTCGTCGCCGCGCAAAATGCCCGGATGATCGGCGTAGGCACGGCCGACCTCATAAACACCCAGGTCAAGGCCCTCTTCGGGGACCTGCGTGGTCATAACGACGGTGCGGCCCGAATCGACCCAGCGGAAAATCGCCTCTTGGAACGACTCACCCGACTCGCCAAACTCGGGGATACCGCCAATGCCAAAGGTCTCAAGGATTACAGCGGCGTAGCTATCGGCAAGGGCGTCGAGGATGCCCGGGTTTACGCCGGGCGTGAGCTTGAGTACAAATACGCGCGGGTCGATGCTGTCGTAGAAACGCACCGGGTTTTCGCCCTGATGCGTGCCGTGAAGCCCGTTGCGCACGATGCGGTCATTGCGGATATAGGCGATGGGCGGATAGTTGACGCTAATGAACGCGTTAAAGCTCATGGTACGCTGCTTGCGGGCGCGCGTGCCGGCAATGGCGACGCCGCCAAACACAATCGAGACATCGTGCGAGTGCTCGTCGAGCGCATAGAGCAGGCTCTGGTACAGGTTGAGCTTGGCGTCGGTAAATGGATTGCCCATGGGCTTTTGCGAGCCGGTGAGCACGATGGGCTTGGGGCTGTCCTGAATCAGGTAGGAAAGCGCTGCCGCGGTGTAGCTCATGGTGTCGGTGCCGTGCAGAATCACGAAGCCGTCGTGGTCGGCATAACCCTCGACGATGACGTCGCGGATACGCATCCAGTCACTGGGGCGCATATTGGTGCTGTCGATGTTCATGGGCTGCACGACGTCGAGCTCGCAGAGGCCCGAGATCTCGGGGACGCTCTGGGCGAGCTCCTCACCGGTCAGGGCGGGGGAGAGGCCGTTGCCGTCCTCGGTCGATGCGATGGTGCCGCCCGTGGCGATGAGAAGGATGCGCTTCATGCTGATATTCCTATCGTATTTGCCGCCGCAGAGGCGGAGTCGTTCGGCAGTATTGTGGCACAGGGCGTCCAATGTTCAAACGTATTACATCATCTGTAACGTCTGGTAACACTTCAATTACCGTCAAATAGGGCCCAGGTCGTGCGTTTGCCGTGCGCTGATGGCTGCGAGGGACGAGAAACCCCATATAACGTGTACACTATGTAAGCTGTTTTCGTTTATTCGCGCGGGTGGGCACCGGCTCCCCGCCAACAAGAGGGGGAAACCATGGATCAAAAGGCTTCCGCAAAGGTCCTCGTACTCGACTTTGGTGCGCAGTACGGTCAGCTCATTGCCCGTCGCGTCCGCGACCTCAACGTGTATTCCGAGATTGTCCCCTGCGACATCTCGGCCGACGAGATTCGCGAAATGAACGCCTCTGCGCTCATCCTTTCCGGCGGCCCGGCCTCTGTGTATGCCGAGGACGCTCCGTCCATCGATCCTGCCATCTTTGACCTGGGCCTTCCCGTCCTGGGCTTTTGCTACGGCCATCAGATCACGGCCGTGACGCTCGGCGGCAAGGTCGGCCACTCCGAGGTGGGCGAGTACGGCCGCGCCACCATCACGCGCACGGCCGGCGCCAAGCTCTTTAACTCCACGCCCATGGAGCAGACCGTGTGGATGAGCCACCGCGACGCCGTGTCCGAGGTGCCCGAGGGCTTTACCGTTACCGCCAGCACCGACGTGTGCCCGGTTGCCGCCATGGAGTGCGTCGAGCGCAAGATTTTCACCACGCAGTTCCACCCCGAGGTCAAGCACTCTGAGTACGGTCAGCAGCTGCTGAGCAACTTCCTGTTTGAGATCTGCGGCCTGGAGCCCAATTGGAGCATGGACAACCTGGTCGAGACCATGACGGCCGAGTTCCGCGAGAAGGTCGGCGACGACCGCGTGATTCTGGCCCTGTCCGGTGGCGTCGACTCCTCCGTCGTGGCTGCGCTGGGCGCCCGCGCCGTGGGCAAGCAGATGACCTGCGTGTTTATCAACCACGGCCTGCTGCGCAAGGGCGAGCCCGAGCAGGTGGAGGAGGTCTTCACCAAGCAGTTTGACGTCGACTTTATCCACGTCCACGCCGAGGACCGCTATGCCGAGCTTCTGGCCGGCGTGACCGAGCCCGAGGAGAAGCGCCGCATCATCGGCACACAGTTCTGGAAAGAGTTCTTCGCCGTGGCCCAGCAGCTCGAGACCGATGGCAAGCCGGTCAAGTACCTGGCCCAGGGCACCATTTACCCCGACATCATCGAGTCCGGTGCGCGCAAGACGGGCGGCAAGACGGCCACCATCAAGAGCCACCACAACCTGATCCCGTTCCCCGAGGGCGTGCACTTCGATCTCATCGAGCCGCTCGACCACTTCTTTAAGGACGAGGTCCGCGCGCTTGGTCTGGCGCTTGGCCTGCCGGGTCACATCGTGTTCCGTCAGCCCTTCCCGGGCCCGGGTCTTGCCATCCGCATCATCGGCGCGGTCGACAAGGAGAAGCTCGAGATCCTCAAGAACGCCGATGCTATTGTGCGCGAGGAGCTCGACGCCTACAACCAGCGTCTGTTTGAGCAGACCGGTGAGCGCAACTCCGAGCACAGCTGCTGGCAGTACTTCGCCGTCCTGCCCGACATCAAGTCTGTCGGCGTTATGGGTGACGAGCGCACCTATCAGCGCCCGATTATCCTTCGCGCCGTCGAGTCCAGCGACGCCATGACCGCCGACTGGGCCAAGCTGCCCTACGATGTTCTGGCCCGCATCTCCGGCCGCATCGTGGCCGAGGTTCCCGGTGCCAACCGCGTGTGCTACGACATCACGTCCAAGCCGCCCGCGACCATCGAGTGGGAGTAGGCTGATAGGGTTATGACCTGGACTTTTGAGTGCCGCACTGTGCCGCTGAGTTTCTTTTCGTACGAGAGTCATGGCAAAGCCGCCAGCGACGGCGGTGAGTAAAAGCGATTAAAGAGCCTCCGTTCCCTGCGTTGAGACGGAGGCTCTTTCTTTGCCGTTTTACTCCCTTGTCTCCGTTCGGGGATTATTTCCTGCTCATTTAGGGCTACTCGCGCTGAAAGATTTTGACTAGCTTGGTGTCCTTTATTTCGTAGACAATGTCTGCGACGTTCTCGACCAGCCTCTTATCGTGGGAGACGAACACTATCGTTCCGGCATAGGCGCTCATCATCTGCTCGAGGGCTTCGGCGCTCTTGATGTCCAGGTAATTTCCAGGCTCGTCCATGAGCAAGATGTTGTATCTGCCCAGTAGCATCTTCGCGAGTAGCAGCTTGATGACTTCGCCTCCCGAGAGAACGCCAACGTCCTTTGTCAGGTCACGCGGTCCGATTCCCATAGAGGCGAGGATGCCTCGAATTTCGGTCATGCTGTACTCGCAACCATTCTGCATGAACGAGATCACAGACTGGCGGGCGTCGAACTTGTAGCCTGTCTGTTCGAAGTAGCCGATCTCTGCTTTGGGAGAGATGTTGATACCGTCGGCGCGTCGAACGATTGCCTTCAGCAGGCTGGTCTTTCCTGTGCCGTTGCCACCGGTGATGGCCACTTTGGCACCGAGCGGTATCTCGAATTTCGCGTGGTCATAGAGCACGCAGTTGCCGAAGCTCAAGCTGAAATCGTCTGCCGAGATGGGAAATTTGCTGTGCAGTTCCAGGGCCTTGCTCTGGCGGAAGCGCACGGCACGAATGCTATCTGGGGCCTCGATCCCTTCGAGCGCTTCGAGGCGCTTCTCCATGTTCTTAGCTGCCTGATGCATTTTCTTCTGCTTGGTGCCGGTTGTTTTCTGATGCCCCAATCGACCTGCATATTCGTTGCTTTTTTTCGCACCCTTCCGCTTGGCGTCGACCTGCCGTGCTTTTTTCCGCTGTTTTTCGATGGCGGCTTCGAGGCGATCGCGCTCGCGCATCGCCTCTTCGTATCGAGCCGCCTGAGCTTTACGATCTTCTTCTTTCTGTCGCAGATAGTCTGAGTAGTCACCCCAGAATTCGGAAATACCGCCGTCTTTGAGCTCCCAGATCTTGTCCACTACCTGATCGAGAAAATGACGGTCATGGCTTACGATGAGCAGGGCCCCATCAAATGCCTTGAGTTGTCCGACGAGAAGGTGGATGCCGTCTTGGTCGAGGTGGCTCGTAGGCTCGTCGGCAAAGATTGCGTTTGCATGCTGGGAGAGCGCAGAGGCAATCTTGGCGCGTGTTTCCTCCCCGCCGCTCATCGTCTCCTGCGCCACTTCGGCGACGTTGAGACGGGAGAGCATTTCGCCGCTACCCGGAGCCGTATCAAGGTCGAGTTCGTCGAGCTGGCCGATGAGGGCAATGCTGCCGAAGCGCCTGACGTCGGCGTCCGCAATGGTAAGATTGCCGCTCAGGATTTTTAGCAGGCTGGTTTTGCCTGCGCCGTTGTCTCCTACCAAGCCAATGCGATCGTAGGGGTAGATTTCCAACTCTTCGATGTCCAGAATATCGCGGCCTGCATATTCCAAAAAGATGTCTTTAGCTTTGACTATGAGTTCCATAAGTTGAACCACCTTTTGTGTATTGGCGTTTTCTGGAAGCGCAGCCATGCCAATAAAGGATCGTTCACGTCGATTTTTCGCCTTTGCCCAATTGCCAGCACGAGCGTTTTGGCCTTGTGCAAGCCGGTGAATCCGAAAATGATAGTTGGCGACGATTAAGGAGCGCGATGTGGGATGTCGGCGCAATACCTCGTCGTCGCAAGGGCTTGAAGGCTGACGCGTGAACCGATGGCTGCCGCCTCTTTTTTCGAATACTTGGGCTATTGAATCTGCCCGGAATCTTTTTTTCCCACGTTTCGGACACTTGGAGCGAGAAGCATCGCCAACGCAAGCAGTACCATGGTCGCTCCAGAGCCGACGAACCACAACGGAGCTCCGAGCAGGTCCGCAAAAACGGAGGGGGCTGCGAGGCCCATGGGCATGGCCCACGCCATAATGGGTCCATAGAGACCAATAACGCGGCCTAGGCACTCAGAAGGTATCTGCTCCTGCATAAGGGCAGTCTGGGTTCCCGCGTACAGCGGGGAGCATGCGCCCATAAGAAAGCTCGCCGGTAGGAAGGCAGCGAACAACGACGGGCCGAGCAATCCGGATGCGATTGCGACGACGCCGAAGCCGGCGATCGCGGCGACCATGGTGAGCGACCTATTGCGGAACCCTCCCGTAGCCGCCAAAATGCCGGACCCAGCCAGCATGCCTGCAGAGAAAAGGATCTCCACCAAAGCAGCATCCCCCGTGCTACCGCCAAAATGTCCCAAGGTCATTATTGGGAACAATGCCGCGAGTGGGGAGAACGCGAAAGCGAAGACGAACCCGCACCAAAGAAGGGCGAACAGCCCCCTGTATCTGTCGACAACGGCGCCCGCAAGGACTCCGAACAAGGCAATCGGCAGAAAGCCTGCTAACGATGCCAGGGAGAGGAGGGAAGATAATCCTGTCGTGAGGGCGATATGCCAAATGAGACCCATTTGGAGAATCGAGCTCGTCAATGTCGACACGAGCTCCCCGCCCCATACGAAACAAATCTTAAATTGCCATGAACGGCACAGCGAAACAGACCTGCGCCGAGAGGTTTCAAACATCATGGTTATGTCCAATCGTGGAATGGCGTGCAAAAACAGCGCGACGCCATAACAGCGCCGCTTTTAGGCGCTCATCCACGTGCGGAAAAGACCAACCACGACACCCCTCCTTCGCTGGCTCAGTTTGAAAAACCATGTAATTTTAAGGAGGCTAAAGTTCGTTTGTCAAGGATTGCCTGTCGGTAAGGGCAATCCTTTCTGGTCATTCGATCTCTTTTGCATCTTTGGTCGCATGGGTGACCCGCCAGGGCTATTACGCGTGGAAGAGGCGCCCGCCGAGCTGGCCGATGAGGCGCTGAAGATGGCCCTGGCCAGGCGAAACAATCCCAAGGGATGTGTGTATCATTCGGATAGTAAGAATGTTGCCAGCAGGTTTTGCGGCAACCGCAAAGGAGCCGTATCCTGCAGTTGGGATCGCGTTGCAGCATCCTGACCCGCATTCCGATTGACGGACGGCCCGCTTCGGCGTCCTGGCCCGCACAGCGATCGACGCCTTGCCATTCCTTGGATATGGCGGTTGCTCGGGGCGTTCCCGACGGAGGCCCTCGCCTCCCCGGTCTGTGACCCAAGAAGGGCCAACACGCTGGTCTGCATGGCTGGTTCCTCCTTTATGTAGATGACCATGCAGAAAAGGGATAACCAAGGAGGCAGGTTACTGATGCGGACTCCCGCACGCCCACGACTACCCGACGGGGACTGTGTTTTTATCTCTGATGGTTGGATTGTAGCATGCGCGAAAGCGCGTCGACATCGCTGCTGACATGGCGCGATCGGGATTCGCTCCTCGACGCATCCTTGTGCATATTGCCTTATCGGTTTCGAAACTTTAAAATAATTTGAGTTTCGAAACCGATAAGGAGCGGATGATGGCTTGGGTAGACCGCAATACGTATATGGAGCGGCTTTGGGCACTCGAGAGCACCCGGGACATCAAGGTGATCACGGGGATGCGCCGCTCCGGCAAGTCCAAGCTCATGAAGGCGTTCGCTGCCTCTGTCACGCGGAAAGACCCGTCCTCCAACAACGTTTACATCGACCTTCTGGACCTCGATAACGAGCCGCTGCTCGAGTACCACGCGCTGCATCGCGAAATCATAGAGCGGCATAAAGGAGGCGCCCGCAACCGTCTCTTCATCGACGAGGTGCAGCTATGCGAGGGTTTCGAGAAGGCCGTGAACAGCATTCATGCACGCGGCGGATGGGATATCTACCTTACCGGGTCGAATGCGTTCCTCCCGAGCTCCGACTTGGCGACTCTGTTCACGGGGCGCCATAGGGAGGTTCATATCCTCCCTTTCAGCTTCGGCGAATACCGCTCCTACTTCGGCGGGCAAGGGGCCGTCGACGACGACTTCGACGGGTTCATCAGACGCGGCGGGCTCGCCGGGTCCTACGATTACGATGATATCTCGGAGTCGTACGGCTACATCTGCGACGTCTACAAGACCATCCTCACGCGCGACCTCGTCCAGAAGTTCTCGCTGCCCGACTCCGCCGTGCTGGAGAGGCTGGCCGAGTACATGATGGACAATTCCGGCAACCTCAACTCGCCCAACAACATCGCCAACGTCCTCGGCGCCAACAGGGTTCCCACCAACCATGTCACCGTCGGGCGCTACATCTCCTACCTCCGCGACGCCTTCGTCTTCTATGAGGCGAGGCGCTACGACATCAAGGGGAAGAAGTACCTGAGCACGCAGGCGAAGCATTACGTCTGCGACTCGGGAATGCGCTATGCGGTCCTGGGGACGCGCAACATGGACTGGGGCCGCATGTACGAGAACGCGGTCTTCCTGGAGCTGATGAGGCGAGGCTACGAGACCTACGTTGGGAAGCTGTACCAAAGGGAGGTCGACCTCGTCGCGAAGAGGGGGTCGGAGCTCGTCTACATCCAGGTGAGCGACGACATCAGTTCCGAATCGACGCTCGAGAGGGAGCTCGCGCCGCTTCTGTCCATCAGGGATGCGTTCCCGAAGGTCCTCATCGCCCGCACGAGGCATGAACCCTATACCCGGGAGGGCGTGCTTGTGCTGGATCTCGCGAGATGGCTGCTCGGCGAGCAGGGGTTCTGAGCGCCGTGTAGGGCTATCGCGGAGTTCTCTCGGATAAGAAAAAAGCCGGGGAAAACGTCCCCGGCACTTGGAAGCCTTCCTAACGGAAAACCAATTACCTTATATCATGTACTGTACGGAAATTCAAGGGAGCTCGAAGCGTTTCCGGACGTCGGCGGAATCTCAAAGCCCTCTCGTCAACTCATGGGCAAGCCACCTGAGACTACTCACTTTACCCGCGGACGACGAAGGGCTGCGACCTGCGGTTTTTCAACCAGCATGAAAGCCACCCGCGTTGATTCACTTGCGATTGCAGCTGGCGGCTTGCACGCTAAAGGGCGGTTGAGTTTCAAAACGGGCGTTTTAGGTGCTATTGAGTTTGCGAAGACCATCCGCAGTGTCCCATGGGACAAAAACGAAAACTCAACGCCCTGAGTTTGAAGTGAGTTTTTGAAACTGTCCCAGCTATTGTCCCCGAAGCCGACGAAACGCGACATGGCGTCACCTGACGGCACTCGGCTCGAGACGGGACCTAAAACTGGACGCAACTGGAATGACGAGACGGCAGAAACGCTGCCACCGAGTGGGAGTAACCGAACATACGTTCGATATAATAATATAGTATCAGATAGCGGGCACGGTTTCAATCGAATCCGTGCCCGCTGCTGTATGCGTGCCCTTGCACGCCCAATATGCGCCGTAAAAGCCGTCTTCTTCAACGTCAAAGCGAGTGCGCTTCATTTTTGCCTCTCAAAATCTTATTTTCACGATTTGCATTCTCATCCCGTTGTCACCGACCCTTGCGAGAAACCGGAAAAAGCCGCTGACAGAAGGGTTCCTCAAATCGTCGTAGCCCAGCATATAGCCGCGACTTGTGACCTGCAGACGGCTGTCCCACGCGCCGATTTCCTTGGCGGCATCCGAAACCGCAAAATATGCCCCCACATCCTTGATTTTCGCAGTCTTAAGCCATGTTTTTGCGATCATCTTCACTACCGCCCGATTGGCGGCATCAAAGACCAGCACACCGCCGGGGAAAGCGTCCGCCATCCCCCGCACCAGTTCCCGGACCTGCTGGGTCAGAAAGTAATAGAACACCCCGGAGGCAAAGAACACCGCCCCGCCGGAGGCATCGACTTTGCCGAACCATGCGGCGTCTTTCAGGTCGCAGGGGATATTTTGCTCCCGATTTCCGGCGGGCAGTAGCTGCTGCCGCAAGGCAATCACATCCGGGAAGTCCAGATTGTAGATCTTGCATCTACCGTTGTCGCAGGTTCTGCCGGTGTTGTCCAGCCCACAGCCCAGATTGACCACCGCCGCATTGGGGTGGCCTTTCAGGTAATCCCGCACCTCGAAAGCAAAATCACCCTGCCGCATGGCCACCTCCAGCGCACCAAAGCGCTGCATCAGGCTGCGGGAGTTTTTCTCTGCCTCTGAAAAGTCGTAGTCGATCTGGTCGAGCAGGCGAACCGCTGTTTCATCCCTGTAAAGGTTCGGGTACAGCTCCGTACACAGCTTCCGGGAATACAGCGGGAGGATCAGCGTCTCCTGCACGGTGTTTTTCTCAATTTTGCATTTCATAGGTTCCTTCCCCAGTGAATAAAAACTGTCGTAATTGCCGCCAGCACAGCCGCTATGACCGTCATGCCTACCGCCATGTGCAGGATGGATGCAAAAATGCCCGTGCTTGATGCCCTTACTTCCGCGCCGTGACGCAGAGCCACTTTTTCTTTTTGCGTATCTGCACCTCGTGAAAACCCGCCTGCTCCAGACACGCCTTTAATTCAATGTCCTTGTAGATGGTCATGCCGCCGATGATCTGCGTCCACCTCTCGTCCTTGTCCGTATCGCCATTGCTCTCGTTGCAGATAAGAATTGTCCCGCCTGGCTTCAGCGTCCGCCAGACCTCACGGAAGCATCGGGGCAAATCAGGCCAGAAATAGACGGTCTCAAAGGCCGTGGCAGCATCGAAGTAGCTATCCTCAAACGCCATATCCGCCACACTGCCTTGCAGAACGGCGCAACGCCCCTCCTGAATTGCAGTTCGGTTGAGCTTTCTAGCCTTCTCCACGCTGACGGGCGAATAGTCGATGCCCTTGACGACGCCATACGGGTATTTTTTCAGCAGCCGTTTTATGTTTGCCCCGCCGCCGCAGCCGCAATCTAGCACCTTGGCGTTTGGCGCAAGTCGTAGAAATCGAAGTCCCCACCGCGCCACAGGGCTGTGGCCCAGATTCATCATGGCAACCATAAGTTTTCCGCCGAGGCCCACGGGCTTGCGGGTGTTTTCAAAGAACGACATCTGGCCCCTCCGATTTCGTGCATTCCGCATAGGTCAACGGGAACGAGGCCTTCAACACCGCGCTTTTCTGCACCGCCCAGCCGTTTTGACGCAGAAAACGTAGGTATTCCTCGCTTGTCCACCTGCTGTGGAGGGGGAATCCCGCCATACTCATGAAAAAGGCTTTTGCCTTGCCGGAAACCGAGTTCCCCGCGTGGGTGAAGGTTGGAGCGATGAGCACGCCGTCGTCCTTCAGCACCCGCCTGATTTCTTGCAGGGCCTTTTCCGGATGCGGCACTATGTGAAGCGCGTTGGACACGATCACCACTTCGAAGGACTTCTGTGCATAGGGCAGGCGGAACATATCTTGTACGGAAAAGTGCAGCTTTGCGGATTGATTGTCCCGCTTTGCTTCAAGGATCATCTTTGCAGAGGCGTCCGTAGCCTCGATGTGCGCCGCCGCATTTACGATGCTCTTTGCGATAAGCCCCGTGCCGGTGGCAACCTCCAGCACGGTTTTTGCTTTCACTACCGGCCGGATCAGCCCATACATCTTCTCATACGCCGCCCGGTCGTTTCGCATGAAACGGTCGTACCGACTGGCATTCTTGTCCCAGAAACCCTTGCGTTCATGCATGGCTGTCGCCCCCAAACAGTTAGAGCCATCTAACTATAACACACGAATCATGCAGTAAGATGAGGCTAACCTTCTTTTCTTGGCTAAGACGCATCTCTTCGGTTTTCGCTTATAGCGGCGCGAGTCAGATACTAGGCTGGAGCTGAAGAAGGAGCTTGGCGGACAGGTAGGTCGATACCGGTTCCCGGAACGGTGATCCAGCCAATTACACCAGGGCTCTAGTCATGCAGGTAAACCCAATCCATGACGGGAAATAGGTCCTTTTCTCTAGTTCGACGTCTTTCGGAGCTTGACGATTTGGACTGATGGAGGCGAGAAGTCCCTCACCGCGCCAATACCAGACGATTGCGCTATAGACATCTCTCCGACCCTTTGAATCACCCCTTTTCACGCCACCCGCTACGAACCACGGCGGAAACCAGGGAGTGATTAAAGGAGCGACCTGCGGTTTTGCGAATCAATTGAGTCATTCCCTAAATCGCGAATCAAGGGCCTGATTCGCCCAAATTGTGCACGAAACAGCCCTTGGGCGGCACGATGCGACACGCATCGACAACACTCGGACTGGATTAGTCACTGAGCGGGATTAACGGGAACTTGCTTCTGAACTCTCGTTTTGATACCGTAGTACCGCCTGATGCTGTTTCGGCGTCGCCACAGAGCAAAGCCACCAGCGAAATAACGGGAATAACAGCCTCTGGACCCTCTGGTTCGGAGGCTTTCTTTTTGCACTCCTACCCCGAACAGGACTCCTCGCCGAAGCCCCTTGAGCATCGGGCGCCACTATCGAGCGTGCGCGTTCTCGTAGGCCTCTTTGATTTCTTCTGGCAAGCCATCGGGAATCAGTGCCTTAAGTCTGTCCTCGCCGCCATCTTGCATCGCCTGTTCGTAGTACCAGCATTTGAACTTCAGCATGTCCAGCGCGCGGTTCATCTTCGCGATCTCCGACTCCATGTGGGCCTTCCGGTCCTCGAACATGGCCTTGCGCTGGGGGTATGTAGATGGGCCTTCCGCACACCATTCCATGAACAGCCGGATGTCCTTGATCTCCATCCCCGCCTTCTTTAGGCATTCGATGACCCGAAGCGCCTCGAGTTCCGTATCGCCGAATCGGCGAATGCCGGACGTCCGCTCCAATTCCGGAAACAATCCCTGTTTGTCGTAATACCGCAGTGTGGAAACGGGCAGACCGAACATCTCCGCTACCTGTCCGATTGTGTACATGGTCCCTCCGGACGAATTTCGAATTTACTCCTTGACCTAAAGTTAGGTTTAGATATTACCTTTATTTTCGTCAATATATATAAGGAGTGCAAGGGGTATTCCGTAATGAGCAAAACGGTTTTGATAGTCTCTTCAAGCCCTCGAAAGAATGGCAATTCCGAGACGTTGGTGGATGCTTTCGCCAAAGGCGCACGGGAAGCGGGTCACAGCGTGGAGACCATACACCTGCGCGAGAAGCAGCTCGGCTTCTGCAAGGGGTGCCTTGCCTGCCTAAAGCTGGGGCGCTGCGTCATCCAAGACGATGCCGTGGAAATTGCCGCCAAGATGCTCGACGCTGATGTCCTGGTGTTCGCAACCCCCGTTTACTACTACAGCGTCTGTGGCCAGCTCAAAACCATGCTCGCCCGCGCTAACCCGCTTTTTGGCTCCGATTATGCATTCACCGAGGCATATCTGTTGGCGACGGCGGCGGAGAACGGGCGCTCGACCTTCGACGGGGCGAAAAAGGCGATGCAGGGATGGGTTGACTGTTTCTCCCGCTGCACGCTCGCTGGAACGGTTTTCGCCGGCGGCGTGAACGGCGTGGGCGAAATCGCCGGGCATCCCGCTCTGGAGCAGGCGCGACGAATGGGCATGGGAATCTAGCCGGGCTGCTTGGCAGCGCGGAAGCAGATTTGTGCCTAATACCATCGACAGGAGGAAGTAAATTATGGCAATTAAGCAGACGGCGGGCAGAGATGCCCTGGGGGAGTTCGCTCCCAAATTCGCACAGCTCAACGACGACGTGCTGTTCGGCGAGGTATGGAGCCGGGAGGGCGAGCTCTCCTTGCGCGACCGCTGCGTGGTGACGGTGGTTGCCCTGATGTCGCAGGGGCTGACGGACTCTTCGTTCAAATATCACCTGACGTCCGCAAAGAACAACGGCGTGACCAAGGCGGAGATAGCGGAGATCCTTACGCATGCAGCGTTTTACGCGGGTTGGCCCAAGGCGTGGGCTGCCTTCCGCATGGCGAAGGAGGTCTGGGCGGACGACGATGCCGCCGACGCAAAGGCTCAGCACCAAAACGAGATGGCTTTCCCCATCGGTGCCCCCAACGACGCCTTCGCGAAGTTCTTTATCGGTCAAAGCTACCTCGCGCCCCTTTCCACCGAGCAAGTTGGCGTCTACAACGTGACGTTCGAGCCCGGCTGCCGCAACAACTGGCACACCCATCACGCCAAAAGCGGTGGCGGGCAGATCCTCTTCTGCGTGGCTGGCCGAGGGTTTTACCAGGAATGGGGAAAGCCGGCACAGGAGCTGCGCCCCGGCGACGTGGTCAACATCGCCCCGGGGGTGAAGCATTGGCACGGAGCCGCGCCCGACAGCTGGTTCTCCCATCTCGCGCTTGAGGTTCCGGGCGAGGAGACCTCCAACGAGTGGCTGGAGCCCGTGGACGACGAGGGATATCTCAAAGCGACTAGCAGGGAGTCTTAAGCACCGTCGCCCGTCCGTGCCCCGCTCGAAGGAACGGAGGCGGATGCCCTCTGCCAGCGCCCGCCGGCAAACGATGACTATTATCTGCTCTACTCGGATGACGACGCGTACGCCCGCGTGGCCCAGCGCGTTATCGAGCGCGGCGCGGAGCAGATGGTTCCCTCGATCATGGAGAAGGCCGGGCTTTCGCGCGAGGACGCCTATCTGCTCTTTGTCCACAGCGTTCAGGGAAATCTCGCGGTCAACCGCCTGCTCGGTTGGAGACGGGGGCCCGAGTTCGCCCACGCCCAGGAACTGCTCAACATCTATTCCGAAGGAGGCTTGCGAGCGGTATCGGCTCGTCACGATTTCCGTAGTTGATCTTGACTGAGGACTCCTTACAAGTCTTGCTCGAGATCGAGCGGAGACTGGGCCTTGCCGAATCGGAGCTATGGAGACCAAAAATGTTGCCAGAAGACGCCGTCGACGCTGTTTGCGATGGGGCAGAACTCGATGGCGGTTCGGCACAGTCTGTTTCGTCGGTTTCGCGGGGCGTTAATGGCCTGAAGGCGACCGTTGGAAAAAGCTCATTTCCGTGGGGAAGAAACTTCTCGGTGAGTAAAGCTCATCGGAGCGGGGATAGAGCTTTGTCTGCGGGGTACGAAATGCTGGCTAGCGGTTGCGACGCCTTGTTGCAGAAATGCCAACTGCCGCAACTACAGCACCGGCAACACTCAGGGCGGCTGCCATCGCACCGTTGTCGCCCGTCGCGGGTAGGGTGGCCCCGGCTGGTTTAACTGCCGCTACTGCCTTGGTGGAAACGGGATTTGCCGTGGGCTTTTTTGCATTGGGCTGCGGTGTGGGCTCGGGCTTGGTTTCCGGTTCGGGTTTGGAACCGCTCGTATCGGTTGCAAACAAGTGCACGTCACTGTCGAAGACGTAACGGATGTAGTAATCGTGCCGCGTTTCGTGCCTAATCCCCTGCCCGCTGTCGAAGTCACGGTCAACGTGTGCGCCAAGGTAGGTTGAGCTGTTGAGGTCCAGCCTGTAAGGGATTTGGTCGTCGGCGTAACTGCCTGTAAAGACTACGGTTGCTCTAACGTGATTGTCGATCATGGTCAGGGCAATAGAGACGCTGGCCTCTTTGGGGTTCTCGGTTTTTATAAGGCTTTCGGTATCGGTGTCGATTTTGAAGAGATGGACGGTGTCGTTAAGCCCGTAGATGAAGTCCTCGGGTTTGTCGGGAAAATCGTATACAAGAGCCTCGTTCTGGACCAACTCGAAAGCAGGGGGTAGCTCCAAATCGTAGTAATGATCGACGACGGTGGTTGCTGTGAGGCTGCCTTCCGCGTTGACTTCTTCGCAGGTGATGGGTAATGCGACATCGGGTTCGGGCATTTCGGTCGCCAGTGCTGCGCAGGGTAGCAAAAGCTGTCCTGTCATAAGAATGCTTACTCCATAGGCGACGACTCTGGCGCCTGCATGAAGCTTGACGTTGCGGATAGACAGGCCAGTGCGTTTGTTATGGGTTTGCGGTGCAACATGCTGTCCATACATAAGGCGCTCCTTGTTCGTAGGCCGGTTTCCGTGGATCTATATTGCGCCTACCCGATTCGGCCAGGCTCATACACGCGAACGCTCACGCGAGCAGGAGAAAGCTCTAGTTAATTTTCCCACAGTCGACACTTTGCGGCCAACGATTTGCTGTTCAATTCTCGGAGAGAGAATCAAGACAGTTAACGAGTTGTCAGGCAATGAGATTGTGTCTAGAGAGCACGAACAAGAGATGTGGTCTGCGGACGACTGAATAGCTCCATCTGTTTTGGTTACAACGAAATGTGTGCCGCGCGCCTGCGGCATGAAGGAGAGGGAATCCTATGAAAATCGTTGTATTGAGCGGTAGTCCGCGTAAGGGCGCCAATACCGACACCATGGTCGAGGCGTTTGCCGAGACCGCGCGCGAGGCCGGCCATGCGGTCGAGGTCGTCCGCGTTGCCGGCAAAAAGATCGCCGGCTGCTTGGGATGCCAGTACTGCTTCGCCCATGAGGGCGTCTGCGTGCAGAAGGATGACATGGCCGACGTGATCGAGTCGCTGAAAGACGCAGATATGGTCGTCTTCGCCTCGCCTATCTATTGGTTTGATATCACCGCGCAGGAGAAGGCCGCCATCGACCGCCTGTACGCCTTCGGTGCCACGGGATTCCCGTTCACCAAGACGGCCCTTTTGCTCGATAGTCACAGCGAGGGTGTCTATGACGCGGCGATCGCCATGTACAAGTCAGCCTGCGCATACTGCAAGTGGGAGGACCAGGGCATTGTCACCATCAGCGGTATGACCGAGCGCGACAGCATGGCCTCCTCGCCCAAGCTGGAAGAGGTGCGAGAGCTCGCCCGCAAGCTTGCCTAGCGCGCATTTCCAATAATGAACAAGGCCCGAAAGGTTCATTTGAACCATTCGGGCCTTGCTGCGTTTCAAGGGGGCTGGGCTGTCGGAACCGGCCAGACGGCTGTTAATCAAACAAACTCGGCATGTCGTTCTCTTTCATGAGGGCACCGGCGGAGGGCAGGCTCTGCGCGGTGAACTTTTCGGCCGAGACACCGGCGCCAAGGATCTCCTCGGTCGTGCCGACGGTGGTGACCGAGCGGCCCTTCTTGGCCGTAAAGGCCTGGACGCCCTGCGTGTTGGTGGTCGTCTTGGTCTTGAGCAACGACGTGTTGAAGTTCATCAAACGATAGTCGCTCGAGACCAGTGCGATGTCGCGGTCTTCCTTGAGCACCTGGGCATACAGCAGCTTGCTGCCGCCGTAGATAGCGTTCTTGAGGCGCTTGCGGTTGGTCTTGGTGACGTATCCAGAAAGTGCGACACGCACCACGCGGCCGTTCTCAAAGACAAACAGCACGTCGGCCTTATAGTCCTCGGGGTCGATGACCCAGATGACGCTCTCGTCGGGTTCCATCTCAAGATCGGTCGGCAGGTACGAGCCCAGCTGGGCCGACTTGGTGTCCTCAAACGCCGCAACCTTGCATTTGTACACCTGGCTCTTGTTGGTAAAGACCAGCAGCTCGTGGGTGTTGGAGGACGGGAACTCGATAAAGGGTTTGTCGCCGTCCTTGTACTTGAGCGTGGTCGCCTTCTTGAGCACGCGGTCCGTCATCTTCTTAAGGTAGCCATCGCGCGAGAGCATGATGGTCACCGGGTACTCCTCGACCTCGGGCTCCAAGCTTACCTCGATAACCTCATGGGGCTCGATCCTGCCCGTGCGACGCGGCATCACATATTTCTTGTTGACCGCGGCCAGCTCGTCGCTGATGACCTTCTTGATGTTCTCCTCGCTGGAGAGGATCTCCTCAAGCTCGGCAATCTCGCTCTCAAGCTTGGCGATGTCCTTGGTGCGGTTGAGGATGTACTCTTCGTTAATGTTGCGGAGCTTGAGCTCGGCAACAAACTCGGCCTGGGTCTCGTCGATGTCGAAACCCTTCATAAGGTTGGGCACGACCTCGGCTTCAAGCTTGGTGCCACGGATGATGGCGATGGCCTTGTCGATGTCGAGCAAGATTGCCTCGAGGCCGTGCAGCAGGTGCAGGCGCTCGGACTTTTTGCCCAGGTCAAAGTTAATGCGGCGACGCGTGGACTCAATACGCCATTTGACCCACTCGTGCAGAATCTGGCGCACGCCCATAACACGGGGATAGCCGTCGACGAGCACGTTGAAGTTGCACGAGAACGAATCCTGCAGCGTGGTCGAGCGATAGAGCTTGGCCATGAGCTTGTCGGGGTCGACGCCGCGCTTAAGGTCGATGGCGATGCGCAGGCCCGAAAGATCGGTCTCGTCGCGGATGTCGGCAATCTCCTTGACCTTGCCCTCCTTGGAGAGCTTGACGATGCGCTCGATGATGACATCGGTCTTGGTGGTGTAGGGGATCTCGTAGACCTCGATGATGCGCTCTTCGGGAATCCAGCGCCAGCGGGAACGGATCTGGAAGCTGCCAAGACCGGTCTCGATGATCTTCTCCATCTCCTCGCGGCGGTAGATGATCTCGCCGCCGGTCGAGAAGTCGGGCATGGGCATATACTCGAGCAGGTCGCAGTCGGGATCCTGCAGGTAATGCATGGTGGCGGTGCAGACCTCGTTGAGGTTGAAACCGCAGATGTCGGACGCCATGGCGACGCCGATGCCTTTGTTGGCCGAAACCAGAATATTGGGGAACGTGGTGGGCAGCAGGCGCGGCTCCTTCATGGCGCCGTCGTAGCTGTCAACGAAGTCGACCGGGTCCTTGTCGATGTCCTTAAAGATCTCGGCGCTGATGGGGGAGAGCTTGGCCTCGGTATAACGCGAGGCGGCGTAGCTCAGGTCGCCCGAATAGTACTTGCCAAAGTTGCCCTTCGACTCCACGAAGGGGGCGAGCAGTGCCTCGTTGCCGGTGGCCAGACGCACCATCGTCTCGTAGATCGCGGCGTCGCCGTGCGGATTGAGCTTCATGGTCTGGCCCACGATGTTGGCGCTCTTCTGGCGCTCGCCCTTGAGCAGACCCATCTTGTACATGGTGTAGAGCAGCTTGCGGTGCGAGGGCTTAAAGCCGTCGATCTCGGGGAATGCACGCGAGACGTTGACGCTCATGGCGTAGGGCATGTAGTTGACCTCGAGCGTCTGCGTGATCGGCTGGTCGGTGACCTCGGAGTGCAGGCCGATGACGTTCTCGGCGTTGACCTGCTTTTTCTTTGGCTGGTTCTTCGTCTTCTTCTTTGCCACGATTTCCTCTTGAACTTCTTATGGGCCGTCGTTATCGATTTGCTGCTATTGCAGGTCCAGCTGGTCCAGATATTCCTTGCCGTGCTCGGAGATATGGCGCTTGCGGCCCGCTTCGTCGTTGCCCAGCAACAGGTTAAACATGGTCTCCATCTTGGTGACGTCCTCGGGCTCCACCTTGATCAGGCGACGCGTCTCGGGGTTCATGGTGGTGAGCCACATCATGTCCGGGTCGTTCTCGCCAAGACCCTTGGAGCGGTTGATGGAGCACTTTTGGTCGCCAATCTCCTTGAGGATGCCGTTCTTCTCGAGCTCGGTGTAGGCAAAGTAGGTCTTCTCTTTGCAGTTGATCTCGTAGAGCGGCGACTCGGCGATATACACGTAACCCTCGTCGATAAGTGTGGGCACCAGGCGGTAAAGCATGGTGAGCACGAGCGTGCGGATGTGGTAACCGTCGACGTCGGCGTCCGTACAGATGATGACCTTGTTCCAGTTGAGGTTGTCCAGGTCAAAGGCACCAAGGTTCTTGATGCGCTTGTCTTTGATCTCCACGCCGCAGCCCAGCACGCGCATGAGGTCCATGATGATGTCGGACTTAAAGATGCGCGGGTAGTCCTCTTTCAGGCAGTTGAGGATCTTACCGCGGACGGGCATAACGCCTTGGAACTCGGCATCGCGCGAGGTGCGAATGGCGCCTGCTGCCGAGTCGCCCTCTACGATGTAGATCTCGCGACGGTTCTTGTCCTTGGAGCGGCAGTCGATGAACTTCTGCACGCGGTTGGCCATGTCGGTCTTCTGCTGCAGGTTGGTCTTGATGCTTTGACGCGTCTTCTCGGCGTTCTCGCGCGAACGCTTGTTGATGAGCACCTGCTCCATGATCTTGTTGGCGGCGTCTTTGTTCTCGATCAGGTAGGTCGAGAGGCGTTCCTTAAAGAAGGCCGTCATGGCCTGCTGGATAAAGCGGTTGTTGATGGCCTTCTTAGTCTGGTTTTCATAGGACGTTTGGGTGGAGAAACAGTTGGTCACCAGCACCAGGCAGTCCTGGACGTCCTGCCATTTGATGCCGCTCTCGTTTTTGTTGTACTTGCCCTGTTGCTTAATGTAAGCATCGATGGCACTGGTCAGAGCGCTGCGGGCGGCCTTCTCGGGCGAGCCGCCATTCTCGAGCCACGATGAGTTGTGGTAGTACTCCTGCATCATGAAGGTGCGCGAGAAGCACATGCACGCGGTAATCTTGACGTTGTAGTCGGGCAGGTCCTCGCGATCTCGACCGCGACGGTCGGCCTCGATAAAGAAGGGCTCGGTGAGGTAGTCGGTACCGACCTTCTCGAGCACGTAGTCCTCGATGCCCGTGGGGTAGCAGAAGTCCTCTTCGGAAAACTCGCCATCGTCACCTTCGATGCGCAGGCGGAAGGTCACGTTGGCGTTGACCACGGCCTGGCGGCGCATGGTTTCGCGATACCAATCGTGGGGGATGCTGATGGAGGTAAAGACCTCAAGATCGGGGCGCCACTTGATGGTGGTGCCGGTGCGGTTCTCGTCGCTGGGCTCAATCTCGAGTGCCTTCTTCTTGGCGCCGACAACCTTGCCCTTCTTAAAGTGCAGGGAGTACTTGTTGCCATCGCGCCAAACCGTGACGTCCATGTACTCGGAGGCGTACTGGGTCGCGCACGAGCCCAGGCCGTTGGTACCGAGCGAGAAGTCGTAGTCGCCGCCCTGGTTGTTATTGTATTTGCCGCCGGCGTAGAGCTCGCAAAAGACGAGTTCCCAGTTAAAGCGCTTCTCGGAGGGGTTCCAGTCGAGCGGGCAGCCACGGCCGTTGTCCTCTACCTGAATGGAGCCATCGCGAAAGGCGGTAAGGGTGATGAGCTTGCCGTAGCCCTGGCGCGCCTCGTCAACGGCGTTGGACAGAATCTCGAAGGCGGCATGCGCGCAGCCATCGAGTCCGTCCGAGCCAAAGATGACGGCAGGGCGCAGGCGTACGCGCTCCTCGTCCTTGAGCTGGCGGATACTGTCGTTACCATAGTTTGCGGTGTTTTTTGCCATACTCGCTCTCTCGGTGCTCCTTTGCTGCGTTTTAGTCATATAGATAGTCAAGGTAGCATAGCCCAGCCCACAGACGATTCCAACCAACACGAAATCCATCGAACAATCGTTCGATTAGATAATGAATGCTTGGAATGCGGGAGGGACCTGTCCTGTCCTATCCAAACATCTGCGGCAGGTCGATGAAGACGGTTCGATCGCTTTCGCCAGCTTCGAAGCCCGAACGGGAGAAGAATCCATAGCGATGGCACTTGAGTCCCGTTGCCTCGACTTGGGCGATTTCCTCGTCGACCATTTTTTGCGTGATGGGGGATTTGCGGAACTTTGCTTCGTAGAATGCGTAGCCCTCGGGGTCTTGCGTTACCACATCGAATTCGCCGCTCGTTTTGTTTGCGGGGTCGTCGTACCAGTACTTGCCTATGGCGTCGAAAGCCGGTTCGATCTTGCCGGTCCTGTTCTGCCGCACGAGGTATTGACGGCAGATCTCCTCGAACATATGAGGAACGTAGTTTTCCTCGAAGTCTTGGAAGACGTGACGATCATAGAAGACTTCCGAGTCGAGCAGCTGACGCGCTGAGGCATTGCGGAAAACATAGCGATAGTAAAAGAGCGAAAGCGGATCCACTACAAAGTAGCCAGACTTGCGCTTGTTCGTAGGGTCGTTGATGGGTGCACGCTTTTGGACGATTTCGAGTGACATGAGCTTGTCGAGCACGTCTGCCATGGCCGGACCGCTCGAGACGTGCGACTGTGCCAGCACGTCCCCCCAACGGGAGTAGCCTTGTGCGAGAGCCCCGAAAACTTCGTTGGCGTTGGTCATCTTCGAGATCTCGGCGTTGAGATAGGACGGCACCTCGCTTTCTAAGCGGGCGCCAGGTTCCGTGACGAGCTCGATGATGTTGTCGCGTACGCTTTGGGATTGATCGATGAGGCGATTGTAAAAGGGGATACCGCCAAAAACGCTATAGAGCCGCACCTTGTCCTCGGGCGAGAACGCGGGATAGAACTTCGCAGCGTCAAAGTAATCCATGGGCTTAAGCTCAAGCGCGAGATCAATTCGCCCGTAGAGGGGGCTTTCATGCTCGATGAGGGATTTCATAATCTCAACGTAGGAGCCGCACAGGACAATGTTTAAACGTGAGTCTTCCCTGTGGGCGTCGATTGAGGTCTGAAGAATGCTGTCTAGGCCTTTAACCGCATCTCTCAAGTAGGGGTATTCGTCGAGAACGAGGGTAATGTTCTTGTCTTTAGCTTGGGCAAACAGAAATTCGATGAGCTCGCGGATGCCTGTGAAGGCGAGCGGAGGAAAGCTCAGCGCTTCAGCAACAAGGACGGACAGACTCTCGAGGTTGTCTGCCTCGGAGGTTTGGCGGCACTCGTAATAGACCGTTGCGACGTCCGACAAATCGGTTAGCGCCTGCTTGATGAGCTCACTTTTTCCGACGCGACGCCTGCCGTAAATGAGAACATTGCGCTGCTCGGGTGCTTTGAGCGTTTTCTTAATACGGGCGAGCTCACGCTCCCTGCCAATAAATTCCACTTACTCGGTTCCTTCCGACTCGGTTTTGTCCGAGTTAATTGTATCGCATGGATCAGTTTATGCTCGAGTTTACTCGGACAAAACCGAGTCGGTTCTGCCCGAGTAAATTTGAAGGCGGCCGAATGCGTCTTGCTGCGTTTGCGGTTGGATACGTTGTCGAAAACGTGTCGTGCGGATTGTTGGATTGAATCGAACATTGGGACATGCGTCTCGTTTTGTGGGCCGAGGGTATGCGAACTGGGGCCCTTTTGGTCTGAAAGGGGGTCTAACGGGGCGTTATTTGGGCCACGGGTCACTTCGCCGGCGCCGTGTTTCGTCATACGCTCATTGTGGAAGCCGATGCCACGGGGCGACGAAGGCCTCGGGCAACGGATGAGCTGCAAGCGAAAGGAGCGGTGAGGATGATGAAGCCCATGACGAAGAAGCTGCTGTTAGGAATTCCCACCGTGGCGCTTTCGGCTGTGTTGGCGTGTACGCTTGCTGGCTGCGGCGGTAATGCGCCGAGTGGCTCGGGCGGGAGCGCACCTGTGCAGGAGAAGTCCAAGAAGGCCAAGGCCTATGATTCGCAGACGGTTGAGGTAGCAGGCATTACCAATGAGTCTGTGGCTCACGGTACGTTCTATCGCGGCGATGCCAAGCTGCAGGACGGCTTTTACCTGCACATCAAGATTACCAACAACAACACAAAGAACAGGACGTTCAGTTCCTTTAACGTGCATGCTGCCCAGGGCGATCTTGAGGCAGGCGACCCGTTGTTTACTTCCGGCAAGGCGGCCGTGCTCGACTACGTTGCAAGCGAGGCTCCCGATGAGCTGCACGAGGGCATCGACCTTTCCGAGAGGCCAGATATCGGCCCGGGCGAGACCGTTGAGTACGTGTATTTCTGGGCGCCCAAGACGGCGTACTACGGGCCCATCACTGTCGAGTTCGTAGACGCTTATGCCCCTGCCAAGAATCATGAGGCCATGCACTTTGACACCACGGGATGCGAGACCAAGGAGTTCAAGGCGGCCGGCGGTGTGGCCGATTCTGGTGACGCGGCCAACATGACCGGCATCGATTGCGCATCGTACAGTATCGAGGCCGCCGATGGGTACACGCTGGATTCGTCCAACGAAGAGCACGAAAAGGCAGACTTCTTCCACGACGAGACTGGAGGACGCCTGAACATCAACATCTTCCCGCGCTCGCCGGAGGAAGAGGTTGCAAGCCTAGAGCAGATCTACGAAGGCAAGGAGACAACAACCGACCAGGTCGAGTACAACGGCATAACGTGGCTGCGCTTTACCGGTCCCGACAACGGCCATACACTGTTTGCGACGGCTCCCGCAACGGGTGAAACCGTCCGCGTGTCGATCGGCTGGAAGATCGACTGGGATGCTGCCGTGCCCATGATGGAGGCGCTGAAGCTCAAGTAACGCCGCGAGTCTCACGTCAGGCGACTCAGGGCTGGCTCCGAGTTATCAGGGCCAGCCCTTTTGGTGTTCGATGAGCCGAGTCGGCGTCTCTCGCAAAGGTAACTGAGAGCTAGTGAGGCTTATCAGAATTGACCTCATCGGCGGTGTCGGTTTCGAGCGCCGTGCGGCGGGCGCTGTAGGCGACGAGGCCGGCGCCTGCTGCGGCGAGTGCTGCTGCGGCTGCCGTAAGGGGAGCGTTGACATCGCCCGTGCCCGCAAGCGCGCCCGCTTTTCCGGGGCGCTTGTTATTGCCGTGATCCTTGCCGCTGCCAGAGCCACTGCCGCTACCGGAGCTGCTTCCGCCGGAGCCGCCACTGCCGTCCGCCGTCATCGGTGCATCGTGAAGCCCCGTCGTATCCGCGTTGTCGCATACGCCGACCTGAACTTCTGAGCGTTCGCATGCCGCGTCGGGCACATGAAGCTCGTGCAGTACGGCACCCAGCGCCGAGTTTGCGCCCAGTCGAATTTCCTCGAGCGTTACGGGATCGAGCGCCACCAGATTACGCGCCTTCGCATACAGCGTTACACGTTTGCCCACCTCGTCGCTCCAACTCTCGGGGATGGCGAAGCTCATGCGGAACTGTGCCGTGCAACCCGGTGCCAGCACGGCGTTGCCACTGTCGGCACCAGCGGGTGCGTTGCAAAATGTGCGCCCAGCGTCTCGAGCGTGTACTTCACGTGTGTCATGTCGTTGGCCGAAGCGTCCTCGGCAAGCTCTGGATCGTAGATCGATGCCATGCGTGCGTTCACTCCGAACCCGATGGATGCGCTGGAGAACGGCTGACTGGAGCCCTCTCGGTACAGATCGATCGTGCCGGCGGTCAGCAAGGTGTTGCCGTCGTTTCGCACCGTGACCATGAAGGATTCGCCTGCTGCTCCGGGCACCACCGCGCCCGAGGTAGCGACTGCGCCCGTCGGAGTGGCACACGCCACCAAGGGCACTTCGATGCCGTGTAGTTCTGCCTCGCTCTTCTCCGCGCTCACAATGTGCGTTGCGAGCGCGGAGAGCATGCTCCCCGACGTCAAAAATGTCGTTATCTGATCGACGGGATGGTCCAGCTCGCACATCACGAACGGCTCCGTGAACAGATCGCCTGCCAAGGTGCTGGCGAAGATGCGGAAGTGCTTGCCCATCACTGCTACCGGGTTGCCTTCTTCGTCGTAGGTTTGTCCCACCTTGCCATCGGTGTTCTCTACATAGAGCACGCACCTGCCGTTGTTGCTTACGCTGAACGATGCCGGGCCGCAGCCTGCGGCACCCACGGGCTGCGTTGCAAATACCGGTGCGCCTCGCGTCCAAGTAATATGCTGCAGTTGCTCGTTGACGGTAGCCAAAAAGCCCGTGTGCTGCGGCCACGGCACCGCGTGGGGTACTGTGGCATCTGGCGACATAACGCCCCAGCCCGCAATGGACTGGCCGATCACGGCGTACGATGCACAGCCACAACCGCCTGCGGTCTCGTATGCAACGGGCACCACCATTTTGCCGTTGATATTCTCGGGCTCACCCAGCTCGATACTCGACGGTGCTTGCGGAAAGCGGAGAA
This sequence comes from uncultured Collinsella sp., assembly GCA_900541885.1. Classification (GTDB taxonomy): domain Bacteria; phylum Actinomycetota; class Coriobacteriia; order Coriobacteriales; family Coriobacteriaceae; genus Collinsella. The sequence goes on from UQKW01000002.1 coordinate 142,480, forward strand.
CTTGGCAGAACGTCAGGCTGTCGCCCGAAATGTCCGACCATAGGGTAAAGCACTCCAGCGCAACCTCAGCCTCGCTGCCGAGCGCCTTTTCTGCGGTGGTCCCGCGGCGGTGAAGGTAGGCACCCGACAGGCGCCCGTCGACCAGCGTCTTGCCCACCGTGATACGCGGGCACTGCAGGCAATGGTAGCCATCCTCCTGAAGGCGGCCGCGCGAGATGCTGCGCCACGACGTGTGCGACATCACGCGAACTCCGTCGTTGCTGATGCGCAGACGCACAACGGACAGCATGCCGGATGTGCTCGCCGTATCGAAATGGGTGTTGTCGCCGGCGGGGCGCTCGCCCGAGACCAGCAGCACGTAGGCGTCTTGGTTTCCCCTCCCGTCTGTATATTCCACCACGTCGAAGTCGTAATCGAATATGCCGCTGCGCTCCACGTCGCCCTCGCCAAACCCAAGGGGGAAGTCCACGGGCGTGGGAGCGGACCACGTGCCGTTCGTTTTTGTATGCACCACCAGGCGCGAGCGACCATTCTCGCCGTAGCGCACCGAGGCGATACGGAACAGGCACTCCACGCCGGCGATCATCGCCAGCTTCATGTGGGCTTCGCTGAGCACGCCAGCAAACAGCACGTTGTCGCTCGAGGGCTTGATGCCGCCACGCTCGTCCTCCGATACACCAGCAGAATTGGCGTTGGGGTCCGCAGCGGCGTCCTTCGCCTGCCCGATATAGGTGTACTTATACATCGGCGCGGCGTTTTCGTCGTTCTCTATCAGTGCATGGACGAAATGCTCGATCTGTCCCGTGTCGTCGCTTTCTGCATCCGCCTCGAGCTCAATGCGCGTGACCGCTTGATCCCAATCGCGCACGACGGGCGCGACGTTTACGACAGCGGCCTTAACCTCGGCGCGTGCGAGCAGCTCGGCGTTGGTGACGATGGTGGCCGATGCGATAAATTGCGGCACGCCGCCCGCCTCGATGTTGCTGGGCGTGCCGAAGCGGGCATCCAACGTGTAAGGCGTATCTCCACCCAATGCGAGCTCAGAGCGCTGGAGCACATACTGGTTGCCATTGTTCACCGACATATTCCACGAATCGAGGAGTGTGGGCCACGACCCCGACCAAGCCTTGGTGGTCCACTTGAACATTACGAACTGGAGTATCACATCGACATCGACGTCTGCACCTACGCGCAGTCGCGGAAGCTGGTGTCCATCTGCCTTCTCGTACCCAATGAACAGCGTGAGGGATGCGGCGCCGCGCACGGCAGACGAAGCGACGCCTGCAACGCCGGCGCCAAAGGTGACGGCAAGCCCGATCTGGATGGTGAACGAGCCCGAGGTGTTTGAATAGTCGAGCGAAATGTTTTTAAAAAACGCCGCGCCGCTGCCGTGCGTGTGGGCACCCACGGCGAGCGCCAGCTTCGCCAGCACCCAGGGGTTGACGTTTAGGAAAAACGGCACCGGTCCTAGGGTAAACTGCTCGGTCCAATTGAGGTCGGTTCTTACTTGAAAGAGTGCCTTAATATTGCCGTATGCGGGGTCGTTGTTGTTACCCCAGGTTTTGCCCACCCAATCGTAGGCGAGCGAGCCGTACAGCTGTGTGGCGATATCCATCGTGAACAGCAGCGTGCAATGGTGGCGAAGGAGCTTAGTGTTTCTTGGATCGGTTCCCGAACCGGCACTCATACTCTTGTACTGATTCCACTTCCCCTCCATCTCGTCGAGGTAGCGGTTTGCCTGCTTGGCACCCGACTCGCGCGGTGACTTCTTCCAGTACTCCGGATCCGGATTGCCCGAATCGTTCATGTAGCCGACCGGTTTGTATCCTCCGCCAAACAGCACGTACCCAGCAAACGAGAAATCGAACAAAATGGGGAACGAGGGCATCCAGCACGTGAACTTATTGCCGCCGATGCCGGGAAACGCCGCCGGGAAATCAAACGGAGTGATCTCTTGGTCCATGGTAGTGGGGACGATAGTGGTCGATCCGGATTCCGCCTTTGCCGCCGGCGCGGTAACAACGGCCATAGGGGATGAGAGCGTGTAGGTTTTGCCCTGGTAGTCGAGGACAAAGCGCAGCTTGCACCCTTCTTCCAGAAGGCCCGAAGCTGCATCGAGGAACGTGTCTTCAAGCGTGAACGTTGCCAGATTATCCGCACCCGATGCGCTGGCCTTGACTTGGCCAATCTGCGTGAAGGTTTCGGGTGAGCTGCCCGCGGCAGGCGTCACTTTGTTGATGCGCAGCGTTGCCTGTCCACCCTGTGGCAGATGTGCCTGCACGGTAAAGGCGTGCGTATCGGGCTGCTCGTTTGTCGTGTCGTCCTTCGGCAATGTCATGAACGTGGCTTCAGCGTACTGGATGTCCCATTCGTCGAATGTGAGCTGGCGGAAGTACGGCTCGCCGTCGGAAAGCGGACGCGTGGGCGCGGTTATGGCGGTGCCGCCTTGGATACGCGCAAGGGGAATCTCGACATCACGGTAGCCCGCCATGCTAATGGAGATGCCGCCGTTAAAGTCGTACGCGTCGAGAAGCGTTGCCTCGTCCACGTAGCCTTCCGAAAGAGGCGCGACCTCAAAGATGGCCGTGCCCTCGTCGTCGGTAGTGGCGGAGAGCTGCTTGCCCGCGGCATAACGCGACGCGAGCGTGACCTGGGCTCCCTTGATGGGCATATTCTTGTTGGCGACGTCGATCACAACCACACCAAACATGGTGCGCGAGAGCACCAGGACCTTGAAGGGGTCTTCTTCGTCGGCATAGGCCGCGGTGGGCGCGAACGGCAGCAGGAAGGCATTTTCGCTTCCCGGCACGCGAGGCAACATAATGCTCGCTAGCGAGGATGTTCCGGCGATAAGTAGCGAACGGCGATCAAGCATTTTGGGCTCCCATCCCGCAGGTATCGGTGGAAATAATCCAATTTTGCGAGAAGGCATCCTGTCACGGTAGTGCCGTCCGAGGGCCAAAATGTCCAATTTGAGCGAGCGAAGCGCCGGGGCTCCGGGGCGCACGTGCCGCGCTAGGCAGTCTGGCCGCTAACGCAGCATATGCGCGACCAGTTCGGTGCGCGTGCCGATGCCAAGCTTTGCATACACGTTGGACAGTCGATTTTTAACGGTACCTGGCGACACGCCCATGTGGCGTGCGATTTCGGCGTTGGTCCATCCGCGGCAGGCGAGCATGGCCATGGTGAACTCCGTGGTCGTTAAATCGTCGGCAACGTCCTCGCCCGAATCGGGGTTGTGGATGCGCCGCCAGCCGTAGCTGAATCGATACGTAATCTCGATGATACGTGCGAAATCGTCAGGGTATTGCGATTTTAGGCATGCCTCGATGAGCCCCTGCAAAAGGCCGTGGTGCTCGCCAATGAGCTCGATAAGGCCGTCGGGACGCGCAATGTTCCAAGCAACTCCGAAGTGCGTTTTTGCGGCGTCGACGTCTTTGAGACTCATGCATGCCATGGAAGCTGCCAGGTGCAGGAACAGTTCCGAGATCGGATAGCTTCCCTGTTTCATGATCAGGGCATTTTCCGCCATGCCTAGGCTGCGGCCGTATTCGCCGCGCAGGTACAAGGCGTGCGCCATCACGTAGCTGGCGAACAGGCGCAGGCCTTCGGGCAGATGCGCCACAAGTGGATAAAACTCTTCGGCAGAATACGGGGAAGGCAAGTGCAGCAGGACACTCGCGGCCGAGGCGAACAGGATATGCGTAGCGTGGATGGCGGGCGATTCCTCGTCGGCCGGCGTATCGAGGATGCCCGCAAGACAACGGCGGGCGTCGGCGATACGGTTGAGCGACAGGCTGGCATATCCGCAGATAAAGCATGCGGAATAGCGCAATGCGGGGTCGGTGGCGTCAAGATAGGGGCGCGCCGTCTTGGCAGCGAGGGCGGCCTGTCCGCGAAAGTACAGCGCTTCTGCCGTGGCGATGGTGCGTGAATCGGGGTCGGAAATGCCTGCAACCGCAGCGTCAATCTGCCCCGGCACAAAGGCAGTGCACATCAACGGCATGGGAACGCATGGGTAGCCATCGCAGTCCATCTTCCATCTCCCAACAGCTGGCAACAATAGCAGCAATTGTACTCCTGTTGCTCGGGACCCCTTTCGTTTTACTGTTCGGTTAACGCTACGGATCGTTTTGGAAGGCTTACGAGCATGGTGGTCCCGCTCTCGGAACTTGCTTCGACCTCTACCGCGCCACCGTGAAGCGCTGCAATCTCCCAAACAAGCGCTAGCCCGAGTCCTGCGCCGCCGTATGCCCTGCTGCGGGATTTGTCTAGACGAAAGAACGGCTGGAAGATGCTCTCACGGTACTGCTTGGGTATTCCCGGGCCCTGGTCCTCGACTCTCAGGAACACGTGGCTGTCGTTGTCGCAGATGGAGACGTTGACAGTCGAGCCGGGGCGGCTGTAATGGATGGCATTTTCGACCAGGTTAAACACCAGCCGATAGAGGAGCGTGTCGCTCCCGATTACTAAAGCGTCTCCAGCACAATTGAGGGCTACGCCCTTATTCTCGGCAAGTGGCGCAAGGTCGGTGAGGACCTCTTCGGACAGGGGGCCGAGTTCAACAGCGTCCCCGCAAGGGACACTGCGGAGCTCACTCATCTCGAGCAATACCTTGGTCATTCGAGACATGCGCTCAGTTTGTTCTTGTAGCAGGCCGAGCAGCTCGGCTGTTTCGGCTTGCAAACCGGAGTGCTCGGAGACAAACAGTTCAATCTGCGCTTGCATAAGGGCGAGCGGGGTGCGCAGCTCGTGTGCGGCGTTGCCGGTAAACTGACGCTGTGCAGAGAACCCTTCGCCAAGACGGGCGATCATGTCGTTGAAAGAGGCGCTGCATCGTTGTAGCTCGGCGGGCACATCTTCGCTGAGTCTGATTTCGCTTAGGTTGTCAGGCTGCACGCGCTCTACCTGAGCGGCAAAAGCCCGCAGGGGTTTGAGCGCACGGCCGCTCACAAAGTATGCCAGTACGCCGCCAAGTAGTGTGATTCCAGCCGTGATGCACCAAGCCGTCGCGCCGAAAGATTCCTGTGCGTCGTTTACAACGATCGTGACCTCGTCATCGAGGGCTGTTTTTGTTGGGTCAAACGCCTGGGGCGAATCCACACCGGCTGCGTTAAAGGCCGAGATGTCGCTGCCGATGGCATCCATGTAGCGCATGCCCGTATAGCCGACCAGGCAGTTCGTTAGCACGCACGCCGCACACGTGAGCAGCGCCGTCATGATCGTTATGCGCCATTGCAGCGAAAGCCTTTTCATTCGCCATCCTCCATAACGTAGCCCTCTCCAATCCGATTGCGAATCGGGTCGTATCCCAAAGCGCTGCGCAACTTTTTTCGGAGCGACGAGATGTGAACGCGGGTTGCGTTGCTAAAGCTGTTCACGGTGCTATCCCAGACGTGTTCGATAAGCTCCTCTTGGCTTACCGGCCGCCCCTGATTAAGCATCAGGTATTCCAGGATTCCCGTTTCCTTGCGTGTAAGAGATAGGGCCTCACTGTTCACGGAGGCGATGCGCGCCTTGGTGTCAAAGCTGAGCTTTCCGCAGTTTAATACTATGTCGCTTTGTGCGAAACGCCTGAGGGTAAGGCTGCGAATCCTTGCCGCAAGCTCGTCCAGATGAAACGGCTTGGTAAGGTAATCGTTGGCGCCGGCATCGAGTCCAGCGACTTTATCGGATACTTCGCCACGCGCGGACAGAATCAGTACCTTGGTCTCGCAGTCGGATTTCCTAAGTTCCCTGAGCACGGTCATGCCGTCGATATGGGGAAGGTTGAGGTCGAGTACCACGAGGTCAAAGACTTCGACGCCCAGCAGGTCGAGCGCCTCCCGTCCATCGTGGCAGCAGTCGACGCTGTATGCCAGGTTTCGCAAGCTGCGTGCGATTGTGTCACACAGTGCTCGCTCGTCTTCGACGATCAAAACACGCATAAAAGTCTCCTTGCACATTCCAAATCGCGCTTAACACGGATTTTATGGTCGATATGGTCCAATGGTCGCGTAACGAAAGGAGTGGTCAGGTTGTTCAAAGCGGTAAAACCCGTGGTACAGGTCGCTTTGTTGATCGTCGGAATTGCCATGGTGTGCTTTGGCGTTATGCGTGGCGAGGCGGATGCCGTGCTGGCCAAAGCGATTAGGCTGTGCTTGGAGTGTATCGGAATTGGATAAAAGAGAAAACACTGCGTCGCATGTTTTAGCCCGATTTCGCGGATTCATTCAAGCGGCGGCGACGCTCGTCACCAACATTCACCTGCCAAACTTTGCCAAAGGCAGCATCTATCAGGGTGCGGGAAAAACAGTCTGCGTACCTGGGCTTAACTGCTATTCATGCCCCGCGGCATCGGGTGCATGTCCCATCGGGTCGTTCCAATCGGTGGTGGGTTCATCTAAGTTCAACTTTTCTTACTATGTCACCGGTACGCTCATTTTGCTCGGCGTGCTGCTGGGACGCTTTGTATGCGGCTTTCTGTGCCCGTTTGGCTGGCTGCAGGAACTGCTTCACAAGATCCCCGGCAAAAAGCTTTCGACAAAAAGGCTCAAGGCGCTTACGTATATCAAATACGTTGTGCTGCTGTTTGCTGTGGTATTGCTGCCTGTGCTGGTGGTTAACGACGTGGGCATGGGCGACCCGTTCTTTTGTAAGTACATCTGTCCGCAGGGCGTGCTCGAGGGCGCCATTCCGCTGGCCATTGCCAATGCCGGCATTCGATCTGCGTTGGGACATCTCTTTACTTGGAAACTTGCCGTTCTCATTGTCGTGGTAGTGCTGAGCGTTTTGTTCTACCGCCCCTTCTGCAAATGGATTTGTCCACTCGGCGCATTCTATGCGCTCATGAATAAGGTGTCCCTACTGGGGATCCGGGTCGATGCATGCAAATGTGTCTCGTGCGGCAAGTGCTCAAAGGTTTGTCAGATGGACGTCGATGTGGTCCGCGCGCCCAATCATGCCGAATGCATCCGGTGTGGAAAGTGCATCGGGGCCTGTCCCGTCGATGCCATCTGCTATCGCTATGGCCTGGATGTGTCGGCGGAAAAGCTCCCCTTGACCGCCGATAAAAAGTAAACAAGCTTCGACAAAACGGAGGAATGACCATGAAGCTTTCTAAGATTGCGGCCCTGTTTATGGTGCCGGTATTGGCCTTGTGTCTTGTGGCATGTTCGGCGCCCGGTGGCAATGCGAGCGAATCTGCGAGCTCCGATCCTAAGATCGCAGAACTCACTGCGCAGAAGACGGCCAATGCCGACGAGGCCGCCGAGTTGTATGCAAAACTCATGCAGAAGGAGAACGATATCTTTTCGAGTGATAACGCGCTGTGGGAAAAGGTATTCAATGCGGCAAATAAAGACTCGGCAATGATTGAGGACGGCAGCAATTACGGCGATTTCCTGCTCAAGACCATTGACGGCGCCAAGGATGAGTTCACGGCGGATGAGCTTAAGACGCTCAAGGCCGGTGCACAGCAGATCAAGGAGATCGAGGACAAGCTCGAGAGCTTGGAGAAGGAGTTCCCCGGCTGTGGAAGCACGCCGAGCGCAGGCGAGAGCGTCGACGCTTCGACCGCTGGCATGACGGCTGGTGCCAATGCTTCGAGCGAGGCGACGAAGTTCCCCAGCTTTACGGGCAAGGACCTGGACGGCAACGACGTGAACAGCGACGAGCTGTTCTCTAAGAACAAGGTCACCGTCATGAACTTCTGGTTCACCACTTGCAAGCCGTGCGTGGGCGAGTTGGGCGACCTTGAGGACCTGAATAAGGAGCTTGCCAAGAAGGGCGGCCAGGTCGTGGGCGTCAATTCCTTTACGCTCGATGGCAACAAGGGCGAGATTGCAGATGCCAAGGACGTGCTGAGCAAGAAGGGCGTGACATATAAGAACATCTGGTTCAAGTCGGATAGCGAGGCCGGTAAGTTTACGTCAAATTTGTTCTCGTTCCCGACAACGTATGTCATCGATCAGAATGGCAACATCGTAGGGGATCCAATCGTGGGAGCCATCAGCTCCACTGAGCAGCGCGCAGCACTCGACAAGCTTATTGACCAGGCGATTGCGAATAGCGAGCAGTAAAAAATGCGTAAAGCATAGCGAGGATCGTGCGCCGCTGTGCAAAGTAGTCCGCTACCTTTCAAGATAATCTCCACCATATAGAGGCCCCACTTGGGGCCTCTTTTTTGGGCGCCGTCCCGTTCGTTTTTTGGCGCGGTTCCCTACATTCCTCACTGGTGTCGGTGAAAAATGGGGATAGAGTAGGACAAACGCGTCGAATACGAACGGCGGGGGAGAGCGGGCGAATGTGCCTGCGCAGGAGAGGTTGCCGTCCATGATGGAGCTCAAAGGTATTTGCAAAAGGTACGTTACGCAGTCGTTTACGCAAGTGGCGCTCGATAACGTGAGCCTGGCTTTTCGCGATAACGAGTTCGTGGCCATTTTGGGTCCCTCGGGCTCGGGTAAAACCACGATGCTCAACGTTATCGGTGGGCTCGATCATTTCGATTCCGGCGACCTGCTCATCGACGGCATCTCGACCAAGGACTTTCGCGATCGCGATTGGGATGCCTACCGCAACAACCGCATCGGCTTTGTGTTCCAAAGCTATAACCTCATTCCGCATCAGACCATTTTGGAAAACGTGGAGCTGGCGCTCACGCTCACAGGCGTGGGGCATGCCGAGCGCCGCCAGCGTGCGCGCGAGGCGTTGGAGAAAGTTGGCCTGGGCGAGCACGTTAACAAACGCCCGAGCCAGCTTTCCGGCGGACAGATGCAGCGCGTGGCCATCGCCCGCGCCCTGATTAATGATCCCGAGATTGTGCTGGCAGACGAGCCGACCGGCGCCCTGGACTCAACGACATCCGTGCAGGTCATGGATCTGCTCAAGGACGTGGCGCGCGACCGTCTGGTTATTATGGTCACGCACAATCCCGAGCTGGCGTACCAGTACGCCACACGCATCGTCAACCTGGCGGACGGCAAGATCACCGACGATTCCGATCCTTTCGATGTCGCTGACGCCACGCGCCGCGAAGCCAAGCCTACGCGCAAAACCTCGATGAGCTTTGTGACGGCGCTGGGGCTTTCTGCCCGAAACCTCATGACCAAGAAGGGCCGCACGGCCATGACTGCCTTTGCGGGCTCGATTGGCATTATCGGTATCGCGGCGATCCTGGCGCTCTCCAATGGCGTAAACGGCTACATCAAAAAGGTCGAGGAGGATACGCTCTCGAGCTACCCGCTCACCATTTCCAAGCAGGATTACGACCTGTCGTCCATGATGGGCGGACAGGGGGCTGCGGATGATGACTCGCCTGAAAACGTGGATTCGTCCGACGACAGTGCCGGCGACAAGGCTCAGGGAAACGATAAGATTCCCGTGGTCACGGCCGTAAAGGATATGTTTGCGAGCGTTAAGTCCAACGACATGACGAGCTTTAAGGCATGGCTCGATGCCGGTGGCGACGGCATCGACAAAGAGGTCAACGCCATTCAGTACGGCTACGGTGTATCGCCGGTTGTCTATCGTGCGGGTAAGGGCGACGAGAAGCCTGTCCGGTTGGTGCCCAACGCCATGACCGAGGCCATGAGCGGAGGCGCGAGCTCGGCGGCAACGGTGAGCATGGAATCCATGGGAACCTCGGTCTTTAACGAGATGATTGACGACCAGAGCCTGCTCGACAGTCAGTACGATGTCGTCGCCGGTCATTGGCCCACGTCCGCCAACGAAGCCGTAATGGTGCTCTCGAGTCGTGGCACGGTGGGTGACTACACGCTTTACAGCATCGGCGCGCTGGATATCAATGAGCTCAACGATCTGGTAAACAGCGCTATGACGGCTGACGGTGGGGTCGAAACGCCCGAGACCGGCACCGAATTTACCTACGACGATGCGCTGTCCACGACGTTTAAGGTGCTGTCGCCGGCCGATGCCTATCGCAAAAACGAAGAGACCGGCATGTGGACTGACATGTCTGACGATGCCGACTTTATGACGGCCAAGGTTGCCGACGGTATCGACGTGCACATTGTGGGTGTGGTGCGACCTAACGAGACCGCCAACGCGAGCGCGTTGTCTCCGGGTATTGCCTATACGCATGCACTGACTCGCCAGCTTATGGAGCGCGCCGCCGATTCGCAGATTGTGCAGGAGCAACTCGCCCACCCCGAGACGGATGTCTTTACGGGCAAAACCTTCGACGAACTGCAAGGCGAGGCCAAGCAAGGCGTTGATCTGGGCAGCATGTTCAGTGTGGACGAGGCGGCGCTCAAGAGCGCGTTCTCGTTCGATACCTCCGCGCTCTCGGGTGTTGCCGGCGGTATGGACCTGTCGGGTCTTGACTTGTCCGGGCTGGACATTGACCTTTCGGGCGTTGGCAAGGACATCGACTTCAGCGACATCATGGCAAAAGCGCCAACCCCAGATTTCTCGGGTATCTTTGACGGTCTGGAACTCACGCCCGAGCAAATGCAGCAGGTGGGAACACTAGCCAACCAGCTGTTTGAGGGCTTTTTGCAGTCTGATCAGTTTAAGGCGCTGTCGCCCGATGATCTTAAGGACGCGTCAAAGCTCTCTGCCGCATTCTCGACGTATCTTGAGAATGATGACACAGCCCAGCAAATCCTGGCCCAGCTCAAAGCGCTCGGCGGCGATGCTCCGGCCGAGCGTCTGCAGCAGGCGATGACCGACTATGTGCAAAAGCAGCTGGCTCCGTATCTGCAGCAGGCTATGGATCAGGTGATGAAGGCAATCAGCGAGCAGATAGCGTCGACGGTATCATCCCAGCTCAAGGCGGGCGCGGCAGGGCTTATGGACCAGATGGCGACGCAGATGTCTTCGAGTTTTGCTAACCTGGCGAGCGCCATGCGCGTGGATGCGAGTGCCTTTGCTCATGCCATCCACTTCAACATGGACGCCGAGGACCTGAGCTCGCTCATGATGAGCTATGCCAAGGCTTCGAAGCTCACCTACGACAACAATCTGACCACGTTGGGCTATGCGGATGAGGCAGACCCCATCTCGGTTAAGATTTTCCCGCGCGACTTTGAGGCCAAGGAGCGCGTGCTCGATCACATCGACGCGTACAACAAGCAGGTCAAAGCCTCTGGCCACGATGAACAGGCAATCTCATACACCGACTACATGGGCATCATCATGGGCTCGGTGACCGACATCGTGAACACCATCAGCTTGGTGCTCATCGCATTCGTGAGTATCAGCCTGGTGGTGAGCTCCATCATGATCGGCATCATCACCTACATCAGCGTGCTGGAACGCAAAAAGGAGATTGGCATCCTGCGTGCGATCGGCGCGTCGAAGCGCAACGTGGCAAACGTGTTCAACGCCGAGACCTTTATCGAGGGCCTCATTGCCGGCGTCTTTGCCATTGTCGTCGTGGTGGCCGTGAGCTTTCCGGTTAATGCCTGGGCGCTTACTGCCAAACAGGTACCCAATCTGATGAGCCTGCCCGTGCAGGATGCGCTGGTGCTCATTGCAATTTCGGTGCTGCTGACAGTTGTTGCTGGCCTGCTGCCGGCCCGTAGCGCATCCAAGAAGGACCCCGTCGAAGCCCTACGCTCCGAATAATGTGACAAAGGGACAGCCCCTTTGTCACATTCATCTCCCTGCACCTAGTTCGTTTTGCCCATCAGCGTGATGCGGATGGTTGGATGGGTGTACTCGTCAAACTCGTCCTCGGGATCCGTGTCAAACGAGTAATACGCTTTGACGGGGCCGTCACTCGTCCTGATAGAGATTCTCTCGTAGAGCGAACCGCTCAAAAAAGCCTGTCTAAACTCTTCAGGGAGCTTCTGCGCTGCTAGGAGCTTGGGGCTTGCGGTCTTGACGTCTATGGTTTGGACGGCAGAGGAAAGCTCGTCAAGGTCGAGCTCGATACGGGCGAGGTTGTCCTCGAGGCTCGCATTGGGGCCGACCTCTGCCGCGTAGCTCACTTCCGTGAGCGTTCCCTTGTTGTCAAAATCCAGGTACGTATAGGTCTTTTGGGTATCGGAGTCGCCGTCGTGCAGATAGCCGCGGACGTGATAGCCGTAATCTTGATATCGCTCGTAGGGGTCATCGGCGGACACGTACTCGCATGAGGGCTCTAATGCCTTGCGTGCGATGGCGATCTGCTCGGCCGCGGCCGCGGCGTTCTCCTGCATCTCGATGTTTCCCTGCGCCAGCTGCGGGATATAGGCGCCGCACACGATCGCGAGGGGCAGCGCCACAAGCGCGACGATCCACTTTTTTGCACGGGGGATAGGCACGCCACAGGCCTCTGCCACGGCCTTTGCGTTGGCGAAGCTCTCGGCAAGCACATCTGCCGCGGTGGCGACGGCGCCTACGGCAGCGGCGACCTCTGCCGCGCCGCCCAGGTTGCGCGCGGTCTCGTTGTCACTGTTCCTGAGCAGGCGCGCGGCGGCCTGCGTGCCAACAACGCCTGCGATCTGTGCCGAGCGGTCTTTCTCGCTCTGCTCGACGGCGAGCCGGTACTGCATTTCCTTCCACTGCTTGCCACGCATGCCAAAGCGCGGGGCGAGAGCGCAGTAGCAGAATATAACGAGCTCGATGGCGGTGAGCACCAAGGCGGTCATCATGCCTGTCTCTTGGAAGCCTTCGTGATGGAAGACGATGTCGTCGACCATTTCGAAAGGAATGACCGATAAGGGCAGCACGAATGCCATGGCAAGCGCCGCGCCGGCAACCTTGGGGCAGATGCAGTATCGCTGGATGCGCTTGCGTTCTTGTTCGGAGAGTGCTGCCATGGCGGGTCCTTGGTGTCGTGGCGGTCGTTGTGGCGCGATGCCGTCATATGTGACTCAGTATAGAGAATCCCGCCATCGATGAGCGCATGGTCATACGGCAAAAGTGCCACGGCAGCCCTGGTTTAGAGCGGCTGCTCCTGTGCCCACGCGATGATGCCGCCCGATACGTATGTGTGCCAAAATAAACAGCCGAATGATGATTTGCAAATGTGACAAAGGGACAGTCCCTTTGTCACATTGATGTGAGAATGGATGTCGATGTATTTATCGCTGGCCCCTATGGAGGGGATTACCGGGCATGTGTTCCGTCGCGTGCACGCGGAGTGCTTCGGCGCACTCGATTGTTATTACACGCCGTTTTTGCCGCCGCCGCGCGTGGGCAACCGCTTTGGCGGTAAGGCGTTTAAGGAGGTCGATCCTGCCAATAACCAGGGGCTCAACGTGGTGCCTCAGCTGATGTCCAAGAACGCGGACGAGTTTGTGTGGGCGGCGCAGGTGCTCGCCGACATGGGTTACCGCGAGGTCAATCTCAACCTTGGCTGCCCCTCGGGCACGGTTGTTGCCAAGGGGAAGGGTTCGGGCTTTCTGCGCAACCTGGATGAGCTCGAGGTGTTCTTGGGTGACGTGTGCGAACGTTCGCCGTTGCCGGTGTCGGTAAAAACCAGGCTGGGGTTGGAGAGTGACGAGGAGTACGAGCGTGTGCTCGATCTATATTGCCGCATGCCGCTAGCAGAGCTAATCGTGCATCCGCGCGTGCAAAAGGACCGCTATACGGGCTCGCCGCGCAAGGAGTTTTACGGCGAGACACTGGAGCGGGCGCCGTTTCCCGTGGCCTACAACGGTGACATCTTTGATCTTGAGGACATGGATGAGCTGGTAGAGGCCTATCCCGGAACGCGCCACGTAATGTTGGGACGCGGCCTGCTTGCGAACCCCGCGCTGGCTCGCATGGTTGCCGGCGGCCCTGCTGCTACGGCAGCTGAGCTGCAGCGCTTCCACGACACGCTGTTCGCAGCCTATGCGGACGAGATTGGCGGCAACGCGGTCTTCCGCATGAAGGAGTGGTGGTTCTACGCCAAGTGCGCTTTCGCCGACCCCACTACCGTTCACAAGCTCGTACGTAAGACCAAAAAGGCCGACGAATACCGCGCCGCCGTCGATCGCGTCTTTCGCGAGCAGCCGCTCGCGTCAACCGCTCGCTTTTGCGGCTAGTTAGTCATTGGGGACGTTCTTTAACGGCTAGTCATTCAAGAACGTCCCCAACGACTATGTTGCAAAAAGCTGTACGCCAGCATCCAAAGATGTCGAAAAATGTCGACTTTGGATGCTGGCGTACATGTTTGGGCTCGGCAGGGGGACTAGGCAATCATTGCATCGAGCGTAATGAGCTCTCTGAGTCGCTCCGTGCGTGTTTGCCCATGACGCTCCGCCTTTGCGTCAAACGCTTCAAGAACCGATTCGCCCACACGTGCCGACAAAACAACGCTTGGCTCATCGGAGATCGGCGGCCTTCCCAACTTGATGGTGCGACCCTTTGGCCACTCATCTTTTTCGTATGCCTCTGCGGCCTTTTCCAGCTCTCCGGGAGCAAACCCCATTATCTTTTCGAGCTGCTTAGCGTCCATAGCGCCTCCTATCGATCGATCCCGATTTCTCTGAGCACCTTGCGCGTAGGAGGGACAAGGGCGTGGATTGCAATGAGCTCCATAAGGGCCTCTTTTTTTGTATACAGATTTGTAGACAAAAATGCAAGCAGTTAATACGGTTAAGCAGCCTGTTTTGACTAGCGGACCATTGGGGTTTCCGGTTTTGGAACAGGTGGGTTGATGAATTCTTCTGGAAGCTGGATGGGGTGTTCGCCTCGCATGACACGGGTATAGCTTTGGTTCAGGCTTCTTCTCATGAACATTTCTGCCTTTTTTGCTTCGTCTGGATGGATGATTGCCTCTTGCCGTGGGACATCAAGTGGAAAGTCTTCCATGAGCTCCTCGTATCCTGGATCGGAGATTCCTGCGATGCAGTCGATCCAGAGAAAAGGTTGATACAGTCTTGCACCCGCGACGACGGCAAATAGGTCCCCAGCCCTTATAATCGGTTCCTCGTTGGGTTTGATGTCGCTAAGAGGTCGAGACGCCGTGAAGGTGTTGTCGCGGTAAAGGTCGACTTTGGCTTTGGCTCCACAAATACATACGAGATATTCTAGGGTTTGGACTTCTTCGGATTCGGCAATGGCCTTCTCTATACCGGCGATTTCTGCCAAGCTGCTTACTCGAATCAGTGATTCTTGGTATCCCATGTCTAGTTCCTCCCGTATTGCTCTAAATAAAGGGATCGACTGCCTTTTCCATTGCTGCCACGTGTGCGGCTCTAGGGCGTCGGTAGACTCGTCTTCATCAGTCTTCGATGGCGAGACCAACTCAATTCATGACATAGTGTGTCTCGAATTAGGGACGCCTAATAGAAAAGGGCCGTATTGTCCTTATATGCCTCGACCATCGTCGAGTTGATGGCGCGTTCAACGTGGGAACGAGGGTGCTCGAGGGTTTTTCTGACAGACGCGTAGACATATTCTTCATCTGGCAGTGCGGGCTCGATAATTTTTTGGGTTGATAATTGTTTTGCCATAACGATGCACTCCTGTGTGACTCACGGATAACGGAAACGTTTGATTGTGAGTGCCGTTCTTTGATGGCGACGGCGAACAGGAGCGCAGCCTGTCTGAGGTGGGCGAGTGCGGTAACCACCGATCTTACTCACCGAACCCGCTCCAGCGTGTCATTGGGGACCTCCGCGGGAGCTCTCGACCAGCCTCATGCCTTGAGGCGAGTATAGCATATAAGCAAACGTATGTTCTATAAATTTGAGAAACTGAATTCCTACCTACTCATTTAAGTACGTCCCCAATGAGTGGAACTACTCATTTAAGTGCGTCCCCAATGAGTGCTAGAGCAGGTTCTTCTGTGCCCAGGTGATGATGTCGCTCGACTCGTAGAGTGGCTTGCCGTCGATGAATAGGCAGGGAACCTGGCGTTTTCCGCCGACGGCGATGAGCGTCTGCTCGGCATCGGAGTCGATCGAGATGTTGCGCTCAGGGATGGTCACGCCGTTATCGGCCAAAAAGCGCTTGACCTTTATGCAATACGGGCAGCCAGTCATAACGTAGAGCGCGAGTTCATGATCAGTAGCCATGGTGTCTCCAATCGGTTGCGGTTTTGATTGAAATACCCAAAGCCGCCGCAATCTATGCGCGGGCCAGCGACGACTCGATGGCCTGTACCAGAAACGCCGTAGCTCCGGTGCCGCAGGGCTTGTCGTAGTAGTCAACAAAGCGCTGATCGGCAAGATAGCCGTGGGCGAGGCCCAGGTATGCTTCGTCTTGGGGTTCGTGTCCCCAGTTAAGGCCAATCCATCGACGGTGCATTGCGACAAGCTTGCGCGCCTCGCTTCCATCCGGTTCGCCGTCGCCCATGGCGATCGAGAGCTGGCCCAGAATAGCGCGTTCAAGTTCCTTCATGTCGTTCCATGTCTCGGGGTCCATGTCCAGCAGTGCCTCGTTTGCAGCATCGACGGCCTCGTCGCCATAGCGCGCCCGCGCCTCGGCACCGTAGCGCTCCTCGTTTTCCTGCACGGTGCGCC
Organism: uncultured Collinsella sp.; assembly: GCA_900541885.1. Classification (GTDB taxonomy): domain Bacteria; phylum Actinomycetota; class Coriobacteriia; order Coriobacteriales; family Coriobacteriaceae; genus Collinsella. Next base: position 158,862 of record UQKW01000002.1, read on the forward strand.
AGCGCTCCAATTGCGGCAGCACGGCGCCCATGAGCGAGACGGCTTCGTCGAGCGACATACCGGTGTTTTGTGCCAGGCGCGGGGCGCAATCCTCAATCATGGCCTCCATCGTGGTCTCGTAGGTGTACTTGCCGTGGTCGTAGCACCACTTGCAGTAATGGTCGGTCGTTGCGCCGTGAGCATCGGTGCCGCAGTCGTCGGGCGTGAGTATCATGCCGCAGCTCTGGCAATAGTGCTCGGGCATTTCGAGCAGGTGGGACAGCGGTTCTCCGGTTATGGCGGCAATGAGCTTCATCATGTCGATGCCCGGCGTGACTTCGCCGCGTTCCCAACGGCTGACGGCTTGGCGTGTGACGAAGAGCTTGGCGGCGAGTTGCTCTTGGGTGAGATTGTTGTCGCGGCGGATGGCGATGAGCTTTTCTGCAAAGGCCATGACGGCTCCTTTCTGCTGTTTGTTGCTTTAAGCATACGCGGCGGCCGGCACCCTTCCAAGCAACCGTTGGTTGCACGACGGGGTTGATTTCCGATCTCAGCCGAACACATTGAGCAAATAGGCCGTTCCCGCAGCTAGCCGAACGCCCCCGAGGCCCCATCCGGGCCCCGGGGG
>UQKW01000003.1 GCA_900541885.1 uncultured Collinsella sp.
GCTCTGGCGGGTTTGCAGCGTCGAGCCGTTACGCGGTTTGGTAAAACCGCGTAACTAAAAGGCCGCAGTCGGGATTCCCGGCTGCGGCCTTATTGCACTTGTGAGGTCAACTCGCTCGTTAGACCAACTTAAAGCCCTTGCGCTTGCCCACGGAGAGGGTGTCGCCCAGCTTGAGGGCGCTCGGATCGATGTTGTAGCTCTTGGGAGCCACAGCCTTGCCGTTGATCTTGACGCCGCCGCCGTCGATGTCGCGGCGGGCCTGACCGGCGCTGGCCGAAAGGCCCAGGTCCTTGAGCAGGCCGGCGAGGTAAATCTGGCCCTCGTCGTTGACGGTCAGCTCAACGTGCTTCTCGGGGAAGTCGGCGAGCTGGCCCTCCTTGAACACACGGTCGAACTCGGCCTGGGCCTCGTCGCCGGCGCCGGCGCCGTGGTAGGTATCGCACAGGTCGCGGCCCAGAGCGCGCTTGAGCTCGTAGGGGTCGGCAGAACCGTCGGCCAGGGCGGCGTCGATCTTGTCGACCTCGGCCGGGGCGAGCGAGCTGGCCAGACGATAGTACTTGCCGATCATCTCGTCGGGGATGGACATGGTCTTGCCGAACATATCCTTGGGCGCGTCGGTCAGGCCGATGTAGTTGCCATAGGACTTGGACATCTTGCGCACGCCGTCAGTGCCCTCGAGCAGCGGCATGGTGAGCGCGATCTGCGGCTCCATGCCCATCTTCTCCATGAGCTCGCGGCCGGCGAGCAGGTTGAAGAGCTGGTCGGTGCCGCCCATCTCCACGTCGGCCTTGATCTGCACGGAGTCAAAGGCCTGCATCACGGGGTACAGGAACTCGTGCAGGGCGATCGGCGTCTGAGACTGGTAGCGCTTGGTAAAGTCGTCGCGCTCAAGGATGCGGGCGACGGTGAACTTGGAGCACACCTGCAGCAGGCCGGCCAGGTCCATCGAAAGGATCCAGTCGCCGTTGTGCACGATGGTGGTCTTCTCGGGATCCAGGATCTTCATGGCCTGGCTCACGTAGGTCTCGGCATTGGCCTCGATCTGCTCCTGCGAAAGCTGCGGACGCGTGGAGTTCTTGCCCGAGGGGTCGCCGATCAACGCGGTACCGTTGCCGATGATGAGGGTGACGTTGTGGCCCAGGTCCTGGAACTGACGCATCTTGCGCAGCGGCACGGCGTGGCCCAGGTGCAGGTCGGGGCTGGTGGGGTCGACGCCGAGCTTGATGTTGAGGGGCTCGCCCTTCTCAAGCTTCTTGCGAAGGTCGGCCTCGGGAACGATCTGCGCGGCGCCCGAGGTGATGATACGCATTTGCTCGTCAACAGACAGCATTGGGTATCCTCCTTTTGCTATAGCACCCTCGCCGAAAACGGCGGTGCTGGAAGTCCATAAACTCTCTTATGATAACAAACTGACGCGACGCGGCACCTACGACAGGAAAATCCTCGTCCTGCCGCATGCGTCAATGGCAACTGGCAGACGTGTACCGTCACGCTCGACCAGATAGCGTACCTGCCGACGACGCAAGCAGTCGCGGCAACGGACCTGTCCCGTCGCATCGGTGGCGCAGACGCCCTCGGCGGTCAGCAGGCAGTGCTCGCACACCATAAGCTCGGGACGGTCGGCGTCGATGGGGCCAAGGACGCCGGGTTCAGCAGCCAGCTCGGCAATACGCCCTCTATCATTGTTGAGCAACTCGGCCGGCAAGTACACCCGCCCTGCACCGAGCCCGCGCAGCCAAGCAAACGTTGCCCGATTCGCGCAGAACACCGGCGCCGCCACGTCAAACGTCACGCCCAGCTCGCGAGCCATCGCCACCTGCCCCAGGTTGCGGCAGACGACGCGCCCGGCACGCTGCATAAGCGCCCGAGTCCGCTCGGCGTCGCCCGCGCGGCACACTTCGTCGAGCACCACCGTTGTATCGGACAGATCTCGCTCATCGCGCGGACCCACATCCATCAGCTCCCAGGCAAAGACCATACGAGCAAAATCCTCGCGCTTTGCCGGCCCCGCCGACCCCGCCAACTCCGTCGACGCACCGCCATCCACCGCAGCGCCCTCAAAGGGCAGCACCTCAACGGCACGCGCAACGGGCGCAATCGCATCCGCCTCGGCCCGCATGCGCTCCAACACCGCCGCCGTCTGATCCAACACGCCGGCGCTACGAATCAGATAGACCTCGCAGCCCGCGTCCACCTTACGTTTGCAATGCACGACGATGCGCTCCCCCGCAGCGGCATCCACGGGGCAAGGCACCTGTGGCCAACGCTTGGGCACATCGGGACGCGCGTCGGCACCCGGGTAAAATCGGATTTCGAGCGTATCGCCCGCCGCCACGGCGGCATCAAGCTCAACCGTCACCTCTTCGTGACCCACCGCCACCAAGTGGCCCACGCGCACGCCCTGGTTGATCGCGCGCTCAAAGCTCATCAGCTCGGCACCCGAACGCCCTCGCAGGTACGCATCGGTAAACCCACGGTTAAACGACCTTCCCAGCTCGCGCTCAAGCTCTTCCACGGCACCGGGGTCCCACGCGCCGTCGCACAGCATATCGAGTGCCCGGCGCCACACCCGCACCACGTTGAATACGTAATCGGGGTTCTTCATGCGCCCCTCGATCTTGAGCGACGCCACGCCGGCATCTACAAGCTCGGGCAGATGCGCAATACCCAGATAGTCGCGCGGGCACAGCAGGCGATCTCCCTCGACGGCGACAACGCTCTGCCCCGCCTCGTCCACCAGGTCGTACGCCAGACGGCACGGCTGCGTGCAGTCGCCGCGCATCGCCGAGCGCCCACGCCGCAGGGCCGAGAACTCGCACGCCCCCGAATAGCCGATGCAAATCGCACCGTGGCAGAATACCTCGATGGGCACGCCCGTGGCACATAGCGCCGCAATCTCGTCGACCGTCAGCTCGCGCGCCGTCGTCACGCGCTCGACCCCCAGCTCATCGGCGGCAAGCCGCACGGCACCCTCGCTATGAACGCCCGCCTGCGTGGACAGGTGAATCTCGACCCCGGGAATCGCCGTGCGCAGCGCGCAGGCCAGCCCGGCATCGGCGACAATCAGAGCATCGGCGCCCAGCTCCAGTGCATGAGCTCCCAACGCCACCGCGTCGGACAGCTCATCGTCAAACACGAACACGTTGAGCGTCACGTACACGCGCACGCCATGGGCATGCGCCACGGCGCAACCGCGCGCAAACTCGTCATCCGTAAAGCCATGAGCGCTCACACGGGCGTTAAAGCCGCCCAACCCCGCATAGATGGCATCGGCACCCGCGGCGATGGCCGCAAGCATCTGGTCGAGCCCGCCCGCCGGCGCCAGCAGCTCGGGCAGCGCCGCACCGGCAGCATCCAATCCAGTCTTGTGTTGTCCGCTCGGCCCCATCGTCCGAATCGCCATCGGCAAACTCCTTACCAAGGTATGCATTCACTCTGAAAAATGCCGTCTTCCAGCATACACGAGGCCTCGCGCGCCCCGTTTGGTCTATCGTGTAATAACTTATGTCCATCCTGCCCCGACGGCACATCCGCCGTCCGGCACGACATACCTGGAGGTCAATATATGGGTCCTCGCCAACGACAGGGACGCAGCCGTTCAAAGACGCATGCCCTGCCCATAATCCTGCTCTCGTTTTTGGGCTTTTTGCTTATCGCGGGCGTGGCGTTTGGCATCGGCATGGTCGGCAACGTCAACCGCTGGCTGTCCGATCTGCCCGACTACACCGACGCCAACGCGTATCTGGTGAGCGAGCCCACCGAGATCGTCGACTGCAACGGCAACAAGATCGCGAGCTTCTACACGCAAAACCGCAAGTCCATCACCAAGGACGAGGTCTCCCCCTACGTGCTGCAGGGCACCGTTGACGTCGAGGACGAGCGCTTCTACGAGCACGGCGGTATCGACCTGTGGGGTATCGCGCGTGCTGCGGTGGCAACCCTCGGCGGCGGGCACGAAGGCGCCTCGACTATCACCCAGCAGCTGGTGCGCAACACCATCCTGCAGGAGGAGCAGTTCGACTCGACCATCGAGCGTAAGGTACGCGAGGCCTACATCGCCATCAAGATGGAGGATATGTACTCCAAAGACGAGATCCTCATGATGTACCTCAACACCATCTACTACGGCCACGGCGCCTACGGCATCGAGGCCGCGGCCGAGACCTATCTGTCCAAGAGCGCCGCCGACCTCACCCTGAGCGAGGCCGCGCTGCTGATCGGCCTTCCCAACTCGCCTTCGCAGTACGACCCCACGGTCAATCCCGACCTGGCGCTGTCCCGTCGCAATAAGGTCCTCGACAACATGCTGCGCTTGGGCCACATCACGCAGGAAGAGCACAATGCCGCACAGGCCGAGCCCATCACCCTTAACGTGACCGAGATTTCGGGCAGCGGCGTCGACGTGTACTCGCAGCCCTATTTTGTCTCCTATGTGAAGCAGCTGCTGGAGCAGGAGTTCTCGACCGACGTGCTCTTTAAGGGCGGACTGACCGTCAAGACCACCATCGATCCCACGATGCAGCAGGTGGCGGAGAACGCCGTGCGCGAGCAGTTGGACACGCTCTCGCTCGATGGCCTGGACATGGGCATGGTCGTCGTCGACCCCAAGACCGGCTACATCAAGTGCATGGTGGGCGGCTACGACTACAACGCCGACGAGAACCACGTGAACCACGCTACGGCCAAGCGCCCCGTCGGTTCGACCTTTAAGGCCTTTACGCTTGCAACCGCTATCCAAAACGGCATGAACCCCAACGTCACCCTCAACTGCAACTCGCCGCTCAAGGCTAAGGGCACCACGACCGAGGTCCAAAACTACGCCAACCAGAGCTATGGCAACATCACGCTCAAGCAGGCGACGGCGTACTCCTCCAACACCGGCTATATCCAGGTGGCCGAGGCCGTCGGCAACAGCAAGATCATCTCGCTCGTCAAAAAACTCGGCATCGATCCCGCCAAGGACAATATCGAGGACGTTCCCGTCATGACGCTCGGTACCGGCTCGATCTCTCCGCTCGAGATGGCGTCCGCCTACGCGACGTTTGCCAACGGAGGCAAATACCGCCAGCCGATCGCCATTACCGAGATCGACTCGCGTACCGGATCGGTCCTGTACCAGCACACCGATAACCCTCAGCAGGTGCTAACCGAGGGCGAGGCCGCCGCGGTCACCGATGTCCTGTCCGGCGTCATGCAGGGCAGCGGCACGGGTGCTGCCGGCGCCCTGAGCGTCAATCAGCCCTATGCCGGCAAGACGGGCACCACCGACAACACCACCAACCTGTGGTTCTGCGGCTACACCCCGCAGTTGGCGTGTGCCCTGTGGACCGGTTATTCGGCAGGCGAGATCCCCATCCAAAAGTACGGCACGGATCTGCTAGGCGACAGCACCAACCTGCCCGTCTTTAAGCGGTTTATGAACACCGTCCTTGCCGGCACCGAGCGCGAGGAGTTTGCGACCGGAACGGCCCCCACGTACAAGAACAACAGCGTCTGGAAGTTCTACGGCACTAACAACACCAAGAAGACGGAGAACGACGACAAGGACGAGAACGAGGACGAAGAGGAAACCACCACAACAACGACAACGACGACCACGACCACCGAGACCACGGGCGGCGACACCACCGGCGGCACCGGTACCACCGGCGGCACCGGTACCACCGGTGGCTCGACGGGCGGCTCCACTGGTGGTTCGACCGGCGGCGATGGCGGCACGCCTACGCCCACGCCTACGCCCACTCCCGACCCCTCGCCCACGCCTGACGATACTGTTGGCTAGAAATTCATCCGGCCATTAGCAACAAGGCCCCCGAGCAGCTTATTAAACTGCTCGGGGGCCTTTTAGTTTAAAGCGACCTGGTGAACGGTCTTTATACCGGCAAACAATATAGGGGGTACCGACCAACGTCGATACCCCCTTACAAGCCACCATGTCACGCACACAGTGCCGAGCGCACGACCCGCACGCCTACTTGCGAGAATTGCTCAGCTTATTGATCAGCGCCTCGAGACGCTCGCCGTCCTCGGCCGTCTGGGCAATAACCAAAATCGTATCGTTGCCGGCAAGCGAGCCAAGCACATCGGGCAACTCTGCCGCATCAACGGCGGCGGCGATGCCGGAAGCCGTACCAGGCTGAGCCTTGATCATAACCAGATTATCGGTGCGCAGAACGCCCGTTACGAGCTCGGAAACCATACGCTGCAGGTGCAGGTCCTCTGCCAGAACATAGATACCCTCGGGGAGCTTACGCAGCCCCATATCGGCAATATCGCGAGAGACAGTCGCCTGCGTGCAATCAAAGCCCATAGCACGGAGCTCATCGACCAGCACGCGCTGCGTACGGACGTCCTTATTGCGCACAATATCTCTAATGGCATCCTGGCGCCCATTGCGTTTTTTAGCCATACAAACCCTCTCTCCAAAAGATGGCGGAGACAATCAATCAGTGATTGAATAGTTTAACGCTATTTGAAGGCTTTTGTGTATAAGAACGCATTTCGAAACAATTCTATGCAAATTTGTTTCGAAATGAGCCGTTTAGGCGGTTTTTGCACCCGTCCGGTTAAGAAAAGCTGCCAGATGCGTACACATCACGCAGCGCGTGGGCTTGGCGCTGGCGATCGGCCCAAACAACAGACCGAGTCCCCGATGGTTGTCCTTGAGCGCGGCGACCATCTGACGGGTTCGAGGCGCCTCGAGCATATCACGCATGCGGGCGGAACGCTCAATTGACGACACCCCATGCGGGCTCAGACACAAATTCTCGATGCAGGCGACCAGTCCGGCAAAGTAGAACTTTTGGCTTGCCAGCTTGAGCCGACCACCGCTATCTGCTTCCGAGAGTGAGTCCGCAAGCTCGTCGAGCGCTCGAGTGTCATCGGATATCCTGGCATACATGGTGGGATCAAAGGCATCTGTAAGCTTAGGTGCCACCGCGTGGAAACAAGCGTCGCCGCAGCCGGAGACGCGCTGCGCCCGCGAGAGCGAGCACGCCATAAACCCAACTGTGCGAAACGCCTTGTCGTACAAAAGGCATGCCTCAAACAGCGGACGGCTATACATCACGCCAGAGGTCTGAACGACTAGGCCGCCTAAAATCAACTGGGACAGCCCGGTCACCATCGAAGATTTGCTATCAATGGAAATATGAGCAGCATCCAAGACGCGCGAATGGCGCTCTCGATGTGCATCATAGCGGTCGAGCGACACCGTGGGGAGCACTATGTCTGCCGCAGTATCGCACGCGATATCGACCATCTTGGAAAGAGACTGCGGAGCAAACCACTCATCGGCGTTCATGGCGATGATTTGAGAGCCGCGCGAGGCAGCAAAACCGGCACGAAGACAAGCGCCGCGCTTCGCGTCCTCGACGTCAATCAAATCAATATGGATGTCCCTGTCGGCGGCAACTTGAAGCGAATGGCGCACACCAGGCGCAGCATCGCGGCAGACAACGACAATCTGCAAATCGTAGAGGTCTTGGTTCTGGATACTCTCGAGCGCACGCATCGCATAGCTGGGCGAACCTTCTACCACAAGGATCACCGAAAGTCGCGGATGCGAGCCACGTCGAACCAAGTTATCCGTCCTCTCGACAGCAATAAATCAAACCGTGGTTCATGGTACACCCCGGCAATAAAAGCAATGAGACACCAGTTGTATTGCACGTCAAGAACAGATGTTGCACACGCGCAGCCCACAGATGACAGGTGTCGACGCACGACGCGTCGAGCCCTCCCCTAGTCGAGCACGACAAGCTCGGCGGGATCGTAATCCACGCCCATAAACGTAAGGCCGCAGGCAGGAGCCGTGGGGCCCGCAGCGGTACGGTCGCAAGCATCGATGACCTCGCGCATCCACTCGGGTTCACGGCGATGCATGCCAATCTCGACAAGCGTGCCCACGATCGTGCGGACCATCGAATGCAGAAACGCATTGCCCTCGATGGTAAACGTCAGGATGTACTCGCCAAACGCAACCTCATGGCCAAACTCGGCACGCATCACGCAGCGATGCGTGGGCTTGCCAACGGCCGAGGCAACCTTGCAAAAGCTCTTAAAGTCCTGCTCACCCAAAAGCGCGGGACAGGCCGCAGACATGGCCTCGACGTCCAAGGGATAGCGATGCCACCACACGGCACCCCGTGAGAGCACGGGACGCGCGTCGCGATCGGCAATACGGTATGTATACGTACGGGAACGCGCGTCAAAGCGTGCAGAAAAGCCTTTACGGGCCTTGTAGACCTCGTTTATGGCGATATCTTTGGGTAGCAGGGCATCCATAGCCCGCAGCCACCTACGGCGCGTACAAGCGAGCTCAGCGTCCGTTACGGGCACGCTGATGTACTGAGCCACGGCATGTACGCCGGCATCGGTACGCCCCGCGCACGTCAGGACAATCGGACGGCGCAGGAGCGTCTCGATAGCGCGGCGCAGCTCGCCCGCAACCGTCGTCTGACCGGGCTGCTCGGCAAAGCCGCTGTAGGACGAGCCATCGTAGGCCACGCGGAAAACGAGCGTGGCATCGAGCTCGGGAATCGAATTGAAATCAGACGGCGCGGTCATGGACGCTCCCAACAAACAGACAATGGCATTTCGACAAAAAAAGAGGGGTACGCGAACGTACCCCTCGAATATAGCCTATGCAGACGGATTGTCTACTCAGCGGTCTCCTCAGCAGGAGCCTCCTCGGCAGCCTCGACCTTCTTGGGAGCAGCGGCCTTCTTGGGGGCCGGAGCAGCCTTCTTGGCCTTAGGCGTGCAAGGCTCGGTGACGAGCTCCATGATAACGATGGGAGCGTTGTCGCCCTTGCGGTTACCGAGCTTCATGATGCGGGTGTAACCGCCGTTGCGGTCCTGCCACATGCCCTGAGCAGCCTTGTCGAAGATCTCGGCAACGAGCTGCTTATCGCCGAGCTTGGCGATAGCCAGACGACGAGAGTGCAGGTCGCCCTTCTTGGCCCAGGTGATGATCGGATCGACGACCGAACGCAGCGCCTTAGCGCGGGTCTCGGTGGTCTTGATGCGGTCGTTCTCGAAGAGGGCCTTAGCAAGGCTCTTCTTCATGGCCTTGGTGTGGCTCGCATCGGTGCCGAGCTTCAGGCCCTTCTTAACGTTGTGACGCATGGTCTAGTTTCTCCTCAAATATGCGAAGCATTAAGCCTTCAGGCTCAGGCCCATGGACTCAAGCTTGTCCTTCACTTCCTCGATCGACTTAACACCGAAGTTACGGATGTTGAGCAGATCATTCTCCGAGAACTCAACGAGCTGACGGACCGAGTGAATGCTGGCGCGCTTAAGGCAGTTGTAGGAACGGACGGAAAGGTCCAGATCCTCGATCTGCTTGTCCAGCTCGGCGTTGTCGTTGGTGACCTCGGGAGCGAAGATCGAAGCCTCCTCCTCGACCTCGGGGGTCTCGGCAAGGTTCATAAAGGCGGCCATATGCTGGTTGATGATATTGGCAGCCTGGACTACGGCGTCGCGCGGGGCGATGGAGCCGTTGGTCTCGATCTCGAGGACAAGGCGGTCGTAGTCGGTGTGCTGACCGACACGGCAAGCCTCAACGAGCTTGGCGCAACGGGAAACCGGCGAGTACAGCGAGTCGACGTGGATCACACCGATGGGATCGTTGTCGCGCTTGTTGGCCTCGCCAGAAACATAGCCGCGGCCATAGCCGATGCGCATGCTCATGGTGAGATGGCCGCCCTCGGTGAGCGTAGCGATGTGCTGCTCGGGGTTGACCAGCTCAAACTCGGACGGAATAAAGAAGTCCGCACCGGTGACCTCGCAGGGGCCGTCAACCGAGATGGTGGCGGTCGCCTCGTCGGTCGTGCCGAGAGCCCTGAAGACAAGACCCTTGACATTCAGGACGATGTCGGTGACATCCTCGACCATGTTAGGGATGGTCATGAACTCGTGCTGCGCACCATCGATCTGAATAGCCTCGACGGCGGCACCCTCGAGCGAGGACAGAAGAACGCGACGAAGGGAGTTACCCAGCGTATCGCCGTAGCCACGCTCGAGCGGCTCGACGGAGACACGAGCAGACGTCTCGTTGATCTCTTCGACCTGAACCTGAGGCCTAATGAATTCTGACATGTATTACCTCCAGCCTCAGCAGCCCGGATGGACTACTTAGAGTAGAGCTCGACGATGAGCTGCTCGTTGATATCACCGCTGATCTGCTCACGCGTCGGCAGAGCGAGCACGTTACCAGACAGCTTCTCGATATCGACCTCGAGCCAGCCAGGGACCTCAAAGCGCTCGGAGGAAATCAGAGCCTCCTTGATGGGGAGGAGGTCACGGAACTTCTCGCCGACAGCGACGACGTCGCCGGCCTTGACGCGGTAGGACGGGATGTCCACGCGCTTGCCGTTCACGGTAAAGTGACCGTGACGGACGGACTGACGAGCCTCTTTGCGGGTGCGGGCGAAGCCAAGACGGAAGACAACGTTGTCGAGGCGAGACTCAAGGATGATCATGAGGTTCTCACCGGTGACGCCGTTCATCTTACGGGCCTTGTTGAAGTAGCCGTGGAACTGCTTCTCCAGAACGCCATAAATAAACTTGACCTTCTGCTTCTCGCGCAGCTGCATGCCGTACTCAGATTCCTTGCGACGGCGCTTGGGCTGACGGATAGATTCCTTCTTGCTGCTGTAACCGAGCTCAGCGGGATCGATCCCGAGCTGACGGCAGCGCTTAAGAACAGGAGTCCTGTCGATTGCCATATTGATACGATCCTTTCAGTTACACGCGGCGACGCTTCTTGGGGCGGCAGCCGTTGTGCGGAATGGGGGTCTTGTCCTGGATGCTCGAGACCTCGAGGCCAGCAGCCTGGAGGGAGCGGATGGCGGTCTCACGACCGGAGCCGGGGCCCTTGACGAAGACGGAAACCTTCTTCATACCGTGCTCCATGGCCTGCTTGGCAGCAGCCTCGGCAGCCATCTGGGCAGCGAACGGCGTGGACTTACGGGAGCCCTTGAAGCCCACCTGGCCAGCCGACTTCCAGGAAATGACGTTGCCCTGGGGATCGGTGATCGAAACGATCGTGTTGTTGAACGTAGAACGAATGTGAGCCTGGCCCACGGAAATGTTCTTACGGTCCGCGCGCTTCAGACGGGCAGCGCGAACGTTCTTCTTAGCAGTAGCCATCTATCTAGCGCTCCTTATTTCTTCTTCTTAGCACCGATCTGACGCTTCGGGCCCTTGCGGGTACGAGCGTTAGTGTGGGTGCGCTGGCCGCGGACCGGGAGGCCCTTGCGGTGACGAAGGCCGCGGTTGCAGCCGATGTCCATGAGGCGCTTGACGTTCTGGTTGCGCTCACGGCGGAGGTCGCCCTCAACCATGATCTGGTTCTTATCGATATAATCGCGGATGGCGTTAACCTCATCCTCGGTGAGGTCCTTAACGCGCGTATCCACGTTAACGTTGCACTCGACGCAAATCTTCGTCGCAGTGGTGCGGCCGATGCCGTAAATGTAGGTCAGACCGATCTCAACGCGCTTCTCACGCGGGAGGTCGACACCATTAATACGGGCCAACGTAGTCTCCTCTCTTAACCCTGACGCTGCTTATGACGGGGGTTCTCGCAAATGACGAGGACCTTGCCATGGCGCCTAATGATTTTGCACTTATCGCACATCTTCTTGACCGAAGGACGTACCTTCATCGTTCTTCCTTTCGGTAGCGCTCAAACTACTTCCCTACTATCTACTCGCCCAGCCGCAGGCGTTTAAAACTATGGCTGGTCTTCACACACAATCCGACCGTAGGTTGAGCTAAGCCTGCAGCCGGAAATGGAGTGCGTGTATGCGTGCCGCTATTTATAGCGATAGGTGATGCGGCCACGGGTCAGGTCGTACGGGGAAAGCTCCACGACAACCCTGTCACCGGGGAGAATGCGGATGTAATTCATTCGAATCTTGCCAGAAATGTTGCACAGAACCGAATGACCGTTCTCGAGCTCGACCTTAAACATGGCATTGGGCAGCGGTTCCTTTACCGTACCCTCGAGCTCAATTGCGTCTTCCTTCTTCACAAGCAATCATCTTTCTCTAGAAAACGACAGCGATTGAGTATTCTACAACACGTATGCACGCATCGTAATAACTTCGTAATGGCTCCACAACTAAGTGGAACTTGTTACATTTCTCCGCCCTGCAAGGAACACCAGGCACCTTGCGCATCCGTGGTGAGAATCACCGGACCGTCATTGGTAATGGCGACGGTGTTCTCGTAGTGCGCGGCAGGCAGGTGGTCGTTGGTCGTAACAATCCAACCGTCGGAGCCCGTGCTCACATGGTTGGAACCCATCGTAACCATCGGTTCGATGGCAATGACCATGCCGGCCTGGAGGCGAACACCCCTCCCCTTCTTTCCATAGTTAGGAACGTTGGGGTCCTCGTGCATCACGCGGCCAATGCCATGGCCCACATAATCACGAAGCACGCCGTAACCGTGAGACTCGGCGAGGAACTGAACGGCATAACCGACGTCCCCGATATGGTTACCGGGAACAGCCTGCTCGATGGCAGCCTTAAGGCAATCGCGCGTGACCTCGCACAAAGCCTTGGCTTCGGGCGTGGGGGTGCCGACGAAAAACGTCCAAGCGTTATCGCCGACCCAACCGTCGACAACGGCTCCCGTATCGATGGAGATGATATCGCCATCGCGCAGGATCATGTCAGGGTTGGGAATACCGTGGACCACGGCATCGTTGATCGATGCGCAAATGGTCCCCGGGAACCCGCCGTAACCCTTAAAGGCCGGGGTGCCGCCATGCATGCGGATAATCTGCTCCGCGAGCTGATCGAGCTCAAAAGTCGAAACGCCGGGGCGCACCATGGCTCCAACGTGGCGGAGCGCCATCTTAGATAGCGCTCCTGCCTTCTTCATCTGCTCGATTTGCGTTGCAGACTTAATCTTGATCATAGACCGAGAGCCTCTTTGACATCCCCGTACACGGTCTCGCGAGCCTGGTCACCGTTGACCGACTTGAGCAGACCCTGGCCACGATAGTAGTCGATGAGCGGGCTCGTGGACTTCTCGTAGACGTCGAGACGGTTCTTGATGGTCTCGGGCTTGTCGTCGTCGCGCTGATACATCTCGCCTGCGCACTTGGGGCAGATGGCATCGGCAGCGGTGCCGGTGTAACCGCAGGCGCGGCAGGTGCGACGCGAAGACAGACGATCGATGATGACCTCGGGGGCCACATCGACCAGAAGGGCGCAATCGATCTCGCGACCCATAGCGGAGAGCTCGGAATCGAGCGTCACAGCCTGGGCGGTGTTGCGCGGGAAGCCGTCGAGGATGAAGCCCTGCTGGGCGTCATCGGCGGCAAGGCGCTCCTTGACAAGGTCGATCACGAGCTGGTCGGGAACGAGCTCGCCAGCGTCCATGTACTTCTTAGCCTGAATACCAAGCTCGGTGCCACCCTTGACGGCAGCACGCAGCAGGTCGCCCGTGGAAATGTGGGCGACGCCAAACTCGGCGACGAGCTCCTGTGCGACGGTGCCCTTACCGGCACCCGGAGCTCCGAGCAATACGAGGTTCATGAGCAATCCTCCTCTAGCCTATTTAAAGAATCCATCGTAATCATACATCTTGATCTGGCCTTCGAGCTTATCGACCGTGTCGAGCACGACGCCGACCATGATGAGGATGGACGTGCCGCCAAATGCCTGGATCAGCTGGTTACCCGTGAAGGAGAAGATGATCGAAGGCACGATGGCGATGAGCGCCAAAAAGACAGCGCTGGGAAGCGTGATCTTGTTGAGCGCGTTCTTGATGTAGGCCGCGGTAGCCCTACCCGGACGCACGCCCGGAATAAAGCCGCCCTGCTTCTTAAGGTTGTCGGCCGTATCATCGGGGTTGAACACCATGGAGGTGTAGAAGTACGCGAAGAACACGATGAGGACAACGTTAAGCACCCAGTTGAGCCAGCCGCGCGAAAGCGCAGAGGCAACTGCCTGGATCCAGCCGATGCCGGGGAAGAACACGGCAATCTGAGCCGGGAAGTACAGCAGCGCCGAAGCGAAGATGATCGGCACGACACCCGCGGTGTTGACCTTGATGGGCAGGTAGGTGGTCTGGCCACCCATCATGCGACGGCCCACGACGCGCTTAGCGTAGGAGACCGGGATGCGGCGCTGGCCGCGCTCAAGGAAAACAATCAGCGGGATAACCAGCAGTATGATGGCGCAGATGATCACCATGGTGATGATGCCACCGGCATTGCCCTCGGTGCTGGAGAAGATAGCCTGCGGCAGACCGGCCATGATGTTCGCAAAGATGATCAGCGACATGCCATTGCCGATACCGCGCTGGGTGATGAGCTCACCAATCCACATGATCAGCATGGCGCCCGCAGTGAGCGTGCCGACGATCATGAGGTCGAAGATGATCTCGGGAGCGCCGGCGCCATTAAAGCTGATGCCGAAGCTCTTAAAGAGGAAGAGGTAACCCACGGAGTTGAGGATTGCCAGAGCCAGGGTGAGGTAACGCGAATACTGCGTAATCTTGGTCTGACCGACCTCGCCCTCGCGGGCAAGCTCATGCAGGGAAGGCACGACGGCCTGGAGCATCTGGAGGATGATCGAGCTGGTGATGTAAGGCATGATGCCCAGCGAAAACACCGACACATAGCTCAAAGCGCCGCCAGAGAAAAGATTCAGGAGGGCCATAGCACCTGCGGCGACCGAATTGTTATCGGTCGAGAAAAGGCCCAGCATCCCATGGAAGGGAATGCCGGGCACAGGAACGTGCGCACCAATGCGGTACACGACGAGCATAGCTATGGTAAAAAGAATCTTTTCGCGCAATTCTTTGATGCGGAAAGCATTCTTAAGACCATTTAGCACGGCAGCTCGACCTTTCCGCCGGCGGCCTCGATCTTGGCCTGCGCAGAAGCGCTGACCTTGTCGACCTTGACCGTGAACTTCTTGGTGAGCTCACCATTGCCGAGCACCTTGACGGGCTCGAACTCGCTCTTGGTGATGCGAGCGGCCTTAAGAGCGGCACCGTCGATCACAGCGCCGTCCTCGAACTTACGCTCGAGACGCTCAACGTTAACAGCGGTGTACTCGATACGACGGGGGTTGCGGAAGCCCGGAAGCTTGGGCAGGCGCATAGCCAGCGGAGTCTGGCCACCCTCGAAGCCGGCACCCTTGGTGCCGCCAGAGCGGGAACCCTGGCCCTTCTGACCGCGGCCAGAAGTGGTGCCGTGACCCGAAGAATTGCCACGGCCGACGCGCTTGCGGTTCTTGGTGGAACCGGGCGCGGGAGTAAGATCGTGAAGCTGCATTTGCTACTCCTCTACAATCTCGACAAGGTGCTTGACCTTGAAGATCATGCCGCGGACGGACTCGTTGTCAGCAATCTCGCGAACCTCGCGGATCCTGTGGAGACCGAGGGCACGGACAGTACGGACCTGATCCTGCTTGCAACCGTTGGTGCTGCGGACCTGCTTGATCTTGATGGTGTCAGCCATGCTTAGTTCTCCTTACCGACGAACATCTCGGAGACCGTCAGGCCACGGCGAGCCGCGACGTCCTCAGGGCTGGAGAGCTCCTTGAGGCCCTCGACGGCAGCCTTGATGATGTTAAGGCCGTTGTCGGTACCGAGGGACTTGGACAGGACGTTCTTGATGCCAGCAAGCTCGAAGAGGGGACGCACAGCGCCGCCGGCGATAACGCCGGTACCCTCGACAGCGGGCTTGATGATGATGCGGCCGGCACCAAAGTGGCCGAGAACCTCGTGCGGAATGGTGCCCTGCTCGGTCACCGGCACGTGGAACATGTTCTTCTTGGCATCGAGAGACGCCTTGGAGATGGCCATGGGCACCTCAGCGGACTTGCCCATGCCAACGCCGACGTTGCCCTTGCCGTCGCCAACGACGACGAGAGCGACGAGGCTCATGCGACGACCACCCTTGACGGTCTTCGACACGCGGTTGATGTAAACGACGCGCTCCTCGAACTCGGAGGCCTCGCGCTGCTGCTTCTGATTACGAGCCATGTGCTACATACCTCCTAGAACTCGAGACCGGCGGCACGAGCACCGTCGGCGAGGGCCTTGACGCGGCCATGGTAGATACGGCCACCACGATCGAAAGCGACCTTGGTGATGCCGGCCTCGATGGCACGCTTGCCAACGAGCTGACCGACCTTCTCCGCAGCCTCCTTGTTCGAGGTGTGGGTGCCCTTGAACTCGGCCTCGAGGGTCGAGGCAGAGACGAGCGTCAGGCTGGAACCCTTGCTGTCGTCGATGATCTGGGCATAGATGTTGGCGTTAGTACGGGTCACGCGAAGACGCGGACGCTCGGAGGTACCCGAGACCTTGCCGCGAACACGACGCTGACGACGCTTGAGGCCTTCCAGCTTCGCCTTATGCTTGTTCATACGTAAACTCCTAAAAAGGTTGATCTTGCCAGCACCTGACGGGGTGCTGGTCTTATGCGAGTGAGTCGGTTACGACTACTTGGCGGCCTTACCCAGCTTGCGGCGGATGTGCTCGCCAACGTAGTGGATACCCTTGCCCTTGTAAGGCTCGGGAGGACGATGGCCGCGGATCTCAGCGGCGATCTGACCGACCTGCTGCTTGTTGATACCCTTGACGTTCACGTGGGTGTTGTCGGGAACCTCGAAGGTGATGCCCTCGGGAGCCTCGACGATCACGGGGTGCGAGAAGCCCAGGGAGAACTCGAGGTTCTTGCCCTTCTGCTGCACGCGGTAACCGACGCCGGCGAGCTCGAGCTTCTTCTCGAAGCCCTCGGAAACGCCAACAACCATGTTGTGGATGAGGGCGCGGGTGAGGCCGTGGCGGGCACGGGTCTCACGCTCGTCGTCGGGACGGGAAACGGTGAGGACGTTGTCCTCGACGTTGATAGCGAGCTTCTCAAAGACATCGAGCTCGAGCTGGCCCTTGGGGCCCTTGACGACAACGTTGTTGCCGTTGACTGCCACTTCGACTCCGGCGGGAATCTGGACAGGCTTATTACCGATACGAGACACGGTGATCTCCTTTCCTTCTACCTACCGAGCGAATTACCAGACGTAAGCGATGATCTCGCCGCCGACGTTGTGCTTGCGAGCATCGCGGTCGGTCATGACGCCATGGCTGGTGGAAATAATGGCGGTACCAAGGCCACCGCGGACGCGGGGCATGTCGGCAACGCCAGTGTACTTACGCAGGCCCGGCTTGGAAATGCGGCGGATGCCGTTGATGACCTTAGCCTTCTTGGGACCATACTTAAGCGTGATGTGCAGAGTCTTCTGGGGAACGGTGTCCTCGACATCGTAGCCCTCGATGTAGCCCTCCTCGTGCAGAACACGAGCGATCTCGACGAGCTTCTTGCTGCTCGGCATGGAGACCGTGGCCTTGTTCACAGAGTTAGCGTTACGGATGCGCGTAAGCATATCTGCGATCGGGTCTGTAAGGTTCATACAGATTCTCCTTCGTTCTTGATGAACACGTGCTCTTGGTTCTTCGCCGCCCTTAACGGCAAAGCCTTTTTAGCGCGTTTTCCCTGTTCCAAACTGATGCTTGAAACGCTGGTAGTGACTTACCAGCTGGCCTTCTTAACGCCGGGAAGCTCGCCCTTGAGTGCAAGCTCGCGGAAGCAGACACGGCACAGGCCGAACTTGCGGTACACAGAGTGCGGACGGCCGCAGCGCTGGCAGCGCGTGTACTCACGAGTAGAGAACTTCTGCTTGCGATTGCACTTGACGATCATCGATGTCTTAGCCACTTATATCCTCCTCACATAGAGTATTGTTCGCCCCAAGCGCCGCCCCCTTGTGGGAACGGCGCTTATAGGGCAGGTGAACCTATTTCTTGAACGGGAAACCGAAGGCGTCCAGAAGGGCCTTGGCCTCCTCATCGGTGTTGGCGGTGGTCACGAAAGTGATGTCCATACCACGCTGGTGATCGACGGAGTCGAAGTCGATCTCGGGGAAGATGAGCTGCTCGGTGACGCCCATGGAGAAGTTACCACGGCCGTCGAAGCTCTTGGCGGAGATGCCGCGGAAGTCGCGGATACGGGGGATCGCGACGGAGGTCAGACGATCGAAGAACTCCCACATACGGTCGCCACGCAGGGTAACCTTGCAGCCGATCGGCATACCGGCGCGCAGGCGGAAGGTAGCGATGGACTTGCGGGCACGGGTGATCATCGGCTGCTGGCCGGTGATGGCGCGCAGGTCGCGCACGGCACCGTCGATGGCCTTGGAATCGGTAGCGGCCTCGCCGACACCCATGTTCACGACGATCTTCTCAAACTTGGGGATCATCATGACGTTCTCGTACTGGAACTTGTCCTGAAGCTGCTGCTTAACCTCGTTGTTGTACTTTGCCTTCAGACGCGGCACATACTTCTCTTCTGCCATTGTTCACTCCTTCTTGGGGTTTTAAGCACGGGGCGTGGCCACGATGGGTTGTCCTCGTGCCTCCTGGCTGCATCCGCGCCGCTCATGGCATTTCGCGGTTTGGACTCGACGCAGCAGGAGCCGACAAAACAATCGGTACTATACGCGCATCGGGAGCGTATTTCCAGAAAAACCTCGTCTGCCTGCACAACTCCACAACTCCCCCGCACAAATGGGTCCCAACAAACAGTTGCGGTGAAATAGGGACTGTTGGGCGGCCTAACAGGCTTAAACAATCCGTATTTCACCGCAACTTATTGGTGGAGATGCGATTAGCGCTTGCGGGGGACGAGCTTGGTGCGGCGCAGGTGGATCATCTCGGCGGCAATGGAGATAGCGATCTCTTCGGGATCCTCGGCCTCGATGGCAACACCGATCGGCAGGTGCAGCTCGTCGATCTGGTCCTGCGTAAAGCCTTCCTGCTCCAGGCGGGCACGCACAAAGGCCGTCTTGCGGCGCGAGCCCAGACAGCCCAGGTAGGCAGGCTTGGCGCGCATGGCCTGAATCACCACGTCGATATCGGACTTGTGACCCGCCGTGGCGACGACCACCAGGTCGCGCGGGCCGATGGGGCACAGCTCGCTCAGGTTCTTGTAATCGACCAAGCGACGATCGTAGACACCGGGCACCCAATCGGGGGTCAGCGTGCCGGGGCGGTCGTCGCACGCCACGACGGCAAAGCCCGCCGCCGTGAGCACCCGCGCCGTCGCGGCGCCCACGTGGCCGCAGCCAAAGATATAGGTCAGGCCCTCGGGGCAGAGCGTCTCGATGTGCGCCGCGGGAATCTCGGAGGCGGCGTTGGTGTAGGTGACCTTACTCCCCTCCTCCACCAGCGAAAGCTCGGGGCAGCCGGCAATGGTGCGGCGCGATGCCTCGCCATGGTACTCGACCACATCGCCCTCCAGGGCCTGAATGACAAACGGTTCAAAGTCGATGACGAAGTCGCCGATGCGCCGATAGGCCAAGACGTCGGCAATTTCTTGGAACAACGATGCCTGAGTCGCATCCAGATGCAGGTAGCACAGGCAGATGGCTCCGCCGCAGATCATGCCGGTATCGGAGTTCTCGCCGCCCATGGTGTAGCGGACCAGACGCGACTGTCCCGCGCTCAGCAGCTCGCGCGCCTCGTCCAGCGCAAAGAGCTCAATCTTGCCGCCGCCGATGGTGCCCACTTGGCTGCCATCGGCAAAGACGGCCATCCAGGCGCCCACGCCGCGCGGCGACGACCCCGCCGTACCGGCCACTACCACCAGCTCGCACGTCTCGCCAGCACGCAGAGCGCCAAGCGCAGCATTCACCACATCGAGCTTTTCCATTGCCGCCTTCTATCCTCTAAAGACATCGGTGAGCATAGCGAGTGCCTCGAGCACGCCGCCGCCGACCGACGTCGCTTTGTCCGAAATGTAGTTGATATAGCTGGCATCGCCGCGCGGATCGACATCGGCGCATTTAAAGCCCTCAGTCACCTGCACGCCGTTCGCCAAAAGCCCGCGCAGACAACCATCAATCTGCGTGCGCATAGGCGTATCGCCCGCGTAGCCAATCACGTCTCCGGCGCTCACGATGTCGCCGATTGCGCGGTCGGACCGAAACACGCCGGCGGCGGGGCTGTGGATAACGCGCTCCTTGCCATAGCCGGCGATAATGCCCGGCACGCCCGTGTTGGGCTGGGGCGAACCTTGGGTAATGACACGGCCGAGAAAATGCCCGCGCATGGTCTCGACCACGGCGTCGCAATCGACCGGCGCGGTAAAGCCCGGCCCCACGGCGATGACGGCAGGCGCCATGTCGCGCGTGGTGCCCAGGTTGCGCTTGGCCAAAATCGCGTCGACCACAGCTGCGGGCTTAAGCTCATCGAGCATCTTGGCCTGGGGGTCCACCACAACGGCGACGTCTCCAGCCTCGGTAATCGCAAGCGCCTCAGCCGGCGTCTGTGCCAAGCGAGCGCGAATGCCTTCGACCTCGACCTCGCCCAGGCGAATGGCCTCGCAAAAACTGATTGTGCGGCGGATGCACGTGGGAACCGCAATATCGGCCATAACGACCGACACGCCGGCGCGCACCAAGCGAGCGGCGACGCCCGTGGCGATATCGCCGGCACCGCGAACATAAACGAGCATTCCCGGGGCACCTCCCTGTGCTACGGTTTGAGCAGAGCAAAAGCGGTTCGACCGCTACTCTGATGATTATTTATTATCACAGTATTATACGGCGGTGAACAGATGGAAACGACGAGCGGAAACCTTGCCTCCGCGCTCAAGATCGAGCCGGGCATTACCGCAATTATCGGCAGTGGTGGCAAGTCGACCTTGCTGAAGACGCTGGGCCTTGAGCTTATGCGCGCTGGCGGCCGCGTGCTCCTCTGCACCACCACGCACATGTTTCCCGTCGCCGGCGTGCCATGGGACGGGTCGAGCCGTCACCTGGACGCCGCACCTTGGAAGCCGGGGGCCTTGCATGTTCCCGGCTGCACCTGCGAGGCCTGCGCGGGCATGAGCCGCGGAAGTATCTGCCAGGCGGGTGTTTTGGACCCGGAGACAGGTAAGCTCTCCGCCCCCGCCGAGGCGCTCGACGAGCTGGCGCAGCGCTTTGACTATGTGTTGGCCGAGGCAGATGGCAGCAAGCGACTCCCGCTCAAGGCGCATGCCGCCTGGGAGCCGGTAATTCCCTCTGGCACCGCCAACATCGTCTGGATCGTCGGCGCCTCGGGGTTCGGCAAGCCCATCAACGAAGCCGTCCACCGCCCCGAGCTCTTTTGCGAGCGTTGCGGCTGCGAGCTCACCGACATCGCCACGCCCGAGCGCGTCGCCCAGGTGCTCAATGCCGAGATGCAGGCGCTGGAGCTCAGCACCGCACGCGTCATGCTCAACCAAGTCGACACGCTCAGCGACCCCACGATGGCAGATCGCTTCGAGGCAGCGCTCGACCGCCCCATCGTCGCCACCAGCCTCAAGTAGCCAGCCCCTGTTAGCGGGGCACGTAGCGGCCGGGTTGGGCTCCGGTGGGCTCGCCGTCGCGCGCAGCCAGCACGCCGTTCACAAACACAGCCTTGGCGCGGCCGTGTGCCTCAAAGCCCTCGAGCGGCGTGTAGTCCACGGCCTGATGCTGCGTCGCGGCACTGATCGTCCAACGAGCGCTCGGATCCCACACGCACACGTCGGCATCGGCACCCTCGGCAAGACAGCCCTTGCGCGGATACATGCCAAAGACGCGCGCCGGGTTCTCGCTCATCAGGCGGCAGAGGTCCTCGGGGCCCAGCTGTCCCTCAAAGCTCGTGGCGATCGCGACGGGGCGATGCTCCACACCGGGGCCGCCGTTGGGAATCGCGCGGAAGTCGTCGCGCCCACGGTCCTTTTGCCCGTGCAGATTAAAACTGCAGTGGTCGGTGGCGATCGTATCGATCTCGCCGGCCACAAGCGCCTCGCGCAGTGCCGCACGGTCGCCCGCATGGCGCAGCGGCGGGCTCATCACATACTTGGCACCCGCAAAGCCGTCCTCGCCCTGCTCCAAGTAGCAAGTATCGTCGAGCATCAGATACTGAGGGCAGGTCTCGACATAGATGTTCTTCTGCCCGCGCGCTTTGGCAGCGCGAATGGCCTCGAGCCCCAGCTTGGTCGAAAGGTGCACCACGTTGACCGGTGCGTCGCCGGCCAGGTGCGCCAGATATAGCAGACGGCTTACTGCCTCGGCCTCGCACACGTCCGGACGGCTGAGCGCGTGGCCCTCGGGCCCGTGGATACCCTGCTCAAACACGCGCTTCTGCAGCTCATTCACCAGCGTGCCGTTCTCGCAATGCACGCACAGTATGCCGCCAATATGCTTGAGCTCCTCGAGCACCTCGAGCGTCTCGGCATCGTCCAAGCGCAGGTGATCGTAGGCAAAGTAGGTCTTGAACGACGATACGCCCGCCTCGCGCATGGCCGAAAGGTCGGTGCGGTTGCGCTCGTTCCACTCGGCGAGTGCCATATGAAAGGCGTAGTTGGCCGTGCAGGTTCCGTCGGCGCGGCGATGCCACTCGGCCAAGGCATCGGGCATGGTCACGCCGCGATCGGCCGTCGCGTAGTCCACGATGGTCGTCGTGCCGCCGCAGGCAGCCGCGCGCGTGCCGGTCTCAAAGCTATCGGCTGTCCAATCCATGCCGGTCCAGCACTGCATGTGCGTGTGGCCGTCGATAAAGCCGGGGAACACCCAACAGCCCGCGGCGTCCTCGACGGTATCGCCCTCGGCCGGCTCAATCGCCGCGGCAATCCGCACGATCTTATCGCCATCCATGGCAAGATCGGCACGGCGAAGCCCCTGTGGCGTCACGAGCGCGCCGTTTTTTATGATGATCATAATTGCTCCTTATTGATTGATGCTGTTGGCCACGCGATCAAAATACGAGCAGGCGGCGATATGCTCCGTTATGCGTCGCTGTCCCTTGGCGGTATCGACGTCCCACAGCTCGTAGGCACGCGCCTCGACCAGCACCACGTCGGTACGGCTCTTGAGGATCGAACAGCCGCCGTCCTTGCCCTCAAGACACATAAGTGCATCGAACAGTTCCGCCGGAAAGAGCACCGGGCTCGAAGGCTCACCGTTGCACGCAAGACGCACCGGATGCTTGCGGCCACGCTCGTCAAATGCACGAACCATAGCCTCAAAAGAATCCGAACTCACGAGCGGCTGGTCGCCCGGCAAAAAGAGGCAACCTTTCCAGTTGCGTTCGACTCCCCACGAAAGGCCCGCACGGACGCTTTCGCTGCGCAGCTCGCCATCGTGCAGCACACACGGGCAATGCTTGTCCTCGCAAATCTGAGCGACCTCGGGCCAACGTGTCGAAACCACGACGTCAAAGCCCCGGGAAACCGAATCGATGGTCCGGGCAATCAGCGGCTCGCCATAGATATCGGCAAGCATCTTGTTAGAGCCAAACCGCTTGCCCTCGCCCGAAGCCATAATGACGCATCCAAGTTTCATGGTGATACCTCCCCTGAAACCATCGTACCCATAACTCGCGCCGCGGGCATCCACATCGAAAGCGCTTATCCCGCACGCCCGCGATGCAAAAAGGGGCACCCCGCCGGTTGGCAGAGCGCCCCCTTTACATGACTTACCTCAGCCCGGCTTTAGGCCTGGAACCAACGGGCGGTGTTGCGCTCGTCGAGGGCCTTGAGGGTAGCGGCGGGATCGGCAACCTTCTGCAGGAACATCATGGCTGCAATGGCGTACGGCTTGTAGCTGGCCTCCTTGTACATGCCCACGCGGTGCATGTCGAAGACGTCGGCGTTGACCTCGCCGTGCTCGCAGGAGACACCGGAGATGTCGGCGGGCAGCGGATGCATAAAGATGGTGTCCTGGCCGTTGGCGGTCTTCTCCATGAGCTCGGTCGTGGAGCACCAGTCCTGATGCGTAGCGTTCTGAGCGAGCAGCTCCTTCTCGAGCGCAGCGATGCCGGCGTCGTCGCCCTCGGCGTACAGGTTGGTACGCTTCTCCATGGCGGCAAACGGAGCCCAGCTCTTGGGGATCACGATGTCGGCGCCCTCGAAGGCCTCGGCCATGGTGTTGACCTGCTTAAAGGTGGTGTCGGACTCGGCGGCATAGCCGCGGGCGCGCTCGACGACCTCGGGCATGAGGTCGTAGCCCTCGGGGTGAGCCAGGGTGACGTCCATGCCAAAGCGGGGCAGCAGGCTGATCAGCGACTGCGGGCAGGAAAGCGGCTTGCCGTAAGAGGGCGAATAGGCCCAGGTGACGGCAACCTTCTTGCCCTTAAGGTTCTCGAGGCCGCCAAACTCGTTGATGAGGTAGAGCATGTCGGCAGAGGACTGCGTGGGGTGATCGGAGTCGGACTGCAGGGAGATGAGCGTGGGACGGTGATCCAGAACGCCGTCCTCGTAAGCCTGCTGGACGGACTCGGAGACCTCGGCCATGTAGGCGTCGCCCTTGCCGATGTACATGTCGTCGCGGATGCCGATGACGTCGGCCATGAAGGAGATCATCGTAGCGGTCTCGCGGACGGTCTCGCCGTGAGCGATCTGGGACTTCTTCTCGTCCAGGTCCTGCAGCTCAAGGCCGAGCAGGTTGGCGGCCTTAGAGAAGGAGAAACGCGTACGGGTGGAGTTGTCGCGGAACAGCGAGACGGCCAGGCCCGAATCGAAAATCTTGGACGAAACGTTGTTCTCGCGCAGCTCGCGCAGAGCGTCGGCGACGATGTAGAGCGCCTTGAGCTCATCGGTGGTCTTATCCCAGGTGTGCAGGAAGTCGCTGCCGTACATACCCTTAAAATCGAGGCCGTTCAGCTGCTCGACGAGCTCGGTAAACTTGGCGTCCATGTAAATGTCCTTTCTAAAGGTGAAACGATCGCAATGAGTAGATGCGCTCCGGCATGCGCGTGTGGCTAGAACATGCAGAGCGCTATGACGAGGACCCGCCACCGTCGAGGAAGCATGGGAGATAACGACCGCGGGCCCCAAGTCAACAGGAGGCGCCGGGGGCATAAACTGCCCCCGGCTCAACAAGATCGAGGAATGGGACTAGTCGATCTTGTTGTTGGTCAGACCGGCGCGGAACACGGTGGCATCGCCATCGGCCTGGCTCGGATCGTAGAGGTTCAGGGCAGCCACATACATGGCGGCAGCGGTGACCAGGTCGTCCTTGTAGGTGACCTCGTTGGGAGCGTGAGCCTGAGACTCGGCACCCGGGCCAAAGCCGACGCAGGGGATGCCATAGCGGCCCTGGATGGAAACGCAGTTCGTGGAGAAGGTCCACTTGTCGCACAGCGGACGACCGGTGCGCTTGTCCATGCTGGGCTCGCAGCCGATGCGCTCGTCACCGAACATGGCCTTGTGGGCGTCGACGAGGGCCTTGACGTGCGGAGCGGTCTCCTTGTTGATCCACGTGGGGAAGTAAGCCTCGGTCTCGTAGACCTCGCCGGTCCAGGACGGACGGTCGTACATGTACATGGAGACCTTCACGTCGTCGCCGTACTTCTTGGCGGCCGGCAGGTTACGGATCTCGTCCAGGCAGGACTCCCAGGTCTCACCGGCGGTCATGCGACGGTCGATGGAGATGGCGCAGGAGTCAGCGACAGCGCAACGGCTGGGGCTGGTGTAGAAGATCTGGCTGACGGTGCAGGTGCCGCGGCCCAGGAAGCGGGCGTCCTCGAAGTGCTCGGGGTTGTACTTGGGATCGAGCATCTTGACGAGGCCCTTGATGTCGGTCGACTCGTCGCAGCCGTTGTTGTTGAGAGCGCGAACGTCGGCGATGATGTCGGCCATCTTGTAGATGGCATTGTCGCCGCGGTCGGGAGCAGAGCCGTGGCAGGAGGTGCCGTGAACGTCGACGCGGATCTCCATGCGGCCGCGGTGACCGCGATAGATGCCGCCGTCGGTGGGCTCGGTGGAAATGACGAACTCGGGCTTAATGCCGTCCTTGTTGTAGATGTACTGCCAGCACATGCCGTCGCAGTCCTCTTCCTGGACGGTGCCGACGACCATGATCTTGTAGCCCTCGGGGATGAGGCCCATGTCCTTCATCATCTTGGCGGCGTAGGTAGCAGAAGCCATGCCGCCCTCCTGGTCGGAGCCGCCGCGGCCGTAGATGATCTCGTCGGTCTCGTAGCCCTCATAGGGATCGGCGTCCCAGTTCTCGATGTTGCCGATACCGACGGTGTCGATGTGGGAGTCGATGGCGATGATCTTGTCGCCCTCGCCCATAAAGCCCATGACGTTGCCCAGGCCGTCGACCTTGACCTCGTCATAGCCAAGGCTCTCCATCTCGGCCTTAATGCAGGCAACAACCTCACCCTCCTCGCAGGACTCAGAGGGGTGGCTAATCATTGCGCGAAGAAAACGCGTCATATCAGCACGATGGGACTCAGCAGCAGCCTTGATAGCGTCGAAATCGAGTTCTTTAGCCATTGTTCATAACCTTTCAAACTAAGGAATCTACCTGTGAGGTGGCGGAGCGATACCTATTTACTCCGCCCCAACGATTAGCAAGTGGGGTATTCGCCTTCCCAGACGATGCGGCGATACTGGTCGGGATCGGTGTCGCCCTCGGTGGAGAAGCAGAGCACGGAGCTCGTCTTATCCAGGCCGATGAGTTCCTTGAGCTCGGCGTACTCGGGATCGAGCATGAGGGTCTCGACCAGGCCGGTGGTCACAGCGCCGGACTCGCCGGAGATGACGCGCGGGTCGCCCTTCTCGGGAGCGCCCAGGGTGCGCATGCCGCGAGCGGTGACCCAGTCGGGGCAGGACACGAAGGCGGTGGCGTGGTTGCGCAGGATATCCCAGCCCAGAATGTTGGGCTCGCCGCAGCACAGACCGGCCATGATGGAAGGCATGTCGCCGTCCACGATGCGCGGATCGCCGTCGCCGGCGGCAGCGCCCTTGTACAGGCAGGCAGCAGGCGCGCACTCAACCACGACGAAGGTGGGCGGGTTATCGGGATACAGGTTGGTGAAGTAGCCCACCACGGCGCCGGCGAGCGAACCCACGCCAGCCTGGACAAACACGTGCGTCGGGCGGTTGATAGCCATCTCGCGCAGCTGCTCGGCAGCCTCGGAAGCCATGGTGCCGTAACCCTCCATGATCCAGGACGGGATCTTCTCGTAGCCCTCCCAGGCGGTGTCCTGAACGATGACGCCGCGCTCGCAGGCGTCGGCCTCGGCGGCGGCCATGCGCACGCACTCGTCGTAGTTGACCTCTTCGATGGTCACCGTGGCGCCCTCGGCGGCGATGTTATCAAAGCGGGGCTTGGTGGAACCTTTGGGCATGTGCACGACGGCCTTCTGGCCCAGCTTGTTGGCAGCCCATGCCACGCCGCGGCCATGGTTGCCGTCGGTGGCGGTAAAGAAGGTGGCCTGGCCAAAGTCCTTGGCAAGTTGATCGGAGGTCAGGTAATCGAAGGTGCACTCGGCAACGTCCTTGCCGGTCTCGTCGGCAATGTAGTTGGCCATGGCAAACGAACCGCCCAGAACCTTAAAGGCGTTGAGGCCAAAGCGATAGCTCTCGTCCTTAACGCACAGGTTGGACAGGCCCAGGCGCGCAGCCTGGCCGTCCAGGCGGGCAAGCGGAGTGACGGTATATTGGGGGAACGACTGGTGGAAGGCGCGGGCCTTCTTCACGTGGTCGAGGCTCATGATTCCCAAGTGCTTGTCATCGCTCTTGGGCATCGTGTTGCTCGCCCACTGGATCTTATCGGCCATACGGTGAACTCCTTAAGTCCTCTCTTGCCGGCCCCCGCATACGCGTTTCAGCCCATTCCCATTCATGCGACTGAACTTTTATGTGGATGCCAAACAAAAAGTTTGTTAGTAATGTTCTATCACACTTTTTGATTGGTATACCTAACGAATTGTTTGTTGCCGCAATCGGTACTTTTTCGCCGCCGAACGGTCATGAATTGCCTTGTTGATGGATTTGTTTGCGGTCATGTGTGGTTTATGGCACAGTGAGCCCAAACTAATTTTTAGGAAGGCACCTATGACCCCCGCACAGATTGAGTTTTATAAGCGCCTTGCACACGGCCTGGCGCTCCAATTTGGCCCCAACTGCGAAATCGTCGTCCACGATCTGGAGACCGATGACGTGGACCACTCCATCGTAGTGATTGAAAACGGCCACGTCAGCGGGCGCAAACTGGGTGACGGCCCCAGCCATATCGTGTTTGAGTCCATGCACGAGGGCGCCACCGATGTACACGACCGCGAGCCGTACCTCACTAAAACCACCGACGGTAAGCTGCTCAAATCGTCGACGATCTTTATCCGCAACGACGAGGGCAAGCCCGTCGGCATTTTGGGCATCAACTTTGACATTACGCTTATGAAGGCTTTTGAGCGTTCGCTCGACGCCTTTACCGGCACCGGCGGCTCGGGCTATACCGAGCCCGAGCCCATTACCAAGAACATCGGCGACCTGCTCGAGGACCTGCTGCACGAGTGCGAGCAGTTTGTGGGCAAGCCCGCGGCACTCATGACCAAAGACGAGCGCATTCGTGCCATTGGCTACCTCGACCGTCGCGGCGCCTTCCTCATTTCCAAGTCGAGCGAGCGCGCCTGCGAGTTCTTTGGCATCTCCAAGTACAGCTTCTATAGCTACCTCAATGAGGCCAAGGCTGCTGCCGGCGACAAGTAGGCACTCGCCTGGATTGCCCCTCCCCTTTTGGGCGCGAGTTCTGGAAAGCACGAATCCAAGACCGAGCCGCTTGGGAAGTTCCATATAATCGATGTCATTAGTATTTCGAAAGGATGGAACAGAATGGCGTTGAGCAAGGCATCATGCACCGGTCGCGGATTGATTCCGGCAATTGGTGGACATGTGCACCGCATGTTCGATGAGGGTGAAGACGACCTGTTTTCGCTAAGCCTTGACGACGTGATGGATGATCGCCCGTGGACCGCCGACGAACTCATGGGCGGCGGGGCTCGCCCGTCAAGCCCCAATCCCGCACTTGCGCCTAAGTCCGCACCTGCGCCGACTCCTGCGCAGTCGCCTGTTTCGACGCCCGCGCCTACGCCCGCACCCACTTCGGCGCCCACGACCGCTCCCCGCCCCGCAAGCGACCCGTCCGAGACGGCGGCATTTCTCGCTGCGGCGACGCAGGGCAAATCGGCCGACAGCACCGTTATGTACAACGCCCAGCAGTTGCCCGTTCCTGCGGCACGCAAGCCTCCGGTCACAAGGCTCGATGAGCCCGTTGCCCATCAGGTTGCCTACGATTCCTGGGCTGCAACCGATCTGGATGAGACCTCTACCGGCATGCCGGCGCTCGACGTTCCAGTTAACCCGCTTTTTGCCGCCAACACGAGCGCCGCGGACTATGAGGGCGGTGCGGCATATTCCGATTATTCCGATGGCTATGCTGGCAACGGTCGCATCGAGACCGAGAACTATGGCACCGCATCGAGCGATTATCTCAACGATCCGTACGCCGCCACGCCTGCACCGGAATATGACCCGGAGGCCGCGTCCGCGCCGGCGTATACCAAAAGCACGGGCGAAGAGCGCTTTGCCGATTATTACGCCGAGGAAAAGGCGCTGCGTTTCTCGGAATTTCCGCAGGCAGTCAAGGTTGCCTTTATCGCCATTATCATTGCCCTGCTCGGTGTCATTGCGTTTGAGGGATTCCAGCTGTTCCGCGGCCCCACCCAAGCGGAGTCGGAAACCCAGCAAAAAGAGGACGATAACCAGTACCTGGACATCAACACCCTCAAGGGCGACCCCAACGACGAGGACGACGAGTAGCGAGGGCTGAAGGCGACCACAGGATCCCGCATCCAGCACCGGCTTCTAAGTGCTGTTTTGGCATCCAGCTACACTTTTCCGGATAATTTGCCTATCGAATTTGACACTTTTCCGAAGTTTTAAGGTGCCTATTTCGACACTTTTCCGGATGAAAGCCGAATAATCACTTGGGAAACTAACGCCGTTCACGCGTCATTTCGCAGGCGGCGTTTGATTTCCGTCCGTACACGCTGATAGACTTCCTCTTGCCCGCAAGCAGCGGGCGCGTTTTATCCAGAGTCGGGGTAGAGAGTTGGCTCCACGATCCCGACGCCAACCGGCCAAGAGGCACGGTGGCCCTGCCAACATCGATGAAAGGAGTCCGTATGGACAATTTCTCCGTGCGCAGTGAGCGCAACTTCCACAACCTGGCAGCCAAGCCAAAACGAATGCATCTTCTGGACGAGCCGAGCGGCTATGCCTCGGCCATGGTCAAGAACAGCCTCTCCCACCAGATGCGCTTTACCGTGCAGGTGCTCGAGGAAGAGCTCTGCGCCGCCGGCGACCCGCACGTGCTGCAGATCAAGCTGCTCGGAGATGACCCTCGTGAGCCGTCCAGATGGATGCTCTTCGCCGACAGCGTGTGCGTTGCGGACGGATCCGGCGCCTTTGCCCGCGAGTGCTTCTGCGAGGGCGCCGAGGTGTTTTTGGATCTGTGCCACGACGCCGTCGAGGCAGCCGAGCTGCGCCAGTGGAGTCAAAGGGAGTACGAGCTGCTGAGTGCCGTGCGCGGGATTGCAATGATTTAGAAACAGAGCGGTGGCGTTATCGAACTGTCGACGCCGCCGCCTCCCCAACGCCCGTCGTGCTCAACGATCAGATCGACCTCAAGGCCCTTCTCATCTCGGAAATAATGAACACTGTTGTCGACACCGCCGTAGGTGGAAAGGAACACGCGCACGTCGCGCAGGATGAGATTCTCAAAGAGCATCCCCAGCGTTTGCATATCGCCAAGCAGCCGCTCAGGGGTAGCCCCCAGCAACGCCGCCGCAAGTGACGGGTCACAGAAGTAGCGCTTGGGGCGCACGCGAACGCGGGCCTTCGAGCGCACATACTGGCCTGCTCTCTCGCGCAAGCTCGTCCGAAAACCCAAGGTTTGCAGGTCACCGCTCCTGCAGCACCAGCGGGCGACGTCATCCTGCGAAATTACGCCATTCTCAATGCAGTTTTTACGCCGTTTTCATTGTAGGTTTTACGCTCGGCATCCTTGGCGCGGCGCTTGCTCAACCACCGGACCAGCGAATTGCCCGGATTCTGGGACGTGCTTTCCGCTCCAGGCCTCTACCGGAAAATGCGTCCCACTCTGAGGCCGAAATCTGGGACGCGCTTTCCGCCAAAGGGAAAGCGCGTCCCATTCCGAGCATCACATCAGAGCGCGCTTGGTTATCTCCGCTCGCACATCTCGGCAAACGAGATCAGCTTGACGTCTCCCCTGCTCTCCGCGGCATCCCGACATCCCTGCGTAAAGCCGCTTTTTGAGAATAGTGCATAGCTTTTTCGTTGCCGTCTAAAGAGCTCGCTTCGGTGCACGAGCTTTTGCAGCACGTCTTCGCCCACCGGTTCATTGCGCCATTTGCACTCCGCAAACAGAGCAGTGCCCTCGCCATCGTCAACAATTAAGTCGATTTCTTCCTGCGTATGCGTGCGATTATCCGTCCCCCACCAGCGCCCGACGCTCGCCGGAACCACGTCGAGCCGGCCCGCGCGCGCGAGTTCGTACACGTATTGTCTGCATATAAGCTCAAAGACCGTACCCATGTAATCCGATACGTGCGGCTCAATGCGCTTATACGCCATCTCGGCCATGTCGTTTTGAATCAGCCCGATGTTCTGCGGAACAAACTTGTACCAGAACCTAAACATCTGGTCGCTCAGCAGATACACGGCTCG
Organism: uncultured Collinsella sp.; assembly: GCA_900541885.1. Taxonomy (GTDB): domain Bacteria; phylum Actinomycetota; class Coriobacteriia; order Coriobacteriales; family Coriobacteriaceae; genus Collinsella. Next base: position 31,582 of record UQKW01000003.1, read on the forward strand.
CTTATTGCTCGTCTCGTTTAGGGGCAGCTCGCGCTCGACAATCCCAAGCGACGCCAGCTTATCCACATAGCTCTTTACGTTGCTCGCAGGGATTCCCGTAGAGCTCGCAATCTCCGAGATCCTCGAGCGCCCCTGAGCAATTGCTTGCACAATCGCATCATATTGCTCGGGATTGCGGCACTCTTGCAACAGCAGGTTACTCGGCTCCTCAAAGAGATAGCCCGTAGGAGTAAGAAAAAGACGTTTGATGTTGTCCTTGAGCGATACGGCAGGATCGACTTTCTCGATATATGCAGGAATGCCGCCCGTCATGCCATAGCAAACTGCAGCGTCTTCGCGACCCATGCTCTGCCACAACCCGAGGGTCGTCGTAAAATCGAGCGGCATAATCTTAAACTGGACCGTACGCCTACCGTATAGTGGGCTCTCGTAGCCCAACACCTGTTCCTCCATAAACGAAAGAGACGAGCCGCATAGGATCAGCATTAGCCTGGTCTCTTTGTATAAGTGGTCGATCTTGTCTTGCAGCAACGAGCTGATTTCGGAATTCGATTGGGCGAGATAGGGATACTCGTCAATCACGACAACCAAACGTTCCGTGCGAGCCATGGTGGCCAATGCATCGAACGCTTCGTCAAAACTACGAAACGACACGCCTGCAGCACCAACCGAGCCTGCAAGTATCGCCTGGCTAAAGCCGTGCAGGTTTGCCTCCGCATTGGTACGACGAGCTTGAAAGTAAATAGCCTTCTTGCCTTGGATGAACTCTGTGATAAGGCGCGTTTTACCCACACGACGGCGGCCGTAAATCACAGGCATCTCAAAGGAGTCCGTGCCATACAGTCGATTGAGCTCGGACATTTCCGCTGTTCTTCCGACAAACATAGACCATCCTTCCTTTACGTTATAGCTAGCTATATTATAGCTTCCTATAATATAGCTAGCTATAACTTAATTCGACAAGCGGAGCACGAAAAGGGGCGGTACACCCCCGCACGTGGACCGTTCCGGAAACTGTATCCCGTTCTGGAGCCAAAAACTGGGCCGTAGTTTCCGCCAAGCATGCCATCCGGAAAGCACGTCCCATTCCGAGTGGCAATTCCGGGTCACAGTTTCCGCTCCAAACAAAAGGCTCCGGCTCGCGATGGGGCCGGGGCCAAAGGCGCAGCATATACAGTTGATGTTGAGCGCGAACAGCCCATCAGCAATGGTCGTCCGCGCCCCACCCTACCCGCGGTTGCGAACGCGGCTGTAGGGCGTATCCACCATGGGCAGATCGGGACGCAGCTTGCCGTCAAATGCGCGATAGGCGTTCTGTACGGCGGGCGCCGTGGGAATCGTTGCGATCTCGCCGATGCCCTTGCCGCCGTATGCCACGGGCAGCAGCTCGTCCTTCTCCACGTAGATGGCATGGATATCCGGGATCTCGGGTGCACGGAACAACCCGAGCGTACCGTACCTTGCCTGGGGCACGCAGTCCTTGAGCGGCCAGTCCTCAGTAAGCGCATAGCCCATACCCATGAGCACGCCGCCTTCGATCTGACCCTGGATGGAGATGGGGTTGACCACCTTGCCGGAATCGTGCGCGGCATAGACCTCGCTCACGCGGCCGTCATCATCCAAAATGACCACATGCGTGGCAAAGCCGTAGCAGATGTGGCTCTTGGGGTTGGGAACATCCGCACCCAGCTTGTCGGTCGGCTCCAGGTACACGTAGCCAAACTCGCATCCCTCGAGTGCCTTGATGGCGGCCGCGGGATCCTGAGGATGCATACCCTGGCCGGCGACGAGTTCCTGTGTACGCAGCTGATAGGCGTGACCGTCGTCGTACTCGATCTTGACGCCGTCGCCATGCGCACTCACGGGAGCATCGGGCGCGGGCTTGCCGGCCTCGATGTCAAGCATGGCATCGCGCAGCAGGAAGGCGGCGCCGCGCACGGCCTCGCCGGTCACGACCGTCTGACGCGAACCAGACGTGGTGCCGGAGTCGGGAGCGTTCTCGGTGGAGCACTCGCCGTTGGCGATGCAGCTCAGCGGCAGGCCGCATGCCTCGGCAACGTCCTGCAAAAAGACGGTGTTGCAGCCCTGGCCGATGTCGGACGTGGCGGCATAGACCACGGCCACGCCGTTCTCGATGCGGATCTTGCAGCGGCCGGCATCGGGCAGGCCCACGCCCACGCCGGCGTTCTTCATGGCGCAGGCGATACCGGCGTGTCCGGGATGCGCATAGTAGGCATCCTTGACCTCGAGCAGCGTCTCCTTCAGCGCCGTGGAGCAATCGGCGATCTGGCCGTTGGGCAAAACCTCACCCGGCTCGATGGCATTACGGTAACGAATCTCCCACGGATCCAGGCCGACCTTCTCTGCCAGCAGGTCGATCAGGCTCTCGAGCGCAAACTCGGACTGGCAAACGCCAAAGCCGCGGTACGCGCCGGCGGGCGGGTTGTTGGTGTAGTAGCCAAAACCGCGAATGTCGGTGTTCTGGTACTTGTAGGGGCCGACGGCATGCGTGCAGGCGCGCTCGAGCACCGGGCCGCACAGCGACGCGTAGGCGCCGGTGTCAAAGTTGATCTCGCAGTCCAGACCGGTAAAGTTGCCCTCGGCGTCGCAGCCCAGCGTAAAGGTGCCGTCCATGGCGTGGCGCTTGGGATGGAACGCGAGCGACTCGGCACGTGTGAGCTTGCACTTCACAGGACGCTGGAGCTTATAGGCAGCAAGCGCGGCCAGGTGCTGGATCGAAACGTCCTCCTTGCCGCCAAAACCGCCGCCCACAAGCATGGTCTCGACAACCACACGCTCGGGCTCGTTGTCCCAGCCAAACATGTGGGCGCACTCTTTGCGCGTATCGTAGGCACCCTGGTCGGTCGACTGCACCTTGACGCCGTTCTTGTACGGGAAGGCGACGGCGCACTCGGGCTCCAAGAAGGCATGCTCGGTAAAGGGCGTGGTAAAGCGCTGCGTCACGGTGAACGCGCTCTCCGCTAGCGCCTTGGCGGCGTCGCCGCGCGTCACGTGACGGCTCTGGCACACGTTGTCCTTGAGTTCCACCGTGTTGCCAAAGGCAAAGAAACTGTCATGCAGGCGCGGGGCGTCGGCAGCCCTAGCCTCGACAATGTTGCGCACGGGCTCCAGCGGCTCGTAATCAATCTTTACGAGCTTCTTAGCCTTCTCGAGCGTCGCCTCGTCCTCGGCAACCACCAGCACGATGGCGTCACCCACGCAGCGGGTGATATCGCCCTGGGCGATCATGACATCCCAGTCCTGGATAAGGTGGCCGACCTGGTTGACCGGCACGTCCTCGGCGCGCAGGATGCCCACCACACCGGGCAGGGCCTCGGCCTTGGAGGTATCAATGGAGAGCACGCGGGCGCGCGGATACTTGGAGCGCACGGCGCTAGCATAGGTCAGGCCCGGCTGATCGAGCTCGTCGATGTCGTCGGGATACTTGCCCTCGCCGAGCACCTTCTTGCGCACGTCGATGCGGAAGGCGCGCTTGCCCACACCGTAGTCGTCGCCGCGCTCCAGGTCCTCGTCGATCTGCTTTTCGCCGCGGAGCACCGCAGCTGCCAGCGAAATGCCCTCGATGATCTTCTTGTAGCCGGTGCAGCGGCAGACGTTACCGCGAATGGCATACTTGATCTGCTCCTCGGTGGGCTCGGGGTCCTCAGCGATGAGCGCCGCGCCCGCCATGACCATGCCGGGGATGCAAAAACCGCACTGCACGGCGCCCACGGCACCAAAGGCGTACACAAAGGCCTCGCGCACGTCCTCGGGCAGGCCCTCGACGGTCACGATGTTGCGACCGGCGGCAAGAGCGGTGGTCAGTACGCACGCCTTGACGGCCGCACCGTCCACATGGATGGTGCAGGTGCCGCAAGCGCCTTCGGAGCAGCCATCCTTGGCGGAATGGATATGCAGGTCGTCGCGCAGGTAGCGCAGCAGCGGTTTATTCTCCGTCGTCGTGCGCTCGACGCCGTTAACGGTAAAAGTGAATTCCTGTGCCATGGTGATTCCCTTCTACACGCCGGCGGCGATGCCGGTGCGGTCGTGGATGGCGCCATGCGGGCAGACGACGGCGCACATGCCGCACGACAGGCAGTCCACGCCGTCGATATGGGCGCAGTTGTCCTCGATGCGGATAGCGCCGGCAGGGCACTTTTTAGCGCACATGCCGCAACCGATGCAGCTCGTGTCGCAGATCTTGCGAGCGATGGCGCCCTTATCGGTGTTGTTGCAGCGCACCAGAATGTTCTGGTAGCCGGGAACGAAGGCAATCACGCGCTGCGGGCACGCCATGCCGCACAGGCCACAGCCCGTGCACTTGGAGCGATCCACGCGGGCGATGCCATCGACCAGCGCAATGGCGCCGTAGGGGCAGGCCGTGACGCAGGCGCCACAGCCAATGCAGCCTTCGCTGCAGCGGGCGTCGCCGCCTGCGGAAGCGCAACCACTTCCGCAGGCAACGTAGGCCACGTTATGTTGAATGGATTTGGCCATAAGAGACTCGCCTATTTCTTAAGAAGGTACGAATAGTTGTCGCGCACGGCCCTGATGGTCAGGCGGACGGCCTCGGGAAGACCGGTGTTGACGGCATCGACCGAGACGGTGCGGACCGTGCCGGCGACGCGAACCTTAAAGTGGTCCTCGTCCACGGCCAGGAAGCCCTCGTTCTCGGAGTTCTCCATGTCCTGCTCGCTCCAGAACAGGGTGAGCTTGTCCTTGTAGGGACGACCCTCCTGGTAGGGGCAGAACACGGCGCAGTTACCGCATTCGTTGCACATGCCGTCGACATGGACGACCTGATGCTTGGCCAGGCCCGGCACCTTAATTGCCACGTTGGCGCGGTTGGGGCACACATCGCAGCAGACCTCGCACACCGAGCCGCAGCCCAGGCAGCGGGTCTTGGTGCAGTTGCGCTTGTCGCGGCACAGCGACCCCTTGCGCTCGTAGCAGGTGTCCTCGCGGCCGGCCTGCTCGTTGCAGTCGGCGTACTTGTTAAAGTCCACGCCGGCGATGGCGCGGGCGACCTCGGCGGCGTCGGCGATAGCCTCGACCACGGTGGCCGGACCGCGACGGCAGTCACCGGCAGCCCAAACGCCCTCGACGCCGGTGGAGGTGGCGGCAAGGCGGCCGCGACGGTCGTGCTCGACGCCCGCGGCGTCGTACAGGCTGGCATCGATGCCCTCGCCCACGGCGCAGATCACCGTGGTGGCGGGAAGCTCGACGGTCTCGCCCGTGGCGACGGGGCTGCGGCGGCCGCTTGCATCCGGCTCGCCAAGCCCCATAACGTCGCAGGTCAGCACGGCGCCGTTGAGTGCCTTGGGCGCCAGCAGCTCGCAGAACTCAACGCCGTCGGCAAGAGCAAGATCAAGCTCTTCCTCGTCGGCGGGCATCTGCTTCTTGGTGCGACGATACACCAGACGCACGTTCTTCACACCAGCCAGGCGCTTGGCCACGCGAGCCGCATCCATAGCGGTGTTACCGGCGCCAATGACTACGACATCCTCGCCCAGCTCGAGCTTCTCGCCCTTCTTGGCGGCCTCGAGGAACTCCAGCACGTCGAGCTCGGCACCCTCGCCCAAGCCCGCAGAGCCGGGCATCCAGGCACCGGTGGCCACGACCACGTTGGTAAAGCCCTGGGCCTTGAGCTCTTCAATGGAATCCACGCGAGCATTGAGCTGTACCTTGGCGCCAAAGGCCAAGCAGAGCTCGGCATCGTGAGAGATATCGTCACTGGCGATACGGAACTCGGGGATCACGTGACGGACCACGCCGCCGAGCGAATCGCGGGCCTCGAAGATGGTGACGGGCACGCCGGCACGCGTCAGGAAGAACGCCGTCGCCAGGCCGGCCGGGCCGCCGCCGATAACGGCAACGTTGCGCTCGCCGTCGTTGGCGATGGCCTGGGCGCGCAGCTTGGGCAGCACGGCCGTCATGGCCTCGCGGGCGGCCTTGAGCTTGCTGGCGCGGATCTGGGCGCCCTCGGGCTCGTAGAACGCACGCTCGCAGGCACGGCCGCAGGGATGCGGGCAGATGGTACCGGTGATGAACGGCAGGGCGTTGCGCTCGATGATGATGTTGAGTGCGTCCTCGTAGCGGCCCTCGTCAACAGCCGCCAGATAGGCGGGAATATCCTGCTGGATGGGGCAGCTCGTGCGGCACGGCGTGGTAAAGCAGTCGGAAAGCGGGCTCTTGCCGGCGACCTTGCGGTCGGGCAGCGGGCGCAGCGGCTTCTTGTAGAGCGGGTTGGTGAGCGAGTCGGTCTGGATCGCAGTCACGGCCCCGAGAGAGACGCCCGCGAACGGCTTGCCATCCAGGTCGGTAAACTCGCCAGCCATCTGGCTAAAGCGCTCGTAGCCACCAGGCTTGAGTACGTCGGTCGCCAGGGTGACGGGCCAAATGCCGGCATCGTACAGGGCGCGGATGTTGTAGACCGTAGCACCGCCAGAGTAGCTAATGCGCAGCTTGCCATCGAACTGCTCGGTAATGCGACGGGCGGCCTCGATGGTCAGCGAGAACAGCGAACGGCCGGACATGTACATCTCGGTGGAGGGCAGCTCGTTCCTCGTCACGTCGACGGGGAACGTGTTGGTCAGCTTGACGCCAAACTCCAGGCCGCGCTCGGCACACAGGGCAATCAGACGCTCAAACATGGGCACAGCGTCGACCCACTGCAGATCCTCGCGGAAGTGCGTGTCATCGAAGACGATGTAGTCGAAGCCCAGCTCGTTGAGGCGCTGGCGAGCAAACTCATAGCCCAGCAGCGTGGGGTTGCACTTGATGTAGGTGTTGAGACCCTTCTCGGTAATCAGATAGGTCGCGATGCGCTCGATCTCCGCCGGCGGGCAGCCATGCAGCGTGGACTCGGTAATGGAGTTGGAGACGCGCGCCGGGATGGACTCGACAAACGCGGCATCGACATTCTCAAACTTGTCCAGGTTAGCGAGCGCCCACGTGCGGCACTCGTTCCAAACCTCGGAGCCGCTGGCGTCCTTCATGCCCTCAATGTATGCATCGACCTTGGGGCTCTTGATGCCCTCGAGGTCATAACCCACGGACATGTTGAAGACAAAACCATCCGGGCTGCCCAGGCCGTACTCGCGAGCGATCAGGTGGCAGGCAAACCATGCCTTCACGTACTCGGCAAAGGCCTGCGGAACCTCGAGCTCGGTCGACCACTCGCAGTTGTAGCACTCGTCCTGCGCCACGATGCAGGGCTTGTTCACACACTTGGAGAGCTCCTCGCCGTCCATAACCTGAACGGTCTTGAGCTCAAAGAAGCGGGAACCGGCCACGTAGGATGCCACGATGTTCTGGGCCAGCTGCGTATTGGGACCGGCGGCCGGGCCAAACGGAGTCTCGATGCGCTCGTCAAAAATGGGAAGCGCGCCCTCCTGGTTGGTCGTGACCATCTTGCGCACGCCAAAGACGGCGCCCTGAGTCTTGTGCTCCTCGATGATCCAGTTCATCAGCTGCGAAAACGGGATCGGCCTCATGATGTCGCTCATAATGAGCTCCTCTCTGTAACGCCCGGCGAGACCGCGCGACGGGCGCAAATACGGTGTAGCGCTAGCACAGCGCCGGCGACCCCGCGGAGGCCGCCTATACGCGCGTCGAACGCGGCGAAACATCCGACGCGCGTGAATCTACTTGTAATTAGTAGGTGCGTTCGTTGAGCGTGCTCCAGAGCTTCTTGGACTCAGCCATGGTCCACGCGTTGATCTTGTCCTCATCAATGCCAACGAACTCGCGATCCTTGTATAGGACGCGGCCGTTGATGATGGTGGTGCGGCAGTTTTTGCCCATCATGCCAAAGAGCATGTGGCCGTCGATGTTCTCCTCGCTCAGCGGCGTAAAGGGCTTGTAGTCCATGACGATGACGTCGGCGGCAGCGCCGGCCTCGAGCACACCGAGCTTGCGATCGAAGTACTTGCTGGCCATCTTGGCGTTGTTCTCGAACAGCATCGTCATTGCCTCGCACCAGCCCACGTTGGGCATAGCGGCGTTGTGACGCTGAATGATCAGGAAGACCTTGAGGCTCTCGAGCATATCGTGGGTGTAGGCATCGGTGCCCATGCACACGGGGATGCCGCGGCGGAAGAACTCGAGCACGGGGGCGCAGCCTACGGCGTTGCCCATATTGGATTCTGGGTTGTTGACGAGCCAGGTACCGGACTCCTTGACGATATCCATCTCGGCAGGCGTCACGTGGATGCAGTGGCCGAGCATGGTGTCGGGACCCAGCAGGTTGTGCTGCAGCAGGCGCTCGACGGGGCTGATACCACCGCGGTTGAGGCGGGAATCCCACACGTCGTTCATGCCCTCGCACACATGGATGTGGAAGCCGGTCAGGCCGTTGTTGGCCTCGGCCATCTTATCCATGGTCTCGTCCGAAAGTGTAAAGGTGGCATGTCCGCCAAACATGGCAGCGATCATGTGGTTGTCGTTGTCGCGACGCTCCTTGGCGGCCCACTGGGCAAATTCGGCGTTCTCGGCAATGGCCTGGTTGCATTTTTCCTGGCCGCGGCGATCGGAGACCTCGTAGCACAGGCACGAACGCATGCCCAGCTCCTGAGCTGCATCCTTAATGGTAAAGAGGCTTCCCGGGATCTCGCAGAAGCTCGCGTGGTGGTCGAAGATCGTGGTGACACCATCGCGAATGGAGTCCAGAATCGTGGCATAGGCGCTTGCCTTGGTGCCGTCGAGCGTCAGATTGTCGTCGATCTTCCACCACTGCTGCTCAAGATTCTCCAGGAAGTTGGTGGGGTTGCAGCCCTTAATGGCAAGGCCGCGGGCCAGACCCGAGTAGATGTGGGTGTGGCAGTTGATGAGTCCGGGCATGATGAGGTTGCCCTGGGCATCGACGTACTCGGCATCCGGGTACTTGGCCTTGAGCTCGCACTCGGGACCTACTTCGACGATCGTATCTCCGTCAATGGCGACCGCACCGTTTGGAATGAACGGGGCCTGAGCATTGCGGGTAAAGACGGAACCGTTAGCGACCAGAAGCATAAATGCTCCCTTCAACATCAGGGGCGGGGTTTGACACCTCTGACATGGCGGAGTGCGAAGCGCCGGCCTACACCGGAAACGGGCCCTCTCCCGTCAACGCTTCACCAAAGGGACAAACCCTTTGAAGTGCGGCTTGGCGCCGCATGACGTCGGCGGACGAGGCGATGCGCCCGCCGACGAATAGCACCGAATTGGTTACTTCTTGCTCTCGGGCAAGACCAGATCCACGGCAGCGTCCTTGGCAGCATCGATGTGCTGAGCCACGACCGGCGTCTGCGGAAGAATCAGGTTAAGGACAATGGCCATGATGGCGGTGGGGGTTACGGCATTGGAGCCGATGACGGTGGGCACCCAGGTGGGCATACCCTCGCCGGCAAGGCAACCGCTGGCCATCCAGATACCCAGGCCAAAGACGACGGAGGTACCGACGATGGTGGTAGTGCGCTGCGTGAGGCCCTCGCGGGTGAACATGCGCACGCCGTTCATGGTGATGGTGCCAAAGACGCCGACGGTCGCGCCGCCGATGACGGGCTGCGGGATAGCGGAAAGGACGGCAGAGAGCTGCGGGAACAGGCCGGCGATGGCAAAGACGGCCGCGATGATCACAAAGACCCACTTGTTGACGACCTTGTTGGAGCAGATGATGCCCACGTTCTGGCCAAGGGCGCTGGTGGGAAGACCGCCCAGCAGGCCGCCGACCATAGAGGTGAGGCCCTGGGACACGATAGCGCCGGAGAGCTCGCGCTCGGTGGGCATACGGTCGATGGAGCCCAGGCAGGCGGCAGAGACGTCGCCGATAACCTGGATGGCAACCATGGGGAACACGACGGCGAGGGTAATGCAGACCTCGGGATCAAACTCGAGCGCATAGGGCATGAGCTTGGGAAGGGCGAAGACCTGGGCGGTGGCGACGCTGGAGAAGTCGATCATGCCAAAGGGAATGGAGACGATCATACCAACGATCATGCCAAAGAACACGGATCCCAGCTTGAGCGTGCCCTTGCCAAAGTTGGCGAGCGCAAAGACCACGGCGAAGGTGATAAGAGCGACGCACCACGCCTGCGGGGTGCCCCACAGCGGCGTACCCATACCGCCGGCCATGTACTTGACGGCCGTGGGATAGAGAGAGACGCCAATGGAGAAGATGACCGTACCGGTCACGACGGGCGGGAACAGCCACTTGATCTTGCTGTAGGCCAGACCAAAGAGGACCGCGACGGCACCGCCGACAATCTCGCCGCCCAGCAGCGCGCCAAAGCTAAAACCCGAGGCACCCATGGCCTGCAGGGCCGGCAGGAACGCGAACGAAACGCCCATGACGATGGGCAGGCCGCCGCCGATACGACGGAAGGGAGCGAAGGCCTGAAGGGCCGTATCGATCGCCGAAAGAATGAGCGCGACCTGGATGATGTCGGTGCTCTGCTGGCTATTAAAGCCGTAGACGCCGGCCATGATGACCGCCGGGGTAATGATGCCGGCAAACGATGCCAGTACGTGCTGAAGGGCACACGGGATCATTTCCTTAACGGGAGGCATGCCTTCGCGAGTGAACAGGGCTTCAGTGCCGTTCGTAACCGTCTCCTGGGTCATTTGACCACCAATCCTCGAAGTAGTTGTTTTCGCATCTAACGCTCTATTGTGACGCAGTGCGGGGTTGAGGTTGTGCCTTCATTGCATATCGTATTAAAGATGATTCTCATTCTCAATAATAATTTTTTGTTATCAGACTATTCTTCAGCTGAAATAACGCATTTCCGCAGGTCAGGAAAGTGTCTGGTCAAAATACCATCTAACTTTTCTTTTGGTCAACCGTTTACCGCTTAATTCCTACCGTTCGTCTGCATTACGCAATGTACCTGCGGATATACGAGATGATGGGCAGCGTGTTACCATGAGAAAAAATTGTTATGAACATTTCCGATTTCACCCAAAGGAGTTGCCCGTGAACGAGACCGTACGTCGCTTTTTGCCGATGGTCGATTTTCTGGAGCAGATACTCGGCAAAAACAGCGAAATCGTGCTGCACGATTTCTCGGATCCCGACCACGCCATCGTTGATATTCGCAACGGCATCGTGAGCGGCCGCAAGGTCGGCGGTCCCGCCACCGATCTGGCACTCAAGATCATGCACGACGCCAAGTATCGCGACCTGCCGTTTATTACGGGCTACGAGGGGCGCGGTGCCGGCGGCAAGACGTTGGAGTCAGCGACGTACTTTATCCGCGAGAATGACGAGATCGTCGGTATGCTCTGCGTCAACACCGACCTCTCGACCGTGCGCTCCATCAACGCCATGGCGCAGCAGCTCATGGCGTGCTTCGACGCGGCGCCGACGCGCACGGAGCCCGCCCCTATCGAGGTCGAAAGCCTTTCGGAGTCCACACAGGAGCTCATCGACCGCAGCATTGCCGAGTTGCTGAGCACGCGCGGGCTGGATGTGGCGTCGCTTGGTCAGAGCGACCGCGTGGACGTCATTCGCCACCTCAACGGCAACGGGGTGTTCATGCTCAAGGGCGCCGTGGCCTGCGCCGCCACCGCGCTGGGTATCTCGGAGCCCAGCGTCTACCGCTACCTGCAAAAAGTTCGCAAGGAGGGCTAACGGGCAACATGAAGCGCGGCTCCACAAGCGATCCGTCACTTGACAAAAGACCCTGCAGCTCGCACGCGCTGCAGGGTCTTTTTGCATGTCATGTTTAGTTGTGGCCAACGCCTTAGAGAGCGGCAACGACCTCGATCTCGACCAGACCGCCAGCCGGAAGGGCGGCAACCTGGAAGGCGCTGCGCGCGGGGAACGGGGCCTCGAACTTGGAGGCGTAGATCTCGTTCACGGCGGCGAAGTCGGCGATGTCGGCCAGGTAGACCGTGGTCTTGACGACATCGGCAAAGGTAGCGCCGGCAGCGGTCAGCAGGGCCTCGACGTTGGCGAGGGACTGCTTAGCCTGGGCCTCGACGCCCTCGGGCATCTTGCCGGTTGCGGGGTCGATGCCCAGCTGGCCGGACAGGAACACCATGTTGCCGGTCTGGATACCAGGGGAATACGGGCCGATGGCTGCGGGTGCGTTATCGGAAGACACGACGGTCTTGCTCATGTTTATCTCCTTACGATCAGTTGAGAAAGCGTGAGCGCGGCGTTCACACCGGGAGGCACAGTTCGGTCTGAACACCGCGCTTGATTGGGATGGTACTCAAGGTTTCTGTTTGATGCAAGAATATTATCAGCTTGCGAGAATATTTTATCGCCCAACGGTCTCCCCGAACCGCTGAACGGTTCTCATGTGGAGCAGCCAGTCCAAGCTGCTGAAGACTTTATCCCGCTTGGAGCACGGGCATCGCCTGCCGCAACGGCGCCACTATACTTTTGATTATCTGAGCATTTTGAAAGGCAGGATATGACCGCAACCGCCAGTCGAACCACCAACCGCAGACCCGAGCTTTTGGCGCCCGCCGGAGGGCCCGAGCCCTTTGCCGCCGCACTCGCCGCCGGGGCAGACGCCATCTACTGCGGCATGGGCAGCTTCAACGCCCGCCGCAAGGCCACCAACTTTACCGACGAGGCCTTTGAGCAAGCCTGCCGCGCCGCGCATCTAGCCGGGTCGCGCGTCTACGTCACGGTAAACATCGTCATCAAACAGTCCGAGATGGGCGATGCGCTGCAACTCATCCATCGCTGCTCCACGCTGGGCGCCGACGCCTTCATTATCCAGGACTGGGGCCTGTTCTTTGAGGTCAAGCGCACCATGCCCGGCATCGAGACACATATCTCGACCCAGGCGAACATCCACGACGACCGCGGAACCCTTTGGTGCCGTGAGCAGGGCGCCGACCGCGTGACTCTCTCGCGCGAGCTCTCCATCGACGAGATCGCCGCCATTCACAACGCCGCGCCCGATGTGGACCTCGAGGTCTTTAGCCACGGTGCCATCTGCTTTTGCTACTCGGGCCTGTGCCTGCTTTCGAGCTTTGCCATGGCGGGCCGCTCGGCCAACCGCGGCATGTGCGCCCAGCCCTGCCGCCTGCCCTACGAGCTGATCGACGAGAACGGCCGCTCGCTCTCCCCTGCCGGTCGCGAGCGCGCGCTGTGCCCGCGCGACACCAACACGTCGCAGCTTGTTCGCCGTCTGTATGACGCCGGCGCCGCATCGCTCAAGCTCGAGGGCCGCATGAAGGCCCCCGATTACGTGTATTCCATCGTCGATGTGTATCGTCACCAGATTGATGACATGCTGGCCGGGGTCGCCGTAGATAAGGACGAGGTAGCCGCCCGCCAGCGCCAGCTCAAGCGCTGCTTCAACCGCGACTTTACGCACGCCTATCAGGACGGCACCTCGGGCGACGAGATGATGAGCTATGAGCGTTCCAACAACCGCGGCCAGATCGTAGGCACGGTACTGGGCAGCCGTCTGGCCAACCGCGATGTGCGCGGCCTCAAGCCCGACGACCGCCGTCGGCGCGCCGCCATCGCCCGCATTGAGTTGTTTGAGCCCGTGGGCAAGGGCGACCTGCTGGAGCTTCGCCACGATAACGAGTTTGACCAGTTCCTGACCACCATTGCCGCCGATGATGCCGCCGCCGGTGACATCATTGAGTGCCGCGTGCCCCGCAGCATGCCCGAGGGCTGCCGCGTCCGCGTGATTCGCAGTCAGCGCGCCATCGACGCCGCTGGCGCCGCGCTCAAGCGCGATGTGCTGCGCCGCCGAGCTGTTGACGTGTCCGTCGTGGCGCGCCTGGGCGAGCCGTTTACTGTCACACTCACCTGCTGTGACAACCCCGCGCTCACCGCCACCGCCACGGGCTTCACCGTCGAGGCCGCCAAGACCCGCGCCGTCGAGGCATCCGATCTGGTTGAGCACGTCGGGCGCATGGGCTCCTCTCCCTTTGAGGCCGCAAGCTTTGACGTTTCGCTCGACGCCGGCTGCGGTATGGGCTTTTCCGCCGTGCACAAGGTGCGCGCCGCCGCTTGTAAGGCGCTGGAAGAGGCCATTCTGGCACCGTACGAGGAGCGCGAGAAAACGCTCGAGTTGCCGGTGCTCGACAAATGTACGCGACCCATGCCCGAGCACTACCGCGACGAGCCGCAGATCTGCGCCACCGTCAACACGCTCGAAGCCGCCGAGGCAGCTCGTGCCGAGGGCGCCACGCGCATCTATATGACCACCGATGCGCTCGAGGCCGCCGGTGTCTCCCCCGCCGATGCATTTGAGCAGGGCATCGTACCCGTACTCGACGAGGTCTGCCGCGCCGTTGACCACGTACGCGTCGATCCCTGGATCAATGCCGGAGCCACCGTCGCCGTCGGCAATATCTCCGAGCTCGCCGTAGCCGCGCATGCCGGCGCCACGGCCGAGATTCGCTCTTGCCTGCCGGTGCACAACACACCCTGCATGGAGGCGCTTGCCGGGCGCGGAGCCGGTGCGTTTTGGCTCTCGCCCGAGATCACACTCGACGAGATTGTCTCGCTCGGAGCCGCCGCGCCCGCGGCTCTGGGCATCACCGTCTTTGGCCGCCCGCGCGTCATGACAAGCGAGCATTGCATTCTGCAGGTTGCCAACGGCTGCATCCACGATTGTGCCAACTGCCGCCTGCGTGCCCGCAAGCTCTCGCTCAAGAATATCGACGGAAAGGTCATGCCCGTCCGCACCGACATCCACGGCCGCTCTCGCTTGTACGACGCCTACCCCATCGACCTCACACCGCAGGTTCCTCAGCTGCTCAATGCCGGCGTGCGTCGTCTCATGGTTGACGGAACCCTGCTCGAGGCCGATGAGATTGGCCGTGCCGTCGCTCGCGTCCGTCGCGCCGTCGAGGCGGCTCAAGCCGGCCGCAAGCCCGCCGCCCGCCTGCGCGGCGCCACCTCGGGCTGCATGTTTGTGGGAATTAGCTAACCGAAAGGCTTACACGTGAACGAAGAACCTCAAGTCCTCTACTGCGACGCCTGGCTCATGGCCATCGACAAGCCCGCCGGCATGATCGTCCACGGCGACGGCACCGGCGAGCGCACACTTACCGACTACGCCAGCGACCTGCTGCTGGCGATGGGCGACGGCTTTGCCGCGACCGACATGCAGCCGCTCAATCGCCTGGACCGTGACACCACCGGCGTGGTGCTGTTTTCGCTCGACAAACAGACGCAGCCCGCCTTTGACCAGATGGTGATCGACCACGCCTTCGAAAAGCACTATCTGGCGCTGGCCGAGGGCAAGATCGACTGGAACGAGAAGCTCATCGACAAGCCCATCGCCCGCGACCGCCACGACAGCCGCAAGATGCGCGTCGGCGCCAGCGGCAAGCCGTCGCAGACGCGCGTGAAGGTGCTCAAGCGCCTTAAGAGCCGCCGTGGCCTGCCCACGCGCTCGTATATCGATGTCGAGTTGCTCACCGGCCGCAAGCATCAGATTCGCGTGCACCTGGCGAGCGAGCGCCATCCCCTGGTTGGCGACGACCTGTACGGAACGCCGCGTCCCTGTGGCCTGATGCTCCACGCCCACAGCGTGTCCTTTACGCATCCCGTAACCGGCGAGCACATCCACATCGAAGCCCCCTGCCCCTGGGAGCCCTAAACCACCACAATGGGGACAGGCACCTTTGTGGTGGTTTTGCCACGATGGCTCAGCCGCGGTCCCAAAACGTCTCGATCTGTAACAGTTAGAGCCCATTTTCCGGTCTATCTGTTACAGATCGAGACATTCGAATCCCTCTCAAGGAAAAATCTCAATCTGTAACAATAACTCGGCAAAATCGGCCCAAGATGTTACAGATTGAGATATTCGGATCCCACCGGAGAAATCATCTCGATCTGTAACATCTGGAGCCCGCATTTTGACCTTCCTGTTACAGATTGAGACGTTATGGGACCACCAGGAAAAATATCTCAGCTTGTAACATCTGGAACCCATATCCCTCTCTTCCTGTTACAGATCGAGACAAATCCCCAAACAGCAAAAGGCGGCAACGTCCCTGGTGGACGTTGCCGCCTTTCCATTGGCAAGACCCTTCCGCTCCCGCTACTCGGTAGCCTTGTCGAGAGGCTTCTTAAGGAAGCTCAGAACCAAGCAGCCGACCACAGCGCCGATAGCAAGGGCCAACAGGTACTGCACCGGGTTCGTGATGACCGCGATAACCCAGGCGCCACCGTGCGGAGCGGGGCTCGCGCAACCAAAGAGCATCGACAGACCGCCGGCGGTCGCAGATCCCAGGATGCAGGCGGGCAACACGCGAAGCGGATCGGCCGCGGCAAAGGGAATGGCACCCTCGGTGATAAACGACAGACCCATGATGTAGTTCACCAGGCCTGCCTTGCGATCGGCCTCGGTCCAGCGGTTCTTAAAGAACGTCGTGGAGAGCGCGATGACCAGCGGCGGTACCATACCGCCCGCCATGACGGCAGCCATGATCATATTGCCCTGCAGCGTTTGCTCGGCAAGGGCCGCGGTGCCAAAGACATATGCGGCCTTGTTGATGGGACCACCCATGTCGGTCGCCTGCATGCCGGCGCAGATAATGCCCAAAAGAACGATGCTCGTGCCCGAAAGACCGTTGAGCGCGCCGCTAATGGCGGTGTTGATAACGCCCATAATCGGGTTAACGGCCATCATAAAGAGACTCGTAAAGAGAATGCCCAGCACGGGGTAGATGAGCATGGGCTTGATACCGTCGAGCGACTCGGGTAGCACGCTTGCAGCCTTCTTGAGCGCATTGACGATAATGCCGGCGGCAAAACCGACCAGCAGCGCGCCCAAAAAGCCAGCAGAGACAAGCTGAGCCTGGGCATCGGCATCCATTGCCGTGGTGAGATAGCCCAACGTAAAGCCCTGCTTTGCAATCCAGCCACCCACAAAGCCCGCGGCCAAGCCCGGACGGTCAGCAATGGACATGGCAATATAGCCCGCAAGGATGGGGAGCATAAAGTTGAACGCCTGGTTGCCCGCAAGGTTAAAGAAGGCCGCGACCGGAGTGCTGTGGCCGTATGCGCTCGTGCCCAGTCCCGCCTGGTCCAGCAAGAACGAAAGCGCCATGAGGATGCCGCCGCCAACAACAAAGGGGAGCATGTGCGAAACGCCGTTCATCAGGTCCTTATAGACCCTGCGGCCCAAACCCTCGGATTCGCCCTCGGCAGCCGCCTGTACCGCGGCGCCGCCGGACACATGATGAATAGGCGCATTGCCCGCAAGCGCAATATTGATAAGTTCCTCGGCGTCATTAATGCCACGCGTCACCGCACAGGAGTAAACCGACTTGCCATCGAAGCGATCGAGCTCGACATTTTTATCCGCCGCAATGATGACACCCTTGGCACCAGCGATGTCTGCCGCGGTCAGTACATTTTTAGCGCCGCCCGAACCCTGAGTCTCGACCTTAATGCTCACGCCCATCTTGGCTGCCTGGTCTTCCAACCCTTTGGCCGCCATAAATGTGTGAGCAATGCCCGTTGGACATGCCGTGATGGCAACGACATCGTAAGTGCCGCCCCCAACCTTCTCGTTTGCAGCTGACATGTTTCCTCCTTTTGCACGAGCAGGCCCAGCCCTCCCCTTCTGAGGGTCACAACCTGCGTATTACCTTGTGTTTGAGTGATTGATAGCGCCGAAGTGACGGCGCTTTTAAGCGATATCTATACGATGGCCCCAGCGGGCATGATCACGTCGTATGGAAACAGGGGTACTGGGAAATCATGCCCGACGGGGCCATCGGAACCACCACAATGGGGACAGGCGCCTTTGTGGTGGTTTTGGCCTTACTTCGCCCCGTTGCTAAACCGTGATGACGTTTTCCATCGTCTGGTACTTGGCGGGCACCTCGCCCGCGGTGATAACCGTTGCGTCACGGAAGTCCGCGAATTTTACGGGAGCCACCATGCCAAACTTACTGGCGTCCGAGATTACGAAGCGTTTGGCTGTATGGCGCATCGAGATACGCTTGACCTGCGCTTCCTCGATATCGGGCGTCGTAAAGCCCTGCTCGGCGGCAATGCCGTTAGAGCCCCAAAAGCCACAGTTGAAGTTGTAGCGGTCTAAGGTTGCCAAGGCATCGGGGCCAACGAGCGCCTCGGTCTCGGGTTTGAGCTCGCCGCCCAACACCACGGTACGCATGCCGCGCAAAGCAAGGTGCTGAGCGTGGAGCACGGAATCGGTCACATAGGTGACATCTTCAAGGTGTGGAAGATGCTCGATGAGCCTCAGCGTCGTCGAGCCCGAGTCGATGTATACAAAGCTCTCGGGCTCCACAAGCGCCGCCGCACGGGCGCAGATACGCTCCTTGTCGTCGTTATGGAGGTCGCTGCGCTCGCTGATCGTCAGGTCGCGCGTCACGTGCGCGCGCTCCAGACTTGTCGCACCTCCGTGCACCTTGGCGATACGGTGTGCTCGGTCGAGCGTCTGCAGGTCGCGCCGAATGGTAGACGCCGTCACGCCCAGGGCTTCGGCAAGCTCCGGCACGGTAACCGAGCCGGCCTGCTGCACCATCGACACGATCGCGTTGAGCCTATCTTCCGCAAGCATCGCTTACTCCTCCTCGGGGTACACAACTCCCCAGTCGGCGCGGAGCTTGGTCATAAGCTCCATAACATCAGAAGCATAATCCAGCAGCTCGCGCTTGGAGTCGTCGCCGGCAACGGCCTTCTCCAGGTCGGCCATCTCATAGCACAGGGCGTAAGCCTCGGTGCCGGCGTGGACCTCCTCGCGGTGGCCGTCCGCAGTCCACACGATGGTCGCGTGATCGGCACGCGGATAATCGTTGACCTCGATGTAGCACTTATCGAAGCTGATGACCGAGCGCTTGGGCTGCTTGGAGTGGAGCGTGAGGCTCACCACGCCCAGCTGCTGTTCGGAATTACGGCATACGATGCCGCCCGCAACGTCAACGCCGGTCTCACAGGTATTGCCCAGCGAGACAACCTCAGCGGGCTGGCTCGCCATAAAGAGGCGCATGACAGACAGGGCATACACGCCAATATCGAGCATGGCACCGCCAGCAAGGTTGCGGTTGTAGAAGCGGTTGGTCAGGTCGCCGTACTCCTTATAGCTGCCAAAGTTGAGTTGGGCGAGATTCATGCGGCCGAACTCACCGTCATCCATGCGGCGACGCAGCTCTTGATATAAGGGCATGTGAAGCACCGTGGTGGCGTCCATTAGGACGACGTTGTGATCACCGGCAATGGCGCGGGCCTCGTCGAGCTCGGCGGAGTTGAGGGTAATAGCCTTCTCACAGAGCACGTGCTTGCCGGCTGCCAGAGCGGATCGCAGGTAGGTGATGTGAGTGTTGTGCGGCGTGGTGATATAGACTGCGTCAATGTTCGGATCGGCGTAGAGGTCCTCGACCGTTTCATAGACCTTCTCGATGCCATATTGCTCAGCAAAAGCCTGAGCCTTGGACAGCGTGCGGTTGGCGACGCCCGCAAGCTTGCGACCGGCAAGAGCGAGAGACTGGGCCATCTGGTTGGCGATAACGCCGCACCCGATCACAGCCCAACGAAGCTCGGGAGCCGTAAAGATATCATCGGGGAATGGCTTGTCCTGGACCGAAGTGAACGCTGCTTTTGCGGCTGCTTCGGCGTCGAGCGGAGCCTGTTTGGAATCTGCCATTATGTGCCTCCTGAGTCATCGGAAGTCCTTCATTTCCAACAGCCTTATATTCGCACAAATGCGCGCGCATTTGCTTGTATTTGCGTGTTTATTTGTTTATCGGTCATTGTTTAACCATAGTTAGCAGATATTTGCGCGGCCATGCGCATCATCGCGCAAGACTCTGCGCGTAAATGCGCATGCGACAAACCTTGTGAAACATATAGGGGCGGAGCACCATAGCCCTAAAGACAAAGCCAGCTGCATTACTTCACCCCTCTGGGGGCACCAGACATCAAAGGACTGTCCCTAGGTGCCGCTTTCGTTGAAGCCTATCCCAGATGGCCAGATATACAAATCTAAAGACTGTCCCCATCAACTAGCCGTTTAAGAACATCCCCAACGACAAGTCATTTAAGTCTGTCCCAAATGAGTGGGGATAGAAAAAGGCCCGGGTGCCGTGGCATCCGGGCCTTTGCTAGCAACTTGATGTTGCGGGCAGCTTAGAACTTGTGGCCGCACTTCTTGCAGACGCGCAGCTTGTTCTTGCCGTCCTTCTCGTGACCGACGCGGGTAACCTTACCGCACTCGGGGCAAACGAGATTGACGTTGGAGGCGTCGATGGGAGCCTCCTGCGAAACGATGCCGCCCTGCTGGTTGGCAGCGTTGGGCTTGACGGCCTTCTTGACGACCGAAACGCCCTCGACAACGACCTTGTTCTCGGCGGGGAGAGCACGCAGGACAACGCCCTGCTTGCCGCGATCCTTACCAGAGAGAACCTGGACCTTATCGCCCTTCTTGATATACATATATCTCCCCTAACTACAGGGTCTCGGGAGCGAGCGAGACGATCTTCATGTACTTCTTGTCACGAAGCTCGCGAGCGACGGGCCCGAAGATACGGGTGCCGACGGGCGAACCATCGTTGTTGATGACAACGCAGGCGTTCTCATCAAAGCGAATGTAGGAGCCATCCTTGCGGCGGATCTCCTTAACGGTGCGAACGACGACGCAACGGACAACGTCCTTCTTCTTGACGTTGGCGCCAGGGGTAGCCTCCTGGACAGCACCGATGAACACATCGCCGATGCCTGCATAACGACGCTTGGAACCGCCAAGCACCTTGATGCAGCGAATCTTGCGAGCGCCGGAGTTGTCGGCGACGTTCAGCATGGTTTGCATCTGAATCATGGTAGATGTTCCTCCGAACTAAGAACCGAAGAGAGGTGCGCAGCCTTTATACGGCCCGTGGTATGCAAGCCAGGCATACGCACATCTTCGGAAACGTACAAGTCGTAAGAGCGACTGCTTATTTAGCGCGCTCGACGACCTCGATGAGGCGCCAGCGCTTCATCTTGGACATAGGACGGGTCTCCATAACGCGGACGGTATCGCCCACGCCAGCCGTGCACTCCTCGTCGTGAGCGTGCAGCTTCTTGGAGCTGGTCATCATCTTGCCGTACTTGGGGTGACGCTTGCGCTCGGTGATGGTGACAACAATGGTCTTGGCACCGGAGACGGAGGTAACGACACCCGTACGGACCTTACGCGAGTTACGCGAATCAGTCATGTTCTCTCCTTAGGTCCTACTCGGCGACAGCGGACTTCTCCGCTGCGATCTCGCGGGCGCGCTGCTCCGTGAGGACGCGAGCGATGTCCTTCTTCACGGTGTTGACGCGAGCGGTGTTGTCCAGCTGGCTGGTGGCCATCTGGAAACGAAGGTTAAAGAGCTCGGCGCGCATTTCCTTCAGCTTCTCAACGAGCTGAGCGTCCGAGAGCTCACGAATCTCTGCGGGCTTCATTAGTTCTCCTCCTTGGCGGCGGCGGCGTCCTCAGCAGCCCACTTGGCCTCGAGAGCGGCCTCCTCAGCCATCTCCTTCTCGATGCGCTGCTCAGCGTTCTTGGCAGCAACAATCTTGGTCTTGATGGGAAGCTTGTGCTGTGCAAGACGCAGAGCCTCGCGAGCGACCTCCTCGGGCACGCCCTTGACCTCGAACATGATGCGACCGGGCTTGACGACGGCCACCCACTCCTCGGGGTTACCCTTACCAGAACCCATGCGAGTCTCGGCAGGCTTCTTGGTGATGGGCTTATCGGGGAAGATCGTGATGTAGACACGACCGCCACGCTTCATGTAGCGGGTCATGGCAATACGAGCGGCCTCGATCTGACGGTTGGTAATCCAATGGGCCTCGAGAGCCTGGATACCAAACTCGCCGAAATGCAGCTCGGTATTACCCTTGGCCTGGCCCTTCATGGAGCCACGCTGCACCTTGCGGTGAAGAATTCGCTTAGGGGCAAGCACTACTGACCCCTCCTCTCGGAGTTACGACGACGAGGACGGGAAGAGCCCTCGAGTGCAGGGTTAGGAACAGGCTGGCCCGGGAGCTTCTCGCCCAGGTAGATCCAGACCTTCACGCCGCAAGCGCCCATGGTGGTGCTGGCGACAGCCGTGCCGTAGTCGATCTTGGCACGGAGGGTGTGCAGAGGCACGCGACCCTCGCGGTACCACTCACGACGGCCCATCTCGGCACCGCCGAGACGACCGGAGCACTGGATACGGATGCCCTTAGCGCCGGCCTTGCGGGCAGACTGGACAGCCTTGCGCATAGCGCGACGGAAGGCAACGCGGCCCTCGAGCTGCTCGGCGATAGACTGAGCAACGAGGTTGGCGTCGAGCTCGGGGCGCTTGATCTCGACAACGTCGACGGAGAGCTGGCCCTTGGAGACGCCAGCGACCTTCTCGAGCTCGGTGCGGAGGGTATCGATCTCGGCACCCTTCTTACCGATGACAACGCCGGGGCGAGCGGTGAGGATGATGACCTTCACCTTGTCGCCAGCGCGCTCGATCTCGACGCGGGAGACAGCTGCGCGGGAAAGACGCTTCTCGAGGTACTTGCGAATCTCGAGATCGTTACCGAGGGTCTTAGCGTAATCCTTCTCTGCGAACCAGCGGGAGCGCCAGTTCTCGGTGATGCCAAGACGGAAGCCGGTGGGGTAGACTTTCTGACCCATACAGCTTTACGCCTCCTTTCGAGGAGCAACGACGACGGTGATGTGGGAAGTACGCTTCAGAATGCGAGAAGCGGAACCCTTGGCGCGGGGACGGATGCGCTTAAGCGTCGGACCCTCGTCAACATAGGCAGCGGCGACAACCAGGTTGTCGGCACGCAGACCGTTGTTGTTCTCGGCGTTCGCAACGGCGGAACGGAGAACCTTCTCGACATCCACGGCGACGGCGCGGTCGCAGAAGTGGAGGATGTCGAAGGCCTGAGCGACAGGCTTGCGGCGGATCAGATCGACCACCAGGCGGGCCTTGCTGGGGGAAACACGCACGTACTTAGCGACGGCGCGAACCTCGGTGGCCTCAGTTTCAATAGACTTAGTTGCCATTTACGGTTAACCCCCTATTTGGCCTTGTGGCCACGGAACGTACGAGTCGGCGCGAACTCGCCGAGCTTGTGACCAACCATGGACTCGGTAACATACACGGGCACATGCTTGCGGCCGTCGTGGACGGCGATGGTGTGACCAACCATCTCGGGGAAGATGGTGGACGCGCGGGACCAGGTCTTCACGACGTCCTTCTTGCCAGCCTCGTTCATCGCGGTGATACGCGAGAGAAGGCGAGTCTCCACGAACGGGCCCTTTTTGAGACTTCTGCTCATAAGTGCTTTCTCCTAAAACTCGGTATCCGAAATTACTTCTTACGGCGACGAATGATGTGCTGGTTCGAGACCTTCTTCTTCTTGCGCGTACGAAGGCCCTTCGTCGGCTTACCCCAGGGGGTAACGGAGGGACGACCAGAGGTGTGGTTCTTGCCCTCGCCACCGCCGTGCGGGTGGTCGACAGGGTTCATGACGGTACCGCGGACGGTCGGGCGCACGTTCATGTGACGCTTACGGCCGGCCTTGCCGATGACGATGTTGGCGTGATCGGCGTTGCCGACCTCACCGACGGTGGCGCGGCAGGTAACGAGGATGCGGCGCATCTCGGAGGAAGGCATACGGACGATGGCGTACTTGCCCTCCTTACCCATCAGCTGGCAGGAGTTACCGGCGGAACGAGCGATAGCAGCGCCCTTGCCCGGCTGGAACTCGACGGCGTGGATGAGCGTACCGACGGGGATGTCGGCGAGGGGCAGAGCGTTGCCCGGCTTGATGTCGGCGTCAGAACCGGACATGACGGTCTGACCGACCTCGAGGCCCTTGGGGGCCAGGATGTAGCGCTTCTCACCGTCAGCGTAGTGCAGCAGAGCGATGCGAGCGGAACGGTTCGGATCGTACTCGATCGTGGCAACCTTGGCGGGCACGCCGTCCTTGTTGCGCTTGAAGTCGATCACGCGGTAACGACGCTTCACGCCGCCGCCCTGGTGGCGGGTGGTGATGCGGCCGTTGTTGTTACGACCGGCCTTCTTGGGCAGGGGCTCGAGAAGAGACTTCTCGGGCTTGGTGCAGGTGATCTCGGAGAAATCGGAGATCGTCTGCCAACGCCTACCAGCGGAGGTCGGCTTAAGGTGCTTTACAGCCATTACAATCCCTTTCAATAGGAATCCGTTAGCCATCGCAGACAGGGATTCGAGGTTCTGCCTCGGGTGCGATGACACCGGACGTATACACGGTTCCGGGCGTGTCCATTTTATACGCCCAAAACCTTGAGCTCTCGCCTCCCCTATTTGGGAGGCATGAGCTCACTCAACAGCAGCGAGTCTTAGGCCTGGTTGCCAAAGACCTCGATGGTGTCGCCCTCGGCCAGCGTGACGATGGCCTTCTTCCAAGAACGGGTCTTGCCGGCGACATAGCGCACGCGCTTGGTCTTGGGCTTGACCGTCAGGGTGTTCACGCGAACGACCTTGACGCCGAAGATCTCCTCGACAGCGTCCTTGATCTGATACTTGTTAGCATCCTTGGCGACCTCGAACGTGTACTTGTTCTGCTCCATACCAGAGAAGGAACGCTCGGACACGATCGGACGGATGATGATCTCGTGGGCGGTCATTTATGCAAGCACCTCCCCGAAGTGAGCGGCGATGTCGGCGGGCATCAGCACGGCGTTGTTGTTGACGAGATCGTAGGTGTTGGCCTCGTCGGCAGTGATGATGAACGTCTTGGGAATGTTGCGGAACGACAGGTAGGCGTTGACGTCCTCATCGCGAACGATGATGGTCAGACGCTTGCCCTCAAGGCCGAGAGCCTTGAGCATGGCGACGGCAGCCTTGGTGGAAGGCTTCTCGAAGCCGTAGTCGTCGACGAGCACGAGCTCGCCATCGGCCAGCTTGGCGGACAGCGCGGAGCGCATAGCCAGCTTGACCTCCTTGTTGTTCATACGCTTAGCGTAGGAACGGGGCTTGGGGGCGAAGACAACGCCACCGTGACGCCACTGGGCAGCACGGATGGAACCCTGGCGGGCACGGCCGGTGCCCTTCTGACGCCAAGGCTTCTTGCCGCCACCGGAAACCTCAGAGCGGCCCTTAGCGGACTGGGTGCCCTGACGCCAAGAGGCCATCTGGCACTTGACGATGTGGTGCATAACGTGGATGTTCGGCTCGATGCCGTACACCTCAGCGGCGAGCTCGGCCTCGGCGACCTTCTTGCCCTCGCTGTTCTTTACTTCAAACTTTGCCATTTAAGTGTTCTCCTTGGTATGACGCTGGGCTAAATGGGCTGGGCCCTTAGGCCATACGGATGGCGACGAGACCATTCTTGGCACCCGGGACAGCGCCCTTGACCAAGATGAGGTTCTGCTCGGCATCGATGCGGACAACGGAAAGGTTCTTGACGGTAACGCGCTCGTTACCCATGTGACCGGCCATCTTGACGCCCTTGAGGACGCGCGCCGGGTAGGCGCACTGACCGATAGAACCGGGGTGACGCTGAAAGTGAGAACCATGCGTCATAGGACCGCGGCGCTGACCCCAGCGCTTGATGCGACCCTGGAAGCCCTTACCCTTGGAGGTACCGATGACGTCGACCTTCTCGACATCAGCGAAATCAGCGACGGTGACGACCTCGCCGACCTTGTGCTCCTCGCCGTTCTCGACGCGGACCTCACGAAGGAAACGGACAGGCTCGACGCCAGCCTTGGCGAAGTGACCAGCCATGGGCTTGTTCACGTTCTTGGCCTTGATGTCGCCGAAACCGATCTGGACGGCGTCATAGCCGTCGGTTGCCTGAGTTTTAACCTGCGAGACAGCGCAGGGGCCAGCCTGGATGACCGTGACGGGAACGACGTTGTCGTCCTCGTCCCAAACCTGGGTCATGCCAATCTTGCGGCCGAGAATCATGCTGATCAAGATATGATCCCAACTCTCGCGTGGTCTTGGGACAATGCGTACGCCACCGAGCGTACGCCCCTAGAGGACCACTACTTACACGACGTGCTCCCCAGCCTTGTATTTCGCCTGGACTACCTGACAACCCTATTAAGCAGGCATTTTGTCCAGCCAGAATACTCCCCTGGTTACACACAGCTGTTTAGTATACACGGCTGCGGGCGTATCCATCGAGATTCATATTTCACTCACATTGTTTACGCAGGTAAAGTGCGTGGAGTCGCCTGGGCTTGGCAGAGGGGCGGCGAAATATATTAAGTTTGCTGCTCTACAGTCCTGCGCAAGACGGAAAGCACATTAAGTGCTTTCCTTTGCGTGCGGAACTCGCGACAAACTTAATATATTTCGCCGCCCCTCTGCCAAGCTCGGGAGACGACACGTTGATGTCTGCTTAACTCTGCTAGCTCAGCTAATTACTTTGTTGGGGATCCACAATTTGTTGCAAGGTGAACTTGCATTGGGGCGTATCGTCCTCTTCTCGCGTATCGTCAAAATCGAAGACCATGATGGCGCAGTTGGGGAGTTTTGTTGGGAGCTTGAAGCCCTCTGGGGCTGCGGCCTTGATGAATTGGCGGCTGGCGCTGCCGTGGCTTACTGCTAGGAGGGTTTCGATGCCCTCGGCGCTCATGAGATTGGTGAGGGTGTCTACCATGCGCTCTTGCAGTGCCTGGCTTCCTTCTCCTCCGTAAGGGACCAAGTCCTCGCCGGGTTCCCAGACGTCGGTGGGCAGAGCGTCGTGGGGGCCTTCTTCGAAGGAGCCGTAGCAGCGCTCGATAATGCCTTCGCAGGGCTCGGCTGCTGCGTCCGGGCCGAGGAGCTCGCATGCGACGAGCTGAGCTGTGTCCATGGCTCGGCCTAAGGGCGAAGAGACCACTTTGTCGGGGACAACGTCGTGGCTCTTGAGCCATGCGGCTGCCATTCCCGCTTGTTTGCGGCCCAGGTCGGTCAGCGGTGAATCGCAGCGGCCCTGGACCAGCTTTTTGACGTTGAATTCCGTCTGGCCGTGGCGGAGTAGGTATAGGCGCTTCATGCTCTCCCCTTCTGTATAACTTGCTTTGCCGGCACAGCCTTACTCGTGGGTATGCCCTACGTAGTCCTCGTCGATCGTAATCTTGGCAATCGACTTGGGATATTCCGATTCGACCCGTTGTGCCAGCGCGTGCTTTAAGTCTTCGGCACTCATCTGCAGATCCGAGGGACGCACGCAGTCAAAGATCACGTTGGTGTGCGTAGGACCCGGCACACAGCGTAGGTCATGAATCGAGAGGCGGTTATCGATCTCCTGAGCCATGGCGTGAATGCGCAAGCGCATGCTCGCCACCTTGGGGTCATCGGTCACGATGGGATCGTAGTGAAGCGTGACGATCATGCCGTCTTCGTTCCTAAACGACTGCTCGATGTTATCGAGCGTGTCGTGACTTTCCAGCGGGCTGGCCTCGGCTGCCATCTCGGCGTGAGCGCTTGCGAACTTCCTGCCCGGGCCGTAGTCGTGAACCATCAAATCGTGAACTCCCAAAACGCCGGGATAGCTCATGATCTTGTCTCGAATGTGCTTGACCAGCTTAGGATCGGGCGACTGACCCAAAAGCGGGCTCACCGTATCTTGAATAAGTTCAAAGCCGCTCCAGCCAATATAGGCGCCAACGGCAAGGCCAACCCATGCGTCAAGATTGATGTGCGTCACCTGCGAAACAATTGCACATGCCAGCACGGCGCCTGTGGCAAGAACATCGTTCTTGGAATCCTGGGCAGTCGCATGCAGTGTCTCGGACTCGATACGGTCGCCGAGCTTTTGGTTGAGCGCCGCCATCCACAGCTTAACAACCATCGAAAGCGCCAGGACTGCCACCAGGGCAAGCGAGAACTCGACAGGTTCGGGGTGGATGATACGCTCAAACGAGGACTTCACCAGTTCAAGGCCAATGAGAAGCACGAGCGCCGCCACGACAAGACCCGAGAGGTACTCGTAGCGACCATGGCCGTATGGATGCTCGGGGTCGGCGGGCTTGCTCGCCAGCTTAAAGCCCAGCACGCTCACGATATTCGAGCTGGCATCGGACAGGTTGTTCATGGCATCCGCCACAATCGAAACCGATCCCGAAACCACACCAATGGCACCCTTCGCAGCACAAAGCGCCACATTGGCGACAATACACACCATGCCCGCTAACGTGCCCACACGCGCACGATCGCCCTGCGCGCGCTTAACTATCCACTCGACCATCTGCATCCGCCCCCACGGTACTACCTATATATCTATTGCTCAAACGGATTGTAGTGTAGCCACTTTGTCTCCCAGATACAAAGAGGCCGCAGCCCGCACGGGCCACGGCCTTGGAGCATGACAAAAGAATCGTCCTTTTGTCGCACAGGTTTATGCGCTTACTTCAGCAGCGCTCGCCACTGTTTCGGGTGAATCGGCCCCGTCTTCTGCCGCCTGTCCCTGCGCCGGCACCACGCCAAAGCAGTAGCTCAGCGCCGCAGACACCGCAAATGCCACACCGCCGGCAACGCAGCACCACAGCAGGTTCGAGATGCCGCCCGTGGCAAAGCCAATGACCATAAGGACATTCGTCATGCCGATGGTATAGGCCGTAACGTGGCCCACGGCCGCAACAAGGCCTCCGACGGCGCCGCCAATGGCCATGCACGTCAGGCACCTGCCATATTTAAAGCCGCAACCGTACAGCGCCGGCTCGCTTACGCCGCCAAGAACACCCGAGATTGAATAGCCCAGCATGAGCGCCTTCTCGTCCTTATCCGCAACGCGGAGCGACGCGCCAAAGGGCATACCCCAAACGGCGAACGTTGCCATCGTCGCGGCAATCAGGATGCACGAATCCGTTCCCACACTCATAAACTGCGCATAGGCGAGCGATAGGACAACGTTGCTGACGCCCGCGATCTTAAGGAACTCCCAGCCCGCGGCAAGCGCCATGAGTGTGAGCAACGATACGATGCCACCGGAATTGCCAAGCATAAACATAAGCTGGCCCAACAGCATGCCCAGATAGCTGCCCGCCGGCGCCGTAATACACAGCGAAACCGGAACCATGACAAGCATGGTCGCAAACGGAACAAACGAAAACGCCACGGCCTGAGGGATAACGCGCCGAAAGAAACACTCCACTCGCCATAGCACGGGCACCGAGATGAGAACCGGAATAACAGTCGTCGTGTAATCGTTGACCGGCGCGGGAAGCAGGCCATACACAGAAGTCATCGATGCCCCCGTCGTCGATGCGGCATCGACGAGCTTAAGCAGATCGGGCGCAATCAATACGCCGCCCAGCATCATGCCCAGCTGCTCCGAGCAACCGAGCTGGCGGGCGGCCGCCCAACCAAGATAAACGGGCAAAAAGTAGTAGCCGGCGTTATAGAGCCAACTGTAGAACAGGCGATAGATTTCGGAATCGGCAGACCACAGGCCCAGCATGCCTTCGCCCATAATGACGGCAACGGTGCGGAACAAAGCCGCGCAGACAATAAACGGCAGCGCCGACATCATGCTTTTGGACAGATAGTCCACCACGGCCATGGCGTTTGATGAGACCGTCGTTGTAAACGAGGTGTTAGAAACTTGTGACACAGGAACCCTTTCCCAATGTGACATGCGGACTGTCCCTTTGTCACATCGTGCGGTACTGACCGATTGCGCGGTACTTTTGGTAGCGGAGGTTTGTGAGAGTCGCGTCGTCGAGCCGCCCAAGCGTATCGAAGGCGGCAAATGCCGAGGACATGACGGCACCGGCGATCTCCTCATGAGACAGGCCCCTATCGTCAACGATGCCGTCGATGATGCCGAGCGCCAACAGATCGGGGGCCGTGAGCTTCAGCGCCTCGGCGGCCTCATTCGCGCGCTCGGTATCCTTCCACAGGATCGACGCGCAGGCCTCGGGGCTCACGACCGAATAGGCCGAGCTCGAGAGCATCAGGATGCGGTCGGCCACGGACAGCGCCAGCGCGCCACCAGAGCCGCCCTCGCCTGTCACCACCGAGACAATCGGCGTCTTAAGGCCACTCATCTCCATGAGATTCTGGGCGATGGCCTCGCCCTGACCGCGTTCCTCGGCACCGATGCCGCAAAACGCGCCCGAAGTATCGACCAGGCACAGAACCGGTCGACCAAACTTTTCGGCCTGGCGCATCAGGCGACGCGCTTTGCGGTAGCCCTCGGGATGTGCCATACCAAAGTTGCGACGCATGCGCTCTTTGGTCGTGGTGCCGCGCTCGATGGCGATGACCGTTACGGGGCGTCCGTCTTTCCAGCCAATGCCAGCCACCACAGCAGCGTCGTCGCCAAAGTAGCGGTCGCCGTGCAGCTCCACAAATCCATCCAGGCCCAGCGAGATCATCTCGCCTGCCGTGGCGCGATCTGCCGAGCGGGTCTGCTTGACAATCTCGAGCGCGGTTTTTGGTGCGGCCGAGCGCTTGAACAAGTGTCCCAGCTTTTTGCCGCGGCGACCCGTATGCACGATCTCATGCGGTGCCCCCAGGCCGGGCGCGTGCCCTTCGTGCAGCGCCAGCAGCTCGCCTACCGTGAGCGCAATCTCGCCACGCGGAACAACGGCATCGCAAAAGCCGTGCTCCAGCAAAAACTCGGAGCGCTGGAATCCCTTGGGCAGGCGCTTGTGCATGTTCTGCTCGATCACGCGCGGGCCGGCAAATGCCGTCAGGGCATCGGGCTCGGCCAGGATAATATCGCCCTCCATGGCAAAGCTCGCGGTTACGCCTCCGGTCGTGGGGTCGGTGAGCACCGTGATATACAGGCCGCCCGCCTCGCTGTGGCGCCTAACCGCCGCAGAAATCTTGGCCATCTGCATAAGCGATGTCACGCCCTCTTGCATGCGCGCACCGCCCGAAACGGTAAAGCCGACAACTGGCAATCCAAGCTCGGTCGCTCGCTCAAATGTGCGACAGATCTTCTCGCCCACCACGGAACCCATCGAGCCCATCATAAAGTTGGCGTCCATAAAGAAGAGCGCGGTATCGCAACCGCAGATTTTGCCCCTGCCGCACACAACGGCATCGTGCTCGCCCGAACGCTCGCTCACGCTCTTGAGCTTGTCGGCATAGCCGGGAAACGAGAGGAAGTCCTCCGGCGCCAGACTGGCATCCCATTCCTCAAACGTGCCCTCGTCAATCGTCATGCGCATGCGGTCGCGCCCGCTCACGCGAAAGTGTTTGCCGCAACGAGGGCAGACCTCGAGGTTGTCGTGCAGGCGCGCCTCATCGATCACGCGGCGGCACTCCGGGCACTTGATAAACACGTGGCGCGCGGGAAACTCGGCGCACGACTCGGTCATCGGTCCCTCGAGGACGTTGACCGTCTTCGCTTTTCTATTCATCAGCATAGAGATGCCCCATCAGATCGGTGTGATACATGCCCGACAAGAACTCGTCGTTTGCCAGCACGTCGAGCTGAAGCTCGCTGTTTTCGCTCACGCCCTCAATCACGAGCTCGCCCAGGGCCGAGCGCATCTTGCGAATGGCGCCGTCACGCGTGGGCGCACACACGATGAGCTTGCCAAGCATGGAGTCGTAGTACGGCGGAACTTTAGCACCGGTAAACATGGCGGAATCCCAGCGCACGCGCGGACCACCCGGCACACGCAACGCGGTGACCGTTCCGCATGACGGCAGAAAATCCGGCGTTTCGGCATTGATGCGGCACTCCATGGCGTGGTTGCGGACCGGCATGTCCTCCTGCTCAAAGGGCAGAGGCTGGCCGGCTGCCACGCGCAGCTGCCACTTGACCAAGTCGGTATCGGTCACAAACTCCGTAACCGGATGCTCCACCTGCAAGCGCGTGTTCATTTCCATAAAGTAGAAATTGCCGTCGTCCGAATACAGGAACTCGATGGTACCGGCTCCTTCGTAGCCGACGGCACGAGCCAGGTCACGCGCTGCCTTGTGCATGCGAGCACGAATGTCGTCGTGTCCGTCGAGGCACGGCGCGGGGCTCTCCTCGATTAGCTTTTGGTTGCGCCGCTGCACCGAGCACTCGCGCTCGCCGAGCGAAAACACATGGCCCTGCTTATCGGCCATAATCTGTACCTCAACGTGATGCGCCGGCGCGACGAACTTCTCCATGTAGCACTCGCCGTCGCCAAAAACGGCCTCGCCCTCGGCGCGTGCTTCAATAAAGGCCTTTGCCGCATCTTCCACGCGCTCGACCTTACGAATACCGCGACCGCCGCCGCCCGCACGCGCCTTAATAAGCACGGGGCAGCCAATGCGCTCAGCCTCGGCCGTTGCCTCCTCGGGACTTTTGAGCAAATCGCAGCCCGGCACGATGGGCACGCCCGCCGCGGCAGCCGTTCGACGTGCGGCGTCCTTGTCGCCCATGCTGTCGATCACCTTGGCCGAAGGACCAACAAACGCCAGGCCATACTTGTCGCAGTCGCGCACGAAGCTCGCCTTCTCGGAGAAAAAGCCATAGCCGGGATGAATTGCCTTAGCTCCCGACTTTACGGCACAGGTGAGCACAGCATCGTCGTTGAGGTAGCTCTCGGCAAGACGCGGACCGCCGATGCAATACGCCTCGTCGGCAAGCTGCACGTGCAGCGCGTCCGCATCGGCCGTGGAATAAACGGCGACGGTCTTGATGCCCATATCGCGGCACGCGCGGATAACACGGACCGCGACTTCGCCGCGGTTGGCGATGAGCACTTTGTCGAACATGAAGCCTTCCTTAACTTTCGTGCATGAGTGCAAAAGACATATCGGCGCGGCAGCAAACCTCACCGTTGACGCTCGCAGTACCCGTCGCAAAGCGGAGCGGCCCGCGCGCACGCGTGATGGTGCACACCAGATCAACCGTGTCGCCCGGGCGCACCGGACGCTTAAAGCGCACCTTGTCCAGACTCGTGTAGAACGGCGTCGCGCCGCGCGCTTCCTCATCGCCCATCAGCAGCACGCAACAGTTTTGGGCGAGCATCTCGCACTGAATCACGCCGGGGACCACCGGGTTTCCCGGAAAATGCCCCTGCAAAAAGTACTCGTCGCCCGTAATCGTGATCTTGCCGTGGGCCTCGTCGCCCACCAGCTCGGCCTCGTCGAGCAAAAGCATCGGTTCGCGATGCGGCAACAGTTCCTTAAGCTCTTCTTTGTTCATGGATATCACCTATCCGATCCTCATGAGGCAGCTGCCAAACTCCACGAGGTCGCCGTCGGCCACGCAGATCTCGAGCACCTCGCCGTCTGCCTCTGCCGTTACCTCGTTGAGAACCTTCATGGCCTCGATGATGCAGAGCGTCTCGCCGGCCTTGACCTTAGAGCCCACGTGCACAAACGGCTCGTCGCCCGGCGCCGGGGCAGCATAGAAAACGCCGACCATGGGAGCGGTCACCTCGGTGCCCTTGGGCTCCGGTGCGGCGACAGGTGTCTGCGCGGCGGGCTCCGGTGCGGCAGGCGCGACTGTGGGAGCTGCAACTGGAGCGGCCATAGCGCTCGGCATGGGCATGGGCACGGCAACCGGCTGTGCGGCGCTCGCGCGCTCGAGTTCGACCGCGGTGCCATCGGGCTCCTCAACGCGTACGCGCGTGAGGCCGCGGTCCTCCATAACATCGGCTATCTCGGCAAGTCTTTTGGAATCCATGCTCTAGCTCCTCGTATATCTACGCAGCGCGATGGCGGCGTTGTGTCCGCCAAAGCCCAGGTTGGTCGAAAGCGCCCAGGTAAGGTCAGCGCGAACCGCGCGATTGGGCGTGTAGTCAAGATCGCAGGCGGGATCGGGCGTGTGGTAGTTAATGGTCGGCGGCACCACGCCCTGCTCGAGCGCCATGGCGCAGGCCATGACCTCGATGGCGCCCGTGGCACCGATCATGTGGCCGGTCATCGACTTAGTCGACGAGACGTGCGCGGCGCGCGCCGCGTCCTCGCCGAGCGCACGCTTAATGCCCGTCGTCTCGGACGAATCGTTGAGCTTGGTCGATGTGCCGTGGGCATTGATGTAGAGACCCTCGGAAGGCTTGACGTCGCCCTCGGTCACCGCCAGCGATATCGCGCGGGCAATGCCGGCAGCCTCGGGATCAGGACTCGTGATGTGATAGGCATCATCGGTGTTGCCGTAGCCCACGACCTCGGCATAAATGTGCGCACCGCGCGCCTGCGCATGTTCCATGCTCTCGAGTACCAGCACGCAGGCGCCCTCGCCCATCACAAAGCCGTCGCGGTCTGCATCGAACGGACGGCAGGCCGTCGCGGGATCGGGGTTGGTGGTCAATGCGCGGCAGGACGTAAAGCCCGCAACGGCATCGGGGATAATTGCAGCCTCGGCGCCGCCCGCGAGGATCGCGTCGGCATAGCCGTGCTTGATGGCGCGGAACGCCTCGCCCACCGCATGGGCCGAGGTTGCGCACGCGGTCACCACGGGCAGGGTCGGGCCCTTTGCCTTGTGGCGGATTGCGATATTGCCCGATGCCATGTTGGGGATCATCATCGCGATCATATAGGGCGATGCGCGGCGGGGCCCACGTTCGGCAATCGTATGGACGTTGTCGACGAGCGTCGTCATGCCGCCCACGCCCGAGCCCACGTAGACGCCCAGGCGCTCGCGATCGATGGCGCCTTCGACATCAAAGCCCGCATCGTGCATGGCTTCGTCCGAAGCCGCCATCGCAAACTGAACGCAGGGGTCGAGATGCTTGGCGTCACGCTTGCCAAAGTACTCGTTGCTGTCAAAGCCCTTGACCTCGGCTGCCACCTTGACGGCAAACGCATCGGTATCGAAGTGCGTGATCGGGCCGATGCCGCACGTGCCAGCACACATTGCCGCCCAGGTGGCAAGCGCGGTGTTGCCGAGCGGCGACACGGCACCGATACCGGTGATTGCAACTCTCTGTTCCATCATGGTCTCCTCATCCAAGCCGTTCTTCGGCCCTGGTTTCTACATCGCCATTCCGCCGTCGACGCGCACGACCTCACCCGTAATGTAGGCAGCCGCATCGCTCGCCAAAAAGCGCACCACGCCGGCCACCTCCTCGGGGCGCGCCATACGCTTAAGGGGAATCTGCTCCTCGGTTACCGTACGCACCTTCTCCGAGAGCTTTGCCGTCATATCCGTCTCGACAAACCCGGGGGCAACCGCGTTCACTCGTACGCCGCGGGGCGCAAGCTCGCGCGCCACCGCCTTGGTCAGGCCGATCACGCCCGCCTTGGAGGCAGCGTAGTTGGCTTGCCCAGCATTGCCCATCAGGCCCACGACCGAGCTCATGTTGACGACGCAGCCGCCGCGCTGGCGCATAAAGGTCTTGGTGAGCGCGCGCGTCGTGTTAAACGTTCCTTTAAGATTGACATCGAGCACGCGATCGAAGGCGTCATCGCCCATGCGCATGAGCAGGCCATCGCGGGTGATGCCAGCGTTGTTGACGAGCGCCCAAATGGAGCCAAAGTCGTTGAGGACCGCTTCCACGCACGCGTTGACGGCAGCGGGGTCGGCCACGTCGCATTGATATGAGCGCGCCGTGGCGCCAGCCGCCTCGCAGGCGTCGCACGTCTCGCGCGCCGCATCGACGCTGCCGGCATAGACGACGGCGATATCGTAGCCATCCTCCGCCAGACCGATAGCGCAGGCGCGGCCGATACCCCGCGAGCCGCCCGTGACCAGTGCCACGCGACGTGAGTCGTTGCGCTCGAGCGCGCCATTGTTCAAGTTGCCCATGTCATTCCTTTCGGGTTACAGCCCTGTGGACTATGCGAGCTCGTCGGCAATAGCTGCGACCTGCTCGGCCGTCTCGCACGAATACACACGAACGTCGCTCAGCGTACGCTTGACCAGGCCGGACAGCGTTTTGCCGGGGCCGACCTCAATAAATGTGTCGATGCCTTGATCCTGCAGAGCATGCAGCGTATCGACCCAGCGTACGGCATGGCTCACCTGATTGGCCAAGACATCCGATGCCGTCTGGGGATCCGCCGGATAGGGCGCCGCTGTCATATTTGCCAAAACAGGAATGAGCAACGGGGACGGCGCGTGACCGGCCTCAATATATGCGGCAAGGCCACAGGTCGCCTCGGCCATATAGGGGCTATGAAATGCACCCGACACCGCGACCTTCATGGCGCGGCCGCCAGCCTCTTTTACTAGGACGTCGAGCTCCTGCAGCGCCTCGGGCGCTCCGGCCACAACCGTCTGCTGTGGGCTGTTGTAGTTGACTGGCCAGCAGTCCTCGCCGGCCTGTTTTGCCAGGCCCTCGACTTGCGCCGCATCGAGCTTGATGACGGCGCGCATGCCGCCCGGATGGCGCTCGGCAGCCGCGGCCATCAGCGCCGCGCGCTCGCACACGAGCTCAAAGCCCGCTCGCGTATCGAACGCCCCCGCAAAGGTGAGCGCGGCGACCTCGCCCAGCGAGAATCCCGCACAGGCGGCAGGTACCACGCCGCGCTCACGCAGGGCGGCAGCCGCTGCTAGGTCGTGAACGAACACGCACGGCTGCGTGTTCTCGGTCTGCGAGAGCTCCTCCTTGGAGGCACTCCGGCATTGCTCGCTGGTCCCCGGGCGCACCTCGTCGGCAATGGCGAACACCTCGGCGGCCGCCGGCGATGTCTCGATCAAGTCGACGCCCATCGCGGGGTGCTGGGCACCCTGGCCGGCAAACAAAAACGCTACGCCACCCATGCGCACGCACCCTTCAGGACGTGCTCGGCGCCATCGACCAGGTCGTCAACGATTTCGCGTGCGCTCTGGCGCTCGTTGACCATGCCGGCAATCTGTCCACACAAAAACGAACCCTCTTCGTAGTTGCCGTCCTTGGCGGCCTTACGCAGCGCACCGGTTCCCATAGCACCGAGCTCCTCGGCACTCGCGCCGGAACCCTCGCTCTTGGCATAGGCGTTGGTGAAGGGGCTCTTGAGGGCGCGCACTGGATGTCCCGTCGAGCGACCGGTCGCACGCGTTGAAGTGTCGTTGGCCTTCAGGACCATCTCTTTGTACTGCTCCGAGACGGTGCACTCGTCTGCGACCAGAAAGCGCGTACCCACTTGCACGCCTTCGGCGCCCAGCATAAAGGCGGCCGCCACGCCGCGGCCGTCGGCAATACCGCCGGCGGCCACGACGGGAATGTCAACCGCATCGACGACCTGCGGCACCAGTGCCATCGTCGAGGTCTCGCCAATATGGCCGCCCGATTCGGTACCCTCGGCAACAACCGCCGTGGCTCCACGACGTGCCACGAGGCGCGCCAGCGCCACCGAGGCAACGACCGGGATGACCTTGATGCCCGCCTCGTTCCACGCCTTCATGTACTTGGCGGGATTGCCGGCGCCCGTCACGACGACCGGCACTCGCTCGTCAATCACGACCTGTGCAACCTCGTCGGCAAACGGGCTCATGAGCATGACGTTCACGCCAAAGGGCTTATCCGTCTTGGCGCGCAGCTCATGAATCTGGTCGCGAAGCCAGTTGGCGTCGGCGTTCATGGCCGCGATGATGCCTAAGCCACCCGCCTCGGACACTGCGGACGCCAGCGAAGCATCGGCAATCCAGGCCATACCGCCCTGGAACACGGGCTTTTCGATGCCGAGCAGATCGCAGAGAGGAGTCTTGAGCATCTCTACTTCTCCAATGCCGCCTCGACCGTATCGGCGAACTCGCCGACCGTCTTGGGGTTCTCCTCGGTATCGAGCTGAATGCCAAACTCGTCCTCGACGGCGACGAGGATCTCGACGGTACCCAGACTGTCGAGACCAATCTCCTCGAGCGTGGAGTCGGGCTTCATCTCGACATCGTCAAGACCGGCGGTCTCGCGGATAACGTCGCAAACGCGCTCGAAGGTCTTCTGATCTGCCATGGTAGTTCTCCTTTGGTTGTGCCCTAGGGCGTTTTTATTTCCTATGTGCGACTACTTCCAACGAAGCAGATAGCCACCTATATCCAGACCGGCGCCAAATCCAACCAAGGCGATGGTGTCGCCCGTGTGAAGTGCACCGGCGTTTGCCAGCCGGTCGAGGGCAAGCGGAATGCATGCGCTCGAAATGTTGCCGGTCTCGCGCAACGTGCGAACCACGCGCTCGTCCGGCACGCCCAGGCGCTTGACCGCCTGGCTCAGGATTCGTTCGTTAGCCTGATGGAATACAAAATGATCGATGTCTTCGACCAAAATGCCCGCATCGATCGCAAGCTTATGGACCGTGTCGCAGATGGCGTTGACGCCGAACTTGAACACGCGGCGGCCATTCATGGACAGCACACTCACGCTATCTGCGGAAGCCTTAAACGGCGAGGTACCGACCAGACCGGGAACGCGCAACGTCTCGACGTCGGGCGCCGTCGAAAGCTCAACGGCAAGGGGGTTGTCTCCCCCAGCTTCAATCACTGCGGCGCCTGCCCCATCGCCAAAAAGCACGCAGGTGGCACGGTCGGTCCAGTCGAGCGCGCGCGTCATCTGCTCGGCAGCAACAACAAGCACGCGCTCGGCACGGCTGCGGGCGATATAGCCCTCGGCGACATCGAGCGCAAATACGAAGCCGGCACAAGCCGCCGAGACATCGAAGGCAGGGCACGTCGCGCCTAGTCGCTCAGCAACGGCACACGCCTCAGCGGGAACAAGGTGGTCACCCGTCGTCGTCGAGCAGACGATCAGATCCAGCTGGCTCGCGTCGATTCCGGACACCTGGAGTGCCCGCTCGCTCGCCGCTACGGCAAGGTCGTCAAGTGACTCGGTGGTGCAGACGTGGCGGCTCTTGATACCGGTGCGAGTAAAAATCCACTCATCCGAGGTATCGAGGAACTCAGACAGCTCGTCATTGGAAACACTGCGCTCAGGAAGTGCCGAACCTGTTCCAAGAATCGTGAAACCCATCACTAACCTCCTTTGAGTTGTTGACGTGTTTACATCGACCAAGAGAGGATAACGCATTTCAGTCTTTGTTGACGTGTTAACATTAAATTGTCCAAATGCGACAAAGGCTTCACATTGTGTCTATCTCTCGACACCATTACGCGATTGCCTTATTACCTTAGGAGGTACCAGCTGTTATGGATTTACGTTTAACAGTGGTCGACGTAACCGGATCGACCAACGATGACCTGCTCGAAGCAGGAAAACAGGGGGCGCCGCACGGCACAGGACTTGCCGCCCGGGCTCAGACAGCAGGACGCGGTCGGCGCGGGCACAAGTGGGACTCAACCGCCGGCAACCTATTGCTTTCGATTGTCCTGCGTCCATGCGTTAATCCCGCAAAGTACTCTGGTCTTGCCGCTGTCAGCGGCCTAGCGGTGCTCGAAGCACTCGAAAAGCAGGGTCTTGCAAACGAGATTGGCCTCAAATGGCCCAACGACCTGGTCGCGAGTGGACGCAAACTCGGCGGCATTCTGGTCGAGGCCGCACGCGATAACGAAGGCAGCCCCTTTGCGGTCTGTGGCATCGGCGTCAACGTGAACTATGTGCCCGCGGAGGTTCCCGATGGCGGCCTGCCCGCAATCGGTCTCTCGTATCTCAACGAGAACGTTCCCGCCGTCGATGTGCTACTCAAACAGGTCTATCACGCAGTCGTGAACGCTGTAGATGCGTGGGCAGAACGCCTCAACGCCATGGAAGAAGACGCCGGACCGCTCGCGCCCGTCCACGATGATTATGTAGCTCACCTCAATTGGATAGGGGAAACCGTTATCGCCCGTTCCCCTGTCGGTGACGAGCTGGCGCGTGGCATCTTTAAAACGGTCGATGGCTTTGGTCGCGCGTGCATCGAAACGGAAGACGGCTTTCGATCTTTCCATTTTGAGGAGGCATCGCTGCGTCCCATGAGCGAATAGGGCGCCGCAACCACCTACTCGGCAGCATTACCCCGCAGTCCAAACCATCATTCAAAACAAAAGGGCCCCACTGCCGTTACGGCAGCGGGGCCCTTTAAGCTATGAGCGATATCGCTTAGAGCTTGATGTCGATGTCGACGCCAGCGGGGAGGTCGAGACGCATGAGCGAATCAACGGTGCCCGAGGTGGGGTCGAGGATGTCGATGAGGCGCTTGTGAGTGCGCATCTCGAACTGCTCACGGGAGTCCTTGTTCACGTGCGGCGAGCGGATAACCGTGTACAGGTTGCGCTCGGTGGGCAGGGGGACAGGACCGGAAACGCGAGCGCCGGTCTTCTGAGCGGTCTCGACGATGAGCTTCGCGGACTGATCGACGACCTCGTGATCATAGCCCTTGAGGCGAATGCGGATCTTCTGGGTAGCCAACTTAAACCTCCAAAGAGTGCGAGAGATGTTCTCGCGGATTACGTAACAGGGAGCTCGAACTTAGGCGTTCTTGCTCATGACCTCGTCCACGATGGACTTGGGCGCGGGCTCATAAGAGTCGAACTGCATCGTGTAGGATGCACGGCCCTGGGTCTGGGAGCGAAGGTCGGTAGCGTAACCGAACATCTCGCCCAGCGGCACCTTGGCACGGATGAGCTTGCTGTTCTTGCGATCCTCCATGCCCTCGATCTTGCCGCGGCGACCGGAGAGGTTGCCCATAACGTCGCCCATGTACTGCTCGGGGGTCTCGACCTCGACAGCCATGATCGGCTCGAGCAGCTGCGGATCGGACTTCTTGAGGGCGTCCTTGATAGCCATGGAACCGGCGATCTTGAAGGCGGCCTCAGAGGAGTCGACCTCGTGGTAAGAACCGTCGAACAGGGTGACCTTAACGTCGAGGACCGGGAAGCCGGCGATAACACCGGTGTTCAGGGCCTCCTGGATGCCCTTGTCGATGGACGGGATGTACTCCTTAGGCACGACGCCGCCGACGATAGCGTTGACGAACTCGTAGCCGAAGCCCTCCTCCATCTTCTCGAGCTTGATGACGGCGTGACCGTACTGACCGCGACCGCCGGACTGACGGACGAACTTGCCCTCAGCCTTCTCGACGTCGTGACCAGCGGTCTCGCGGTAGGCAACCTGGGGCTTACCAACGTTAGCGTCAACCTTGAACTCGCGGAGCAGACGGTCGACGATGATCTCGAGGTGCAGCTCACCCATGCCGGCGATGATGGTCTGGCCGGTCTCGTGGTTGGTGGACACCTGGAAGGTCGGGTCCTCCTCGGCGAGCTTGGTCAGAGCCAGGGACATCTTGTCCTGCTCGGCCTTGGTCTTGGGCTCGATGGCAACGTCGATAACGGGCTTAGCGAACTCGATCTTCTCGAGGACGATCTCCTTGCCCTCGGCGCACAGGGTGTCACCGGTGGTGGAGTTCTTGAAGCCGACGCAAGCGACGATGTCGCCGGCGGCAGCGTCGTCACGGTCGATACGCTCGGCGGCGTTCATCTCGAGGATGCGGCCGAGGCGCTCGCGCTGACCGTTGGAAGCGTTGACCACGTAGGAGCCGGACTCGGCGCGGCCGGAGTAAACGCGGACGTAGGTGAGCTTACCGACGAACGGGTCGGTCATGATCTTGAAGACCAGGCCGGAGAAAGGCTCGTCGAAGGAAGGATGACGCTGGATCTCCTCGCCGGTATCCGGATCGGTACCGGTGACGGCCTCAACGTCGAGCGGGCTGGGCAGGTAGTCGACGACAGCGTCGAGCAGCTCCTGAACGCCCTTGTTCTTGTAGGCGGAGCCCACGAAGACGAGGTTGAGCTCGTTGGCCAGAACGCCCTTACGCAGGGCAGCCTTGAGCTCCTCGACGGTGAAGTCCTCCTCCATGAGGATCTTCTCCATGAGCTCGTCGTCAAAGCTGGCAGCAGCGTCGAGGAGCTCCTCGCGCTTGGTGGCAGCGATGTCAGCAAACTCAGCCGGGATCTCGTCCATCGGCTCGGGGTAGGTCATGCCCTTGTCGTCGGCCTTGAAGTCCCAAGCAGTCATGGTGACGAGGTCGATGACGCCCCAGAAGTTGTCCTCGGCGCCCATCGGGACCTGAGCGGCCACGGCGTTGGCGTCGAGACGATCCTTCATGGTCTCGATAGCGTTGAAGAAGTCTGCGCCCACGCGGTCATACTTGTTGATGAAGGCGATGCGGGGGACGTTGAAGGTAGAAGCCTGACGCCAAACGGTCTCAGACTGGGGCTGAACGCCGGCAACGGCGTCGAAGACGGCGACAGCGCCATCGAGGACGCGCAGGCAGCGCTCGACCTCGGCGGTGAAGTCAACGTGGCCCGGGGTGTCGATGATCTGGATGCGGTAGTCGGTACCGTCCTTCTTCCAGAAGCACGTGGTAGCAGCGGAGGTAATGGTTACGCCGCGCTCCTGCTCCTGAACCATCCAGTCCATGGTGGCAGCGCCCTCATGGACCTCACCGATCTTGTGGGTCTTACCGGTGTAGTAAAGAATACGCTCGGTCGTGGTGGTCTTACCGGCATCGATGTGGGCCATGATGCCGATGTTACGGGTATCGGAAAGCTTGTACTTAGGCTTAGCCATGTTAGTTCCTTACCTTAAACTTACCAACGATAGTGAGAGAACGCGCGGTTGGCCTCGGCCATCTTGAAGACGTCCTCACGCTTCTTGACGGAAGCGCCCAGGCCGTTGGAAGCGTCGAGGATCTCGTTGGCGAGACGCTCGGCCATGGTCTTCTCCTTGCGAGCGCGGGAGAAGTTGACGATCCAGCGGATACCCAGAGCGGTGGAACGACGGGAGTTGACCTCCATCGGGACCTGATAGGTAGCGCCACCGACACGCTTGGGCTTAACCTCGAGCGTGGGCTTGACGTTGTCCATAGCCTTCTTGAAGGTAGCAAGAGCGTCGCCACCCTCGGACTTCTCGGCAACGATCTCGAAAGCGGTGTAAACGATGCGCTCAGCGGTGGCCTTCTTGCCGTCAAGAAGGACCTTGTTGATGAGCTGAGTCACCAGGCGGTTGTTGTAAACGGCGTCAGGCTGAACCTCACGACGATTAGCTGCTGCACGACGCGGCATGTGAAATCTCCTTAAGTGTCTACCGTGCGGCGCTTAGGCGGCACACGGCGAAAGTATCAAAACGTTATCTGGCTTATTTAGCCTTAGGGCGCTTAGCACCGTACTTGGAACGGGCCTGCATACGGTTCTGGACCGGAGCAGCGTCGTAGGCGCCACGGATGACGTGATAACGGACACCAGGGAGGTCACGGACACGACCGCCGCGGACGAGCACGATAGAGTGCTCCTGCAGGTTGTGGCCCTCACCCGGGATGTAAGCAGTAACTTCGATGCCGTTGACGAGGCGAACACGGGCAACCTTACGAAGAGCCGAGTTCGGCTTCTTGGGGCTCGTGGTGAAGACGCGGGTGCACACGCCGCGCTTCTGGGAGTTGTGCTGCAGAGCAGCGTTCTTGGACTTCTTGGGCACGGAACGACGGCCCTGGCGAACCAGCTGGTTAATAGTAGGCAAAGCGTACTCCTTCTCGAATGATTCCAGCTTTCTGTAAAGTGCAACGGCTTGAATCGAGGGGTCAGCATCCCCCTACGAAACACGCAGTTCGATAGGATACGTGGCGTTAGCTGTGCCGTCAACAGACCACGCCGCCGGGCGTATCCCAAAATAGCCATATT
The DNA here is from genome assembly GCA_900541885.1 of uncultured Collinsella sp. Classification (GTDB taxonomy): domain Bacteria; phylum Actinomycetota; class Coriobacteriia; order Coriobacteriales; family Coriobacteriaceae; genus Collinsella. The sequence continues at coordinate 74,927 of UQKW01000003.1, forward strand.
TCCGCAAAGCCTACACAAAAGGAATCCCCTCCTGTGCGCGGGGGCGGATTCCCGGCCCGGGCGGCCCGCTGTTTAAGTTTGCTGCTCTACAGTCCTGCGCAAGACGGAAAGCACATTAAGTGCTTTCCTTTGCGTGCGGAACTCGCGACAAACTTAAACAGCGGGCCGCCCGGACCGGGAATCCGACGTGCTTGTCGGGGCAACGTTCCCTTCCAAATAGGGACAGGTTTATTTTGGTCGGTTTTATCTGGGGAAACGTCGCGCTCCAGCGGTGATCTGCTCTCATCTGTCGCATGGAAATCGGCGGCGTTTCCATTTAACGCAAAAGAGGCCGCTTCCCCTAGTAGGAAGCGACCCCAAATCTTACGAATAGACGATGGTAAAGGGCTCTTTCGTTTCGGTCTCCCCTGTTGATGTATACCTCACAATTTCAAGGGTTACCGAGACAACTTGATCGACATCAATCAACTTCGTTGGCACCCAGATGTTCTCTCCGCTATTGCGCCCATAAGAAAAATATAAGTTGAACACCCCTGCGTCGTCATCTTCGATAATCTGCTCCGATCCATCCTTGTAGCTGACGGTCAGCTTATTATCAACTGCTTCATAGCCCAAATCATCGATGTGCGTCTGGATGGAAAACGGGCTAATCTCAAGAGGCGAGTCACCGGAGCGGAGTTCCTTTGTATCGACGTACGCTCCAATATTGAACTCGGGTGTCGACGCCTCAAACCGCCTCGCACTCTCACCTTCACCCTCGGTCCAGTGGATATTCCAGGTGACCGCATGTTGCAAATCTCGCTCGCGATCCATAGCGGCAAAGTACATCGTGCCATTAATGACAGTATCGCTTGATGTGTCCTTATCAATTGTGCTGCGTGTGTCAGGCCATTCCTCGCCGAACTTCATATCGGGCGTGCCGATGCCTTGTTCTTCTTCACCATAGAGAACAAGTTCGCCTGTCTCTGCTGCCGGCTTGTAGTAGTTAACGCCATTTGGATTGGACAACGTAAACGTCACGGCTCCGCAGCCGTTTTGGTCAATAGCCATCTCATGGATATCGAGCGTATAGCCATTACCCTCGACGGACAGATCAACCTTCTGGACTGCGCCCTCCAGGCTTTGGGGCGCGATACCGTCACCAAACTCTCTGGTGTAGGTATATTGAGTCCCCGATGAGCCACCGTTGGTCCAGGTAATGGAATCCCCGTTGCCGTGGTTTCCCCAGGCTGAGGCAAAATAGCCGGAATTGACAACGGCGTAGGCGACCCCTCCAGTCGCCAAAACTCCGGCAAGACATCCGATTACGGCAACATAGAGAGGCTTCGCGTGGCCCTTTCGATGAAGCGGCTCACCCGCAGCGGTATTTAGGACGCGATCTGCAAGGTCGCTATCGGCTTGGACGGACTCGAAGGCCTGCTTGATTTGATTGGATTTCACGGTCGCCCTCCTCTAGGATGAACTTGAGTTTCGATCTGCCGCGAGCTAAACGCGTTCGAACGGTCGCGGCTGGTACGTGCAGCAACTCGGCAATCTCTGAAGTCGAGAAGCCCAGATAGTAATAGAGCACGATGGGAACGCGGAATCGCTCCGGAAGTCGCATAACGTCTGACAGGACCGCCTTGGTCTCATCCTGCGCCGCCGAAAGCGAATCGGCCAGGTTCTCAATATCCTCCACACGCCTCCATGGCTTTCGAAAGAGCGATTTACATTCATTGATCGTGACCCGGATAAGCCATCGACGAAGATGTTCCCAACTTTCAAAATGTCCATCGCTTTTAAGCAGCTTAAGAAAGACATCCTGGGCAACATCGTCGGCGTCGGCACGATCGCGCAGGTACGTCAATGCGATTCGAAACACGACATCACGGTGATCCTCGACCGCCTGTCTAAATGCTTGTTCTTCCATAATCACCTCCCGGTGACGTTAATGATTCTTTCTGAGGCCCTCACCATAGATACGCTTTGACCGAACGGAATGTTTCAAATTCAAGCAGGAAAAACCTACCAAATTAAACCTGTCCCTTATTGGCAAAAGGAATCCCCTTCTGTGCGCGGGGGCAGATTCCCGGAACGGGCCGCCCGCTGTTTAAGTTTGCTGCTCTACAGTCCTGCGCAAGACGGAAAGCACATTAAGTGCTTTCCTTTGCGTGCGGAACTCGCGACAAACTTAAACAGCGGGCGGCCCGTTCCGGGAATCCGACGTGCTCGTCGGGGTAACGTTCCTCACCAAAAAAGACCCGCTTCCCTGTTGGGAAACGGGTCTTTGGAAGGGCGGTTAACGTACTTGGAAGTTATTCCTCGTCGTTGTCCTTGGCCTCTTCGGCGTCGTCGGTGTCCACGAGCTGGTTGAGCAGCTCGTCGAGGGAAGCCATGTCCTCGTTGATGGCACCGTTGGCGGGAGCCTTCTTGTCGTCGATCGGGGCGCCCAGGAGCTCCTCGTCGGCGTCGGCGTGATGCGTCGGAGCGGAGGCACCCAGCAGGATATCGTCCGGACCGTCGGGGCTAAAGACCATCTGCAGCAGCTGCGAGAGGTCTTCCTCGTCGGCGACGTCGTCGTTGTTCTCGAGGATGTAGAGCAGATCGTGGGCCTCGAGGCCGTCACGGAGCTCCTCGATCGCCTTGGCACCGATGCCATCGATGCGCAGCAGATCCTCCTCGGACTTGCCGACCAGGTCGCCGACCGTCTCGATGCCAACCTCGCTGAACTTGTTGGTCCAGCGCTGCGACACGCCCAGGTCGTCGAACAGGTACAGACGAGCCTTCTCGGCGGAGATGGTGTGGCCGTTGCGGGTGAACGAACCGTCAGCACCACCGAACTCGTCGTAGCCGGCCCAGTCGAGCTGCTGCGGGAGCTGCTCGTCCAGGTCCTTGAGCTCCACAGGAGCCCACTCGGGCAGCGACTTGGCATTGGGCGAAGCCGGGCCGTCGATGTCCACGTAGCCGTCGGCCGTGCGATACGTCAGCTTGGCGTTGGCGTACGGCTTGAGGCCGGTACCGGCCGGGATCTTCTTACCGACGATGACGTTGGACTTAAGGTCGAGCAGGTGGTCGACCTTGCCCTCGATGGCAGCCTCGGTAAGGACGCCGGCGGTACGGATGAACGAAGCGCTCGACAGCCAGGAGTCGATGTTGGACGCGACCTTGAGCGTACCCAGGATGACGGGCTCGGCCACAGGAGCCTGACCGCCCAGACGGGCAACGCGCTCGACCTCGTCGGCGAACTCGTAGCGATCGACATACTGACCAAGCAGGTACTTGGAGTCGCCGGGGTTGGTGATCTGAACGCGACGCAGCATCTGACGTGCGAGCACCTCGATGTGCTTGTCGTTCAGGTCGACGCCCTGGCTGGTGTAGACGTCCTTGACGCTCTCGACGAAGGTGTGCATCGTCGACTCGATGTCGGTCAGCTTACGCAGGTTGCGGAAGTTGACGAAGCCCTTGGTGATCTGATCGCCGGCGCGAACCTCGCAGCCGTCCTCGATCTCGGGCATAAAGCGCACCGAAGCGGGGACGCGACGCTCGTCGAGGACACGGGTGTGATCCTCGGAGTCGGTGAGCGTCAGCACGTACTCGGACTTCTCGGGCTTAATCGAGAGGTGGCCGGAGTACGGAGCCAGCTCGGCCTCGCGACCCAGGATCTTCTCGTTGACGTTGCCGACGATATCGAACATACGGCTGACCGTAGGCAGACCCTGCGTAATATCGTCGACGCCAGCAACGCCGCCGGAGTGAATGGTACGCATCGTAAGCTGCGTACCGGGCTCGCCGATGGACTGGGCGGCAATAATGCCGACGGCAGTACCGATGGCGACCGGACGACGGGTGGAAAGATCCCAGCCGTAGCACTTCTGGCACACGCCGTACTTGGAGCGGCAGGTGAGCAGCGCGCGAAGCTTGACCTTCTTGAGGCCCGCATCGACCATCTTCTGGATGTCGGCGACCTTCTCGATGTAGCCGTCCTGCTCAAAGAGCACGGTGCCATCGGGAGCCACGACATCCTCAATGAAGCAACGGCCGACAAGGTCGGTGTTGAGGTCGGTGGTGCCGGGGATGATGAGGTTGTAGGTAACGCCCTCGTGCGTACCGCAGTCCTCCTCGCGGACGATGACGTCCTGGGCCACGTCGACCAGACGACGGGTCAGGTAACCAGAGTCCGAGGTGTGGGATGCGGTATCGACCAGGCCCTTACGGGCGCCGTAGGTCGAAATGAAGTACTCGAGCGGCAGCAGGCCCTCGCGGAAGTTCGCCTTAATGGGAAGGTCGATCGTCTCGCCGGACATGTCTGCCATCAGGCCACGCATGCCGCCGAGCTGACGCAGCTGGGTCTTAGAACCACGGGCGCCGGAGTCGGCCATCATGTACAGCGGGTTCTCCTCGTCGAACATGTCGAGCATGAGCGCTGCGACCTTGTCGGTACAAGCGGTCCACTCGTTAACGACTTCGATGTGGCGCTCCGTCTCGTTGATGAAGCCCTCCTCGAAGTACTCGTTGATCTGGTCGACGTTGGCCTGGGCGCGGTCGAGCAGCTCCTGCTTCTCGGCAGGGATGAGAGCGTCCCACACCGAGATGGTGAGGCCGGCGCGGGTAGCGTAGTGGAAGCCGGAGTACTTGATGGCGTCGAGGATCGGGCCGACCTTGGCCTCGGGGTAACGATCGCAGCAGTCCGCAACCAGCTTGGCCACATCGCCCTTGACCATCTTGTAGTTCATGAACTCGTAGTCTTCGGGCAGGCACTGGCGGTTGAAGATGATGCGGCCGATAGAGGTCTCGAAGCGCGCGGTCTTATTGCCGGTGACATCGTAGTCGACGAACTCGTTCTTGCCGTTCTTGACGCGGAAGATACGGGTGCCGTCCTCATTGATGACATTGGCGTCGGCAGCGGACACGCGGACCTGGATCTTGGCCTGCATGTCGACCTCGGAGCGGCAGTCATAGGCGTGCAGCGCGTCATCGAAGCTCGAGAACACGTGGTTCTCGCCCGGCAGACCCTCGCGAACCTGGGTGAGGTAGTACACACCGATGATCATGTCCTGCGAGGGGATGTTGACCGGCTTGCCGGATGCCGGCGAGCGCAGGTTGTTCGCAGAGAGCATGAGCACGCGGGCCTCGGCCTGAGCCTGGCTGGACAGCGGCACGTGGACAGACATCTGGTCGCCGTCGAAGTCGGCGTTGAAGGGCGAGCAGACCAGCGGGTGCAGGTGGATAGCCTTGCCCTCGACCAGCACCGGCTCAAAGGCCTGGATGGACAGACGGTGCAGGGTCGGCGCACGGTTGAGCAGCACGACGCGGCCGTCGATGACCTCTTCGAGAATATCCCACACAAAGGTGGCACCGCGGTCGATAGCGCGCTTGGCGCCCTTGATGTTCTCGACCTTGCCGAGCTCGACCAGGCGCTTCATAACGAAGGGCTTGAAGAGCTCCAGCGCCATGGTCTTGGGCAGACCGCACTGGTGCAGCAGCAGCTTGGGGTCGGTAACGATAACCGAACGGCCGGAGTAGTCGACACGCTTACCCAGCAGGTTCTGACGGAAACGACCCTGCTTGCCCTTGAGGGCCTCGGCGAGCGACTTGAGCGGGCGACCGCCACGGCCAGAGACCGGGCGACCACGACGGCCGTTGTCGAACAGGGCGTCCACGGACTCCTGGAGCATGCGCTTCTCGTTGTTCACGATGATCGCAGGGGCGTCCAGGTCGAGCAGGCGCTTGAGTCGGTTGTTACGGTTGATCACGCGACGATACAGGTCGTTGAGGTCGGACGCGGCGAAGCGGCCGCCATCGAGCTGGACCATCGGGCGCAGATCGGGCGGAATGACCGGGATGACGTCCAGGATCATGTTTGCGGGGCTGTTGCCGCCCTTCAGGAAGGCGTCAACGACCTCGAGACGCTTAACGGCCTTCTCGCGCTTCTGCTTCTGGGAGTCCTCGTCGGCGATGATGGCCTTGAGCTTCTCGGCCTCGGAGGGGAGGTCGATGGCAGCGAGCAGGTCGCGAACGGCCTCGGCACCCATACCACCCTTGAAGTACATGGAGTAGTAACGGGTCATCTCACGGAACAGCGGCTCATCGGAGATGAGGTCGCGCTCGGTGAGCTTCATGAAGGCGTTGAAAGCGTCCGTGCGGAGCTGCTTCTCGTCCTTGCACTCTTCCTCGATGTCGACGATGCCGGAGGCGATCTCCTCGGGGGTCAGCGGCTCCTCGTCGGAGAACTCGTCAAAGTTCTCGGGGTCGCCCTGCTCCTTGAGGGACTCGATCTGGCGGGCGCACTCGGCATCGATCTCTTCCAGATCGGCGGCGAGCTCCTCGCGCAGGTCGTCGGCATCGGCCTCGCGAGCCTCGTAGTCAACCTCGGTGATGATGTAGCTGGCAAAGTACAGAACCTTCTCGAGGTCCTTGGACTTGATGTCGAGCATACGGCTCATCGGGAAGCTCGTGGGGCTCTTGAAGTACCAGATGTGGGACACGGGAGCGGCGAGCTCGATGTGGCCCATGCGGTCGCGACGCACCTTGGCCGAGGTGACCTCGACGCCGCAGCGCTCGCAAACGATGCCCTTAAAGCGGATGCCCTTGTACTTGCCGCAGGAGCACTCCCAGTCCTTGGCGGGACCGAAAATCTTCTCGCAGAACAGGCCGTCCTTCTCGGGCTTGAGGGTACGGTAATTGATGGTCTCCGGCTTCTTGACCTCACCGTGCGACCAGGAACGGATCTGGTCGGCGGAGGCAAGGGAGATCTTTACCGAGTCAAAATCAGTAGCTTCGAAATCTGCCACAGTCAACTACTCCTTATCAGTGGTCGTGGCGGCGACAGCCTCGGGTGCCTCGGCGGTCTCGGCATCCTCGGCCTCGACGTCGGCGTCAACGCCGGCGAGCGCAGCCAGGTCGTCGAGAGCAGAGGTCTCCTCGGCGGTCACAGGGGCGGAGGCGTCCTCGTCAGCATCGTGCATGGGCTCGATGTCCAGCGCGAGGGAACGGATCTCCTTGACGAGAACCTTGAAGGACTCGGGGATACCCGGAACCGGGACGTTCTCGCCCTTGACGATGGACTCGTAGGTCTTGACGCGGCCCACGGTATCGTCGGACTTGACGGTCAGGATCTCCTGCAGGACGTTGGAAGCACCGTATGCGTACAGTGCCCAAACTTCCATCTCGCCGAAGCGCTGGCCGCCGAACTGGGCCTTGCCGCCCAGAGGCTGCTGGGTAACCAGGCTGTAAGGGCCGGTCGAACGGGCGTGGATCTTGTCGTCGACCATGTGGCCGAGCTTGAGGATGTAGGACGTACCCACGGTAATGGGCTCGCGGAACTCCTCGCCGGTGCGGCCGTCGAACAGGCGGGTCTTGCCGCGCTCGTCAAGCTGGGTGACGAACTCGGGACGCATGTGATCGCCAAAGGCAGCGGTGGCCTTGTTGAGCATGTTCTTGTTGGCACGACGAATGACCTCGGCGATCTCGTCCTCCTTGGCGCCGTCGAAGACGGGCGTGGCGGTGAAGAACGGACCGGGGACGTACTTGTCGGAGTCGGCCTGCTCGGTATCCCAACCGCAGGCAGCAGCCCAGCCAAGGTGGCACTCGAGCAGCTGGCCGACGTTCATACGCGAAGGAACGCCCAGCGGGTTGAGGATAACGTCGATCGGGGTACCGTCAGCCATGTAGGGCATGTCCTCGACCGGCAGAACGTTACAGATAACACCCTTGTTGCCGTGGCGGCCGGCGATCTTATCGCCCTGCTGGATCTTACGACGCTGGGCGACGTAGACGCGCACCTGCTCGTTGACGCCGGGGGCCAGATCGTCGCCGTTCTCGCGGCTAAAGCGGACGACGTCGATGACGCGGCCGTAAGCGCCGTGAGGCATCTTAAGGGAGGTGTCGCGAACGTCGTGGGCCTTGGCACCGAAGATGGCGCGCAGCAGGCGCTCCTCGGCGGTCAGAGCGCTCTCGCCCTTAGGCGTGACCTTGCCGACCAGGATGTCGCCAGGGCCGACCTCGGCGCCGATGCGGATAATGCCGTCCTCGTCGAGGTTGGCAAGCATATCCTCAGAGAGGTTCGGGATCTCGCGGGTGATCTCCTCGGGGCCGAGCTTGGTGTCGCGGGCATCGATCTCGTGACGGGTGATGTTGATGGTCGTCAGCAGGTCCTCGGCCACCAGGCGCTCGGACACGACGATACCGTCCTCGTAGTTGAAGCCTTCCCACGGCATGTATGCCACGGTGAGGTTCTGACCCAGTGCGAGCTCGCCATGATCGGTCGAAGGACCGTCAGCCAGGGGCTCGCCCTGCTCAACGGTGTCACCGACGCGCACGAGCGGACGGTGGTTGATGCAGGTGGACTGGTTGGAGCGCTGGTACTTGGCCAGGTGATACTCGTCCATGCCGCCGGCATGCTTGACGATGATCTTGGCGGCGTCGGCAAAGATGACCTCGCCGGCGTTCTTGGCCAGGGTGACCTCGCCAGAGTCCAGAGCGGCGCGACGCTCCATGCCGGTACCGACATAGGGAGCGGCAGGGTGAACCAGCGGCACGGCCTGACGCTGCATGTTAGCGCCCATCAGCGTACGCTTAGCGTCGTCGTGCTCGAGGAACGGGATCAGCGTGGCTGCGACGGAGAGCATCTGACGCGGCGAGACGTCCATGTAGTCGACGTCCTCGACAGGCACGTCGGCGGGAGCGCCGAAGGAGCCGTCGAAGTCGCGGGTACGGGCGATCACGGTGTGCGGGCGAACAAGCTTGCCCTCGGCATCGGTCGTGATGAACTCGTTGGTCTTGGGATCGAGCGGCGTGTTGGCCGGCGCGATGACGTGCTTCTCTTCCTCGTCAGCGGTCATCCAGTCGATCTGGTCGGTGGCAACGCCGTTCTCGACGCGACGGAACGGAGCCTCGATGAAGCCGTACTCGTTGACGCGGGCGTAGAGGGCGAGCGAGCCGATCAGGCCGATGTTGGGGCCTTCGGGGGTCTCGATCGGGCACATGCGGCTGTAGTGCGAGTTGTGGACGTCGCGGACGGCCGTCGGCACGTTGGTGCGGCGGCTGGAGCCAGACTTGTGGCCGGCAAGACCGCCAGGGCCGAGTGCGGACAGACGGCGCTTGTGGGTCAGACCGGTCAGGGGGTTCGCCTGGTCCATGAACTGCGAGAGCTGCGAGGAACCGAAGAACTCCTTGATGGAGGCCACGATCGGGCGGATGTTGATGAGCGACTGCGGGGTGATCTCGTCGATGTCCTGGGAGCTCATGCGCTCACGGACGACGCGCTCCATACGGCTCATGCCGATACGGAACTGGTTGGCGACGAGCTCGCCGACGGTACGGATGCGGCGGTTGCCAAAGTGGTCGATGTCGTCGACCTTGAAGCCCTGCTCGCCGGCAGCGAGGGACAGCAGGTAGCGCAGCGTCGCGACGATATCCTCGTCGGTGAGCACCGTGACCTCTTCCTCGGTGGTGAGGTTGAGCTTCTTGTTGACCTTGTAACGACCGACGCGGGCCAGATCGTAGCGCTGCGGGTTAAAGAGCAGGCCCTCGAGCAGGCTGCGGGAAGCGTCCACGGTGGGAGGCTCGCCCGGGCGCAGGCGACGGTAGATCTCGATGAGGGCGTCCTCGCGAGTGAGGGCGGTGTCGCGCTCCAGGGTGCGCTTGATCACATCGGAGTTGCCGAGCAGCTCGATGATGTCGTCGTTGGTGACGGCGATGCCAAGGGCGCGCAGGAACATCGTGGCGCTCTGCTTGCGCTTACGGTCGATGGAGACCATGAGCTGGTCGCGCTTGTCGACCTCAAACTCGAGCCAGGCACCGCGGGACGGGATGATCTGGGCCTTGTAGATCTGCTTGCCCGAATCCATCTCGGAGCTGTAGTACACACCCGGGGAACGGACGAGCTGCGAGACGACGATACGCTCGGTACCGTTGATGATGAAGGTGCCCTGATCGGTCATCATGGGGAAGTCGCCCATAAAGACGAGCTGCTCCTTGATCTCGCCGGTCTCCTTGTTGGTGAGACGGACGTCGGTCAGAAGCGGAGCCTGATAGGTCATGTCCTTCTCGCGGCACTCCTCGACGGTATGCGCGGGGTCGCCGAACTGATGCTCGCCGAAGGTAACCTCGAGAACATGGTTCTGGCTCTGGATGGGGCTGGATTCCTTGAACGCCTCACGAAGGCCCTCGTCCTTAAAACGCTCAAAGGATTCCCTTTGAACAGAGATAAGGTTGGGGAGCTCCATGGCCTCCGGGATTTTCCCGAAGCTGACGCGCTTGCGCTCAGTGGCAGTGTATGCGTAGGTCACCAGGTTTTTCCTCCTTCACGGAAATGCTCGGTGGGTTGGCGAGGCATAGCTTCGCCAGTTATCGCAATCTAATAGTTTATCAGGTACCGACCGTTGGGCAAGAAAAGCCTTGACGCGATTGAGTTTTTGGAGTAGCAAAGTTTTTCGACAGAAAACACGCAGGTAGATGTATGTATATCGAACATCTGTTCATATATTTTCTGTGAACAGAGGGCTGGCAATCGCAGCTCTTATAAAAAACGGGCGCGAACCGAAGTCCGCGCCCGTAAATGTCGATGCCCGAAGGCTTACTTGCGCATCAATCCGCCGCGCTCGTCGATGGCGTCCCAGAAGGCATCGGCAAAGCGGGGGTCGCTTGCAGCCATGAGGGCGTTAGTGGCCATCCAGCCAGAGGGAGTGCCGGTGTCGTAGCCCGACAGCGGGTCGATGACGACGGCATACATGGCCTCGCGGTCGAGCGAACGGGCCATGGCGTCGGTGAGCTGGATCTCGCCGCCCTTGCCGGCCTGCTGATCTGCCAGCAGGTCCATGACCAGCGGGCTCAGCAGGTAGCGACCGACGATGTACAGGTTGGACGGAGCAGCCTCGGGAGCGGGCTTCTCGACCAGACCGCCGATGCGCCAGACAGCGCCCGGCTCGACATCGGCAACGTCCTCGGCGCCCTCGAGCGAACCGACGCGCTCACCGGCGATAACGCCGTAGCGGCTGACTTCCTCGGGCGAGCAAGCAGCGACGGCGATAACCGAAGCTCCACCGTGCTCCTTGGAAACGGCGAGCATCTTGTCGCAGATGTCGCGATTAGGCACAACGTAGTCGCCCAGAAGAACCAGGAAGTTCTCCCCTGCCACGGCGTCGGCAGCAGAGCGGATAGCATGGCCGAGGCCCTTGGGCTCGTACTGATAACGGAAGTCGACCGGCATACCGCCAGCGTGGGCGACGGCGTCGGCATAGGCGTTCTTGCCGCGCTCGCACAGCAGGTTCTCGAGCGAGCGATCGGGCTGGAAGTAGTTCAGTAGCTCGGGCTTACCGGGAGAAGTAACGATGATGGCGTCGTCGACCTCCTCGGGATCGAGCGCCTCCTCGACGACGTACTGAATGACGGGCTTGTCGAGCACCGGCAGCATCTCTTTGGGCGTGCACTTGGTGCCAGGCAGAAAACGCGTGCCAAGACCGGCGGCGGGGATGATTGCCTTCATGTTATTCAAAGATCCTTTCGCAGGCGCAGAATGCGCCCTGTGCGTGCGGCACGGCGGCCGCAGACCAAATTGCGATACCCAAGCATCTTACCGCTGGAACTATATGTCGCTACAAGGCAGAGACAATTCTTCAGCAGGTCAACGCAAATTATTGCTCGAATGGTGCAATTTTATTGCCCAACGGCAGGGCGCCCGATACGACGCAAATCACAGAACATGGCAGTTTGAGCAACCGATGTCGAGGGACCGAAAAACAAAAAAGACGGGGCTCGCAATGCGAACCCCGTCTGCAAAGAAATCTGGCGAGAAAGCCTGATTACTTGAGGGTGACAGCAGCGCCAGCAGCCTCGAGCTTCTCCTTGGCAGCCTCGGCGTCCTCCTTCTTGGCACCCTCGAGAACAGCCTTGGGAGCGCCCTCGACGACCTCCTTGGCCTCCTTCAGGCCAAGGTTGGTGAGCTCACGGACGGCCTTGATGACCTGGATCTTGTTGTCGCCGAAGCCCTCGAGCACGACGTCAAACTCGGTCTTCTCCTCGGCCTCAGCAGCGCCAGCAGCGGGAGCGGCGACAACAGCGGCAGGAGCAGCGGCGGAAACGCCGAAGGTGTCCTCGATAGCCTTGACGAGCTCGGAAGCCTCGAGAAGGGTCATTTCCTTAAGAGCATCGATGATCTCATCGGTGGTAAGCTTAGCCATTTCTAAGTCCTTTCGGTTTCCGTGCGGATGCACGGAGATCAGTTAAAACACGGCGCGAATGCGCCAGGGGTGCGGCGTTGCCGCCGCGGGTGAAAACAGCGACTAGGCTGCCTTCTGCTCGGAGACCTGCTGGATCGAACGAGCGAGACCAGAGGAAACGCCGTTGACGCAGACAGCGATGTCGCGAGCGAAACCGGAGATGAGACCGGCGATCTGGCCGAGAAGCTGATCCTTGGTGGGCAGCTCGGCGATAGCCTTAACATCATCAGCGGAAACGGCCTTGCCGTCGGAGATACCGCCCTTGATCTCAAGGACGCCCTTGGACTTAGCGGAGAAGTCCTTAAGGGCCTTAGCGGCCTCGACCGGCTCGGTCTCGTAGAACACATAAGCGACGGGGCCGGCGAGGATCTCGTCGATCTCGGGCTGCTCCTGGTTCTTGAGAGCGATCTTGACCAGGTTGTTCTTGTAGACCTTCATCTCGGCGCCGCACTCGCGAAGCTGATGACGCAGCTCCTGAGCCTGCTTAACCGTCAGACCGTTGTAGTTGACGACGAACAGACCGGCGTTCTCGGCGATACGGGACTCGATCTCTGCAACCTTGTCGATTTTGTACTGCTGGGGCATGAATTACACCTCCTCGAATTCTTTCCGGGCACGGTCCGCCACAAGGACGTGACGGGGGCATGTCCAAAAAGAAAGCCCCCGCGCTGCATGAGCGACGGGGGCGAGAAGACATATCTACTCGACCACCTCGGCTGGCGGGAAGTCCCATTAAGCTCGCGGGTAAGACCCGTTTGCGCCGGCTGTCTCTGGCAGCGGATTCGTGCGTGAACCGAAAGTATTATGGCGGGGACCCCGGCGTCGGTCAACGGAAAACCGGGCTGCACACAATTCCACCATCCGGCCGCGCCGCCGAAGGCCGGGCGCAAGGTTTTCGCTCGGTCAGGTCCTGGGCTCGCTCGGAAAGCACATTAAGTGCTTTCCGGCTCGTGCGGAATCTACGAAAACCTTGCGCCCGGCCTTCGGCGGCGCGGCCTGCGGTGACTTTGGGGCAGCCCGGTTTTCCGTTGAGCGACGCCCCCACGCATAATCCTTATGTCGGTGGGCTGATGTGTTGCGTCCCTGATGGCTATAGGGTTGAGACGAAGGTGGACAGGCGGTGGAGGCCTTCGTCCAGGTTTTCGTCGGAGACGCAGTAGCTTAGGCGGATGTGGCCTTCGGTGCCGAAGCAGTTTCCAGGGACTAGGGCTACGTTTGCCTCTTTGATGGCTTTGATGCAGAAGTCCTCACTTGTTAGGCCGAACTTTTTGATGCTCGGGAAAGTGTAGAAGGCTCCTGCGGGCTCTACTACGTCGAGGCCCATGGCGTCTAAGGCTGCGAGTACGCGTTCGCGACGGGCTCGGTAGACTTCGAGCATGGGAGTTGGGTCGACGGTGAGGGCTCGGGCTGCGGCGTCCATTTCGAAGGAGACGGCGCTCGATACTAAGTATTGGTGGGCCTTTGCGATCTCGGCGATGACGGGGGCTGCGGCTGCGAGCCAGCCCAAACGCCAGCCGGTCATGGCCCAGGGTTTGGAGAAGCTCTCGATGACTACCGTCTGCTCGCGTAGCTCCGGGTGGCGCTGGGCAAAGCGCTCGTAGCCGTCCACGTAGACCAGGCGGTTGTATACATCGTCGCAGACCACGTAGATGCCCGCCTCCTCCGCCACGCGCGCCACGGCGTCGAGCGACGCCGTGTTGAGGATGCAACCCGTAGGATTGTTGGGCGAGCAGATGACGATGGCCTTGGTCGCCGGCGTCACGTAAGCACGAAGTGCGTCCTCGTCAATCTGGAATTGCGCAGGCTCCGTATCCAAAAAGACCGCCTTGGCGTGATTGGCCACGACGATGCTCTCGTACAGGCCAAAGGCCGGCGTGGGAATAATGACCTCGTCGCCTGGGTTGAGCATAGCCATGAATGCTGCCGACAGGGCCTCGGTCGCACCGTCGGTCAGAATGACCTCGTCCGCCGAAAACGTAAGGCCCGCATCCCCCATGTAGGCAGATAACGCCTCACGCAGGGCGGGGCGACCGTTGTTGGGCGGATAGTGCGTGTCGCCGCGGTCCAGTGCGGCGGTCACCTCGGCGCTAATCACATCGGGCGTGGGAAAATCGGGCTCGCCGAGCGCGAGCGCGATGCACCCCGGATGCTGGGCGGCGAGCGCATTGATCCGACGGATGCCGGAGGGCTTGAGCGTGGCAAGCGAGGTATTCATGGGCAGACGCATGGCGTTCCTTTCGTAAGGGTTGCACTAGGATAGCGCGGCGAGACGCCGCCAGACGGTGTAACCTAAACGGAAACCAACCGGAAAGGAGGCGGCATGGAGACGACCACACGCGACGATATACCAAAAACGCTGCATAACATCGCGTTTGTCAGTATTCCCGAGAGCGCCGATCTTGAGTTTTTGCTCTGGGACCTGCAGGATGCCATCGCCGCCTATGCCCAGCTTTCTGGCACCGCGCTCCCCCGCCCGGTCGACTTGAAGGCAAATGACGCCGGCAGCGTTGCCGATGGCATCGTGCTGGCCATTGAAGATGTGGCTGACGATAAGACGTTGGCTGCTATCGAGCAGGCGCTTGAGCGCTTTGGCAGTACGGGAACGCGCGTCTATGCCGCGATTCGAGCCGCACAAGAGGACACTGAGCAGGCGCGTGGGACCGCCGTTCGTCTGCACAAGGTATGCGAGCGCCATGACCAATTGTGGTGTGGCGGCGTTGCCATCTACGGCGGCAGCGGCATCGCAGCGCTTCGTCGCTCCCCGCGCATGGGACTCTTGCGGCGACCGTTTTCTGAGGCCATGGACAAGCTCGTGGGCGCCGTTCGCATGGGATGTTCCGTCGAGCATGCACAGCGACTTGGCGGCGGCAATGCCGCCAACGTCGACGCCGACGGCATGGTTTGCGCCGAGCCAGCCGTGCCCGCGCCGATCTGGCGAGGCGTTCTGAAACGTCTGGGCGCCCACGCTCAAACAAAAATCTAAATTAAATTACAGCCCAGTCAACGGCCTCGCGCCAGCGCTCGACAAGACGTTGCAGACGCCACGCCGCATTGGCGGGACTTGTCGAGGGCAGGACGATGGCGGGCAGCCCGGTGCGTTCTTGTAGATAGCGCCTGTAGAGCCGGCCAGCTGTACCTCCGTTGCATATCACCTGCCCAATGGGAGCTGCGCCGGTAATGCGCTCGATATGTGCCGGCACAACGTTGCGAATGCTCGCGTCACTCGAGCCCTTAATGTCGCAGCTCTCAATCACATCCCATAGGGCTACGCCGCCGTTAAGCAGCATAGATCGCTTGACGGCAATGGAGGCATCGAGCGCCGCGTGCTCACCGCTTGCCAAAGGATCGCCCTCGTTGGGCGGCACAGGCACACCGAGGCACGCGGCCATCACGCGCCAAAAGCGATTCTGCGGATTGCCATAGTAGAAGGCATTGGCGCGCGAAAGCACCGAGGGAAACGACCCGAGCACCAAAACGCGCGAGTGCTGGTCGAACACGGGCTCAAACCCATGCTCAATATGTTGATAGCCCTCGTCGGACGCCGCCATGATCTAGGCCCTCAACAGATAGCGCACCTCGTAGGGCGCAAGCTCGAGGGTGCCCGTCAGCTCGACCGCGAGCGCGTCGTCGGCAAGCAGATCGACAAAGGAGCCGTTGAGCTCGCCGGCGCCAAAGGTGTAAGGCTCGCCCACGGCGTTCACCGCCACGAGCACCGTCGCGCCGTCACAGGCGCGCTCGAACAGCAGCTGCTTGTTCTGGATCACCACGTTGCGATAGGCACCGTAGTTGAGAGCACGGGTCGCCGCGTCGTCAGCCGAGCGCAGGTGCGCGAGCTGCTTGATGAAGGCCGTCAGCTCGTTGGGCGCAGGCTCATCGAGCGCAGGTCGCAGCGCCCAGTCGCCATCGGGGCCGCCCTTTTCGCCAGGAATCCCCCACTCGCTGCCATAGTAGACGCACGGAATGCCCGGCATGCCAAACAGCATGCCATAGGCGGGGCGCAGGCAGGACTTGTCCGTCAGGATGCTCGCCAGGCGCGGCACATCGTGGTTGTCGACAAAAGACAGCAGGTGTTTGCCGCGGTAGATGCACCACGGGTCGCCGCCAAACTGACGGTGCAACGAGTGGGCGATCTCGAACATGTTGACCGAGTTAAAGCTGGAGTACAGGCCCTTGTAGCACTCGTAGTTGGTGCAGGAGTCGAGCATCTCGTCGTTGACGATCTGGTTGTAGTCGCCGTGGAGCGTCTCGCCGATCAGCACAAAGTCGGGCTTGAGCTCACGGGCAAAGCTATGCAGACGACGCATGAAATCGCGGTCGAGCATGTAGGCGACGTCCAGGCGCAGGCCGTCGACGCCAAAGACGTCAGCCCAACGGCGCACGGACTCGAGCAGGTAATCGACCACTGCGGGATTTTGCAGGTTGAGCTTCACAAGCTCAAAATGGCCTTCCCAGCCCTCGTACCAAAAGCCGTCGCCATAGCAGGAGTCGCCGTCAAAGCTAATGTGGAACCAGTCCTTGTACGGCGAGTCACACTTACGCTCCTGTACATCGCGGAAGGCCCAAAAGCCACGGCCCACATGGTTAAAGACGGCATCGAGCACCACGCGAATGCCATGGGCATGCAGCGTCTCGCACACGGCGGCAAAATCGGCATCCCCACCCAAGCGACGGTCGATATGGCGCAGGCTACGCGTATCGTAGCCGTGGCTATCAGACTCGAGCGGCGGGTTGATCAGTACAGCGCCAATACCGAGTTCCTGCAGGTAGTCGGCCCATTGGGCAATCTTCATGATGGGCGCATCGGGGTTGGGCGCGGCGTTGGCGGCCTGGGCGAGCTCATCCTCGGCAACGGGCGCGGCGTTTTCGCGCGGAGCTCCGCAAAAGCCCAGCGGATAGATCTGATAGAACGTCGTCTCGTATGCCCACATAGCAACCTCCCGGTAAGCTCAACACAACGACATCCATTGTATGCCCGGCTTGTATCCTCTCCCCCAAAATAAGTTGCGGTGGAATAGTTCCTGCTTTGGCCTTCAGAGGCCTTAAACAGGAACTATTCCACCGCAACTGATGAGGGGACGTGATTAGGCAACGGGTTTGGCGCGGCGAATGGCCGGGAACATCACCGTGATAGCGAGGATGACGCCCACGACGGCAATCGCCCCGCCCGCGAAGCCAATCCAGGAGATACCGGGGCCCGAAACCACGGCGCCGCCGATCGCGGTGCCCGTGCCAATACCGAGGTTAAACAGGCCCGAGAAAATCGACATGGCGACGGCCGACGAATCCACCGGCGTGTACTTGATGAGCTCGGCCTGAAACGCCACGTTAAAGGCCGTGGAGCAGCAGCCCCATAGCGCGCAGACGGCAAGCACCGCCGCGAGCGATGACGCGACAGACCCCATAAGCAGCAAGGCGACCGGCACTCCGGAGAGCGTGATCGCAAGGAACGGAAAACGGTGCCCGTCGAACAGGCGGCCGAACAGCCAACTGCCCACCAGGCCGGAGCAGCCGAACGCCGTCAACGTCATAGTGATAGCGCTTGCGTCGACATGCGCGACCTGGGCCAGGAAAGGCTCGATATAGCTATAGCCCGCGTAATAGCCGGTCGCCATGAACACCGTAACGGCGTAGAGAGCGATGAGGAACGGGCTCTTGAGCAGCTCGGGCAGCTGCTTGAGCGTAAAACGCTCGCCCGCCGGCATGGTGGGGAACACCGTGGCCTGGTACACCACCGCAGCGGCAGAGAGGGCCCCAACCACGGCAAACGTCATACGCCAGCCCACGGCCAGGCCAATGGCGCGGCCGAGCGGCAGGCCGAAGATCTGTGCGATGGAAGAGCCCGTGGCGATCATGCTGATGGCGAGCGCCCCATGGCGCGTGTCAACCAGACGCGACGCCATGATCGAGGCGACCGACCAGAACACGGCGTGCGCGCAGGCAACCACCAGGCGTGCGCAGACCAGAATGGGATAGGTCGGCGCCACGGCGGACAGGAACTGGCCCAGCGAGAACACGGCAAGCACGCCGAGCAGCATCCGCTTGAACTCAAAGCGCGAAGCGAACACCATGAGCGGCAACGACAGCAGCATGACGCCCCAGGCATAGACCGAGATCATGATGCCAGCTTGGGCCTCGGTGAGCGAAAACGATGCGGCGATGTCGGTCAGCAGACCGATGGGCATGAACTCCGACGTGTTGAACACGAACGCGCAGCAGGTGAGCCCGATAAGCGGGAGCCACTGCTTGAGCGTGATGCCATCTTGCCTTGCCTGACTCATATATAACGTCTCCAATCATTTTGAGCGGAGGCGATTATATAGCAACGGCCCCGCATCCGTCAGTACAGATGCGGGGCCGCAATCAACTCAATACACAGAGGTTGCGCCGTCAATAAATAACTAAGCCAACCCCAGCAATATGCCCGCCGAATGCACGGCAAACGCCACGATCCAGGCGACCGTCACCTGAAACGCGAATACGGCCACGGCATAGCGCGCGCCCAACTCGCTCTTGACGGCGCCGATGGACGCCACGCAAGGCGGGTACAGCAGCGTAAAGACCAAGAACACGTAGGCGGTAAACGGCGAAAACATGGTCGACAGCGCCGCGGGCGACGTTGCGCCCAAAAGCACCGTGAGCGTCGAGATGACGCTCTCCTTGGCAATAAGTCCGGTGACGAGCGCCGTGGATGCGCGCCAGTCGCCAAAACCGAGCGGGGCCAACACCGGCGCGATGATGCTACCCAGACCGGCAAGCAGGCTTTGCGACTGGTCGGCGACCACGTTAAAGCGGATATCGAACGTCTGAAGGAACCAGATGACCACCGTAGCGGCAAAGATAATGGTAAAGGCCTTGGTGATGAAGTCCTTGGCCTTATCCCATGCCAGCATCACCGTCGTCTTGACGCTCGGTAGGCGGTAATTGGGAAGCTCCATGATAAACGGCACCGGGTCGCCCTTAAATGCCGTGCGGTTGAGCACCAAAGCCGCGATGCAGCCGACCACGATACCGATCAGATAGAGCGAGACCATGGCGGAAACCGTCGCCTGCGGGAAAAACGCCCCGCACAGCAAGCCGTAAACCGGCAACTTGGCTGAACAGCTCATAAACGGCGTGAGCATGACCGTCATCTTGCGGTCGTGCTCGGATGGGAGCGTACGGGTCGACATGATAGCCGGCACGGTGCAGCCAAAACCGACGAGCATGGGCACGAAGCTGCGGCCCGACAGGCCAAAACGACGCAGCACCTTATCCATGACAAAGGCGACGCGCGCCATGTAGCCCGAGTCTTCCAGAATGGAGAGGAACAAGAAGAGCACGACGATAATCGGCAGGAAGGTCAGCACACTGCCCACGCCCGTAAGCACGCCGTCGACAGCCAGCGAGCGCACCACGTCGTTGGTGCCGAACGCCTTGAGGCCCGCATCGGCCGAGGCGATGATAGCAGCGATACCGTCCTCCATGAGTCCCTGCAACGCCGCGCCGATCACGCCAAACGTCAGCCAAAAGACGAGGCCCATGATCACCAGGAACGCCGGAATGGCCGTGTAGCGACCCGTCAGGATGCGGTCGATCTTGACGGAGCGCACGTGCTCGCGGCTTTCGTGCGGTTTGACGACGCAGCGCCCGCACACGTCGCCGATAAAGCTAAAGCGCATATCGGCCAGCGCGGACAGGCGGTCGGTGCCGGCCTCGCCCTCCATCTGGGTAATGATGTGCTCGATAGCGTCGAGCTCGTTGCGATCCAGGTGAAGCGCCTCGGTCACCAGCTCGTCGCCCTCAACCAGCTTGGTCGCCGCAAAGCGCACCGGGATGTGCGCCGTCACGGCATGGTCCTCGATCAGGTTGGCAATGCCGTGGATGCAGCGATGCAGTGCGCCGCCGTCCGATCCATCGGGCGCACAGAAGTCCAGGCGACCGGGGCGCTCGCGGAACCGCGCCACGTGCAAGGCATGATCCACCAGCTCGCCGATACCCTCGTTGCGGGCAGCGCTAATGGGAACAACAGGCACGCCCAACAGGCTCTCGAGCAGATTGACGTCCACGGCGCCGCCGTTGGCCGTCACCTCGTCCATCATGTTGAGCGCGATGACCATGGGGCGGTCGAGCTCCATAAGCTGCAGCGTCAGGTACAGGTTACGTTCGATGTTGGTGGCGTCGATGATGTCGATGATGGCGTCGGGGTTTTCGTCCAAGATGAATTGGCGGCTGACGATCTCTTCGCCCGTGTACGGCGACAGGGAGTAAATGCCGGGCAGATCGGTAACGCTTGCCTCGGGATGGTTACGGATGGTGCCGTCCTTGCGGTCGACCGTCACGCCAGGAAAGTTACCGACGTGCTGGTTGGAGCCCGTAAGCTGGTTGAACAGCGTGGTCTTACCGCAGTTTTGGTTGCCGGCGAGGGCAAAATGCAGCGGTGCGCCCTCGGGCACGGCCGTTTTTGCCGCACGGGGCGAATACATCCCCTCGCCGAGTGCCGGATGCTCCGTCGTTCCGATTGCGGCGTTGGCGCGCGGACCGGTATCGGTGTCGTGCACATCCACGAGCTCAATGCGTGCGGCATCATCCTTGCGCAGCGTCAACTCGTAGCCACGCAGGCGAATCTCGAGCGGGTCGCCCATGGGGGCGTACTTCATCATGGTGACTTCGGTGCCCGGCGTTAGGCCCATGTCCAAAATATGCTGTCGGAGTGCCTGGTCGTCCGATGCCACCGATGCGACAACGGCGTCCTTTCCAATCTCGAGCGTATCGAGCTTCACGTCCGTGTTCCTCCCCCGGCGCCCACAGGGCGTTGCATTTATGTTCACCTTGGCTAACCGTTTGCCACGGCTAACCAATTTAACCATGCATGATAGCGCGAACACACAACGATGTTCAATCAGCAAATTGGCGCAATGGGGACAGGCAGGAGAGTTCAGGGCCATAGTTTCCCGATGAGGCCTCTCGGGGAAACTACATCCCAGAATTCCGGCTCGAAACGGGATATGGTTTCCCAAACAGGCCTCTTACGGAAAATGCATCCCGGAATCCCCGCTCGAAACGGGACGCGCTTTTCCAGTCGAGGCCCTATGGGAAACTGCGTCCCACCTTGAAAGGCAAAACTGGGGCGCAGTTTCCGGACGGGGCATCAAAAACGAAGTTGCGGTGGAATAGTTCCTGGATGGGCTGGTTGATGCCCCAGATAGGAACTATTTCACCGCAAGTTATTGAAGAGCTTGGATGCCGGGACTCTTACAGATGGCGCTCGAGGAAGCGGAAGGCCAGGCGGATCCAGGGACGGACGGAAACCTGCTTGTCCTCGTTGTCGACCGCGGTGTTGGCGTTGCCGAGCGAAAGGCCATGACCACCCTGGTCGAAGACGTGCATCTCGCATGCAACGCCCTCCTCGGCCATGCGCTGCGCAAACGGGTAGACCTGCGCGATCGGCGCCGTCTTGTCGTCGGACACGCCCCACACAAAGGTCGGTGGCATCTGACGCGAAACATGCGTGGTGGGGCAGATGTCGGCCAGATGCTCGTCAGTTGCCTCGCCGCCCGTCACCATCGACAGGTAGTCGTTGAGCAAATCGCGCCCCGTCTTGCCACCCGTCTTGGGCACACGCAAGTCAATGCGCGGATCGCGCGTCTGCATGTCGCGCACATAGGCAAAGTCGAGCAATGGATAGCCCAGCACCACGGCATCGGGACGAATGTCGTCCGGACGCGCCCCGGCAAGTGCCGCAAAGGGGCCGGTCTTCCACTGTGTTGCCAGCGAGGCGCAAATCATGCCGCCAGCAGAAAAGCCCACGACGCACACGCGCTTAGGATCGACATGCCACTCGTCGGCGTTGGCGCGCACCGTGGCGACCATCTTGGCAAGATCTGCCTGGGGATGCGGAAAGCTCACGTCACCCGTAGAACTCGTGACATAGTTGAGCACAAAGGCCTGGTAACCGTGATCCAAAAACGCAAACGCCACAGGATCCTGCTCATGCGGAGCGATATGCGTAAACGCACCTCCGCCGCAGATAATCACCGCGGGGCGGCGGCCATTCGGTTTATCGGGCAACGGCTCGGCACCCAAATACGTAAACGTCGCCGGATAATCCTCGGTCGGCTCCTCGCCCCACAGCGCATGGTTCTCGACAATCACATGTGCTCCCTTCGCGCAAATTATGCGCCCTTGTTTTTCGCCTTCAAGCGTACCCCACTTGAACCCGTGGCGCAGAAACACTCCGGCAATAAGTTTCCCTTCAACTGATATATCACATAATCCCAGTTCAGAGGTATCGTTGAGCAGCGTAGAATAGGGGCGTTGACCAAGCCGCGAAACACATGTGAAACGTTTCCGGCAAACCAAACGCGCGATATGCGCCTATTTAAGTTGGAGGCAACTATGGGTCTGCTCGATTCGCTTAAGTCCACCTTCACCTCGACCGGCGAGGCGTCCGTTCCGCCCGCAGCAAGCTTCGCTACCCGCGAAGGCGTCATCTATGCCCCCGTCAACGGCGTGCTCGTCAACCTGAACGAGGTTCCCGACGAGACGATCGCCTCGGGCATGCTTGGCCAGGGCTATGGCATCGAGCCCATTACCGGCACCATCTATGCGCCCGCCAACGGCCGCATCGGTGCCACCACTGTCACCAACCACTCCATCGGCATGATCACCGAGGACGGTCTGCGCGTGTTCATCCATGTTGGCCTGGGCACCGTGGAAATGAACGGCAAGGGTTTTGCCCGCTTTGTCGAGATGGGCGATGTGGTCAAGGCAGGCCAGCCGCTCATCAGCTTCGACCGCGAGGCCATTAAGGCCGCTGGTCACGAGGACATCGTGACCGTCATCGTCTCCGAGCTCGATCGTCTTAAGAGCATCGACCATGTCGGCGAGTCTGGAACGCTTATTGGCGGCAACCCGCTCGTCAAGCTTGGCGACCCGCTGCTGGTAGCCAAGACCAAGTAGCCAGGCCCCGCGCCACACAGCCAAAAAGGCACCTCGTTAAGCGCCCGCGACCATTTGGCCGCAGGCGCTTTTCGTTTGAAAAACCATCCCGTCAATGCCTTATCTGTATAGCCCAAATGAGCCGAGCTGCTAGAATATCGAACTGTATGGATAACTATCATTCAACCGTTATGGGAGGATACGTGAACCGCACCAAAATCGCGCAGCTCTATGCCGATGCCGAGTCGCTCGGCGGCCAGACCGTCACCGTCGCCGGCTGGGTCAAGTCCGTCCGCGACATGAAGAACTTTGGCTTTGTTACGCTCAACGACGGCAGCTGCTTCCGCGACCTGCAGGTCGTCATGAACCGCGAGGCACTCGACAACTACGACGAGATCGCCCATCAAAACGTCTCGGCCGCACTCATTTGCACCGGCACCGTCAAGCTGACCCCCGATGCGCCCCAGCCTTTCGAGCTTTCTGCCACCTCCATTGAGGTCGAGGGCGTCAGCGCCCCGGATTACCCGCTGCAGAAGAAGCGCGCAACCGTCGAGTTCCTGCGCACCCAACAGCACCTGCGCCCGCGCACCAACCTGTTCCGCGCCGTGTTCCGCATCCGTTCTGTCGCGGCTGCCGCCATCCACCGCTTCTTCCAGGAGCAGGGCTTTGTCTACGTCAACACCCCCATCATCACCACGAGTGACTGCGAGGGCGCCGGCGAGATGTTCCGCGTGACCACGCTCGACCCCAAAAATCCGCCCCTCACCGAGTCCGGCGAGGTCGACTGGAGCCAGGACTTCTTTGGCAAGCACGCGAGCCTTACCGTGTCCGGCCAGCTCAATGCCGAGAACTTTGCCATGGCCTTTGGCGACGTGTACACCTTTGGCCCCACCTTCCGCGCCGAAAACTCCAACACCACGCGCCACGCCGCCGAGTTTTGGATGATCGAGCCCGAGATGGCCTTTGCCGACCTTAACGACTACATGGATAACGCTGAGGCCATGCTCAAGTACGTCCTTAAGGACGTTATGGCCACCTGCCCCGACGAGCTCAACATGCTCAACAAGTTTGTGGACAAGGGCCTGATCGAGCGCCTGGACCACGTGGCAAACTCCGACTTTGCCCGCGTCACCTATACCGAGGCCGTCGAAATCCTGGAGCAGGCCGTCGCCGCCGGTCACAAGTTTGACTATCCCGTGAGCTGGGGCATCGACCTGCAGACCGAGCACGAGCGCTTCCTGACCGAGGAGCACTTTAAGCGGCCGACTTTTGTGACCGACTACCCGGCCGAGATTAAGGCGTTCTACATGCGCATGAACGAGGACGGCAAGACCGTCGCCGCCGCCGACTGTCTGGTTCCCGGTATCGGCGAGATTATCGGCGGCTCCCAGCGCGAGGAGCGCCTGGATCTGCTCGAGGCCCGCATCAAGGACCTGGGCATGAATCCCGAGCAGTACAAGTACTACCTTGACCTGCGCCGCTACGGTTCCTGCAAGCACGCCGGCTACGGTCTGGGCTTCGAGCGCTTGGTGATGTATCTGACCGGCGTGGGCAACATCCGCGACGTCCTGCCGCACCCGCGCACCGTGGGCAACGCCGACTTCTAATCGTCGGACGCTAACTCGCGTCGCCACACGCCAACGCTCATCGCACAAGCGCCTCTCGACATCGGTCGAGAGGCGCTTTTTTCAACAGCATCCGTCAAGCTTTTGGCAAGTTTTTGGTCAGTTGAGCAGGACTGTTGAAAACTCGACCCGCCGTTTGCCGACGACTACCGACCGCCCAGAGCGCCCTGCGCCCCTGGGAAAGCCCCGCGTCCTAGGCTCCATACCGTCGCCACCCAAAACGGAAAGGACGTGGACGCCATGACCGAAACCGCTGTTGAAACTTACGAGACCACGACGAGGGGCGCCGCCTCGATGGCAGCCTATCGCGCCGTTCGCATCCTGCAACTATTAAGCGAAAACACCGGCGAGGACAAGGCCATGCTTTCCGATGAGTTGATCCGGCGCCTCGCCCATCCCGACGACCCCGCCCGCATGCCCATCTCGGCGGCGCGGCGCAGCATCTACACCGCCATCTCCGCGCTTCGCCATGCCGGATACGAAATTGAGTACAAACGCGGCGTGGGCTACAAACTTCTTACCCGCCCGCTCACCGATGAAGAGATCATCCGGCTCCACGGTATGGTCATGCGCAACCGCTCCACGCCTATCGCTATCCGCAAGAGCATGGCGCAGCACTTAGTTGCCATAGCGAGTGCCGACGTTCGCGGCTACCTCGATACACCCGAACCCGCTCCAAGCGCAGGCAGCAAGGCTACCAAGGCAACGCGCACGCCCATCAAGCGCATCGACACGTGCGAGCTCGTCGAGCAGGCCATCGACCACGGAACCACGGTGAGTTTTGATATTTCGAGCGTCACGACACGTGGCGAAACCGAAGCAGCACGGATGACACTCCGTCCCTTTGCCATCAAGCAACGAGACGGCATCTCGTATTTGCTGGGAACGGTCTACGACGCCCGAGGCGCCGATGACACGTTGCGTACTGTAGAGATTGGCCGAATGAGAAACGTCACCACACGTCTCCTCGACGGCAAGAAGCTCTTCGCCGCCCTAGACGAGGACGACGCCTCCTCCGCCGCATAAGGCCCTCCGCCGCCCATTCGACTACCCGTACCGCCCATCCGATTCTGTATTAAAAAACCCGCCAGGCTGTTGTAAAAATGGACATCAGCGCTACTATAGTTCCACTTGCACTTTGTCCCAGTGCAGTGTTTCCAGCCATTTTTATACTGGGGGTAATGATATGAAGGACATCACCATCAGCCGCAGGAGCCTTCTGGTCTCCGCCGGCCTGCTCGCGCTCGCCCCGCTCGCCGGATGCGGCGGCAACTCTGGTTCCGGCTCTGCTGCCGCCGGTTCCGACTACACCATCGGCGTTCTGCAGCTCACCGAGCACTCCGCACTCGACGCCGCCAACGATGGCTTTGTCAAGGCCATCAAGGAGAGCGGCCTTAAGGTCAAGATCGACCAGAAGAACGCCCAGAACGACCAGTCCACGTGTAAGTCCATTGCCGACAAGTTTGTGGGCGACAACGTCAACCTGATTTATGCCATCGCCACGCCCGCCGCGCAGGCTGCCGCCGGCGCCACGGCCGATATCCCCATCGTGGGCTGTGCCATCACCGACTACGCCGCCTCCGGCCTGGTCCAGGACAACGACAAGCCCGGCACCAACGTCACGGGTGCTTCCGACCTCACCCCGGTCGCCGAGCAGCTCGAGATGATGCAGAAGGTCCTGCCCGACGTTAAAAAGGTCGGCCTGCTCTACTGCACCGCCGAGTCCAACTCCGACGTCCAGATCAAGGCCGCCAAGAAGGAGCTCGACAAGCTGGGCCTCGAGTACACTGACTTCACCGTCTCGAGCTCCAACGAGATTCAGTCCGTCGTCGAGTCTGCCGTGGGCAAGGTCGACGCGCTGTACTCCCCCACTGACAACACCATCGCCGCGGGCGCTTCGCAGGTCGGCCAGATCTGCAAGGAGAATAAGCTCCCCTTCGTGACCGGCGAGGAGGGTATGTGCATGGCCGGCGGCCTGTTCACCCTCTCCATCAACTATAAGGACCTGGGCTACGCCGCGGGCGAGATGGCCGTTAAGATCCTGAAGGGCGAGGCCAAGCCCGAGGATATGCCGATCAAGCACCTCTCGAGCAAGGACCTGGTCGTCGTCAAGAACGACGAGATGGCCGAGGCCCTGGGTATCGACCTTTCCGCTCTGGACGAGTAGCGCCATGCGCGGTAACGCGTCTAGGGCCCGCACGCGCGCCACAGCCGCGTTATTCAATATCTGAGTCCTTGGGGCGAACGCTAAAGACCGGCGTTCGCCCTGCTTGTTTCGGATGAGACAAAACATCCGTCCGCAGCTCTTTTATGCATTGGTACCGCTATTATGGAAAATCACGTGTCCACCCTATCCTAGGAGGTATGAAGCATGCTCATTGCATTGCAGGGCGCCGTTTCGCAGGGCGTCCTCTGGGGCATTATGGTGCTTGGCGTGTTTATCACGTTCCGCCTGCTCGACATCCCCGATATGACCTGCGACGGCAGCTTTGCCCTCGGCGGCTGTGTCTGCGCCGTACTCATCGTCAACAATAACGTCGACCCCTTGCTCGCCGTGCTGGCCGGCATGTGCGCCGGCGCCATCGCGGGCGCCGTCACGGGCATCTTGACCACCGTCTTTGAGATTCCCGCAATCCTCGCCGGAATCCTTACGCAGATCAGTCTGTGGTCCATCAACCTGCGCATCATGGGCAAGTCCAACACGCCCATCCTTGCCAAGGGCACTATCTTCTCATCCGTCAGCAACATGACGGGCCTGCCGCAGTCCACTGTTGCCATTATCCTAGGCATTGTGCTGGCCGTGGCCATCGTCGCCATCCTGTACTGGTTCTTTGGCACCGAGATCGGCTCGGCGCTGCGTGCCACCGGCAACAACGAGTACATGATCCGCGCCCTGGGCGTTAACACCAACACCACCAAAATGATCGCCCTCGTGCTCTCCAACGCCCTCATTGGCCTTTCGGGTGCACTCATCTGCCAGAGCCAGAAGTACGCCGACATTGGTATGGGCACCGGCGCCATCGTTATCGGTCTTGCCGCCATCGTCATCGGCGAGGTGCTCGGTCGCCTGCTGCCCGGTGGCCTCACGCAGTTTAGCGTCCGTCTTGCCTCCGCCGTCTTTGGCTCCGTGGTCTACTTCCTTATCCGCGCCATCGTGCTGCAATTGGGCATGGACGCCAACGACATGAAGTTGCTCTCCGCCGTGATCGTCGCCGTGGCCCTGTGCGTACCCGTGGTTTGGGAGCGCTATAAGCTCCGCAGCTCCTACACGAAGGGGGATGAGGCAGATGCTTAAGCTCTCGCACGTCAAGAAGACCTTTAACAAGGGCACCGTCACCGAGAAGCGCGCGCTCACCGGCGTCGACCTCACCCTGAATGACGGCGACTTTGTAACCGTGATCGGCGGCAACGGCGCCGGCAAGTCCACGCTGCTCAACATGATCGCCGGCGTGTACCCGCTCGATTCGGGCGTTATTGAGCTCGACGGCACCGACATCTCGCGCCTGAGCGAGTCGCAGCGCGCCAAGTACCTGGGCCGCGTGTTTCAGGACCCCATGCGCGGTACCGCTGCCGACATGCAGATCGCCGAGAACCTGGCCCTCGCCAAGCGTCGCGGCCAGCGTCGCGGCCTTTCGTGGGGCGTCACCAAGGCCGAGAAAGATGAGTACGTTGAGCTGCTCAAGCGCCTGGACCTTGGTCTGGACACGCGTCTCAACGCCAAGGTCGGCCTGCTCTCGGGCGGCCAGCGCCAAGCGCTCACCCTGCTGATGGCCACACTCACCAGGCCGCGCCTGCTGCTGCTCGACGAGCACACCGCGGCGCTCGACCCCAAGACGGCCTCTAAGGTGCTCAACCTGACCGAGGAGATCGTCGACGAGAACCACCTGACCACGCTCATGGTCACGCACAACATGAACGACGCTATCCGTCTGGGCAACCGTCTGATCATGATGCACGAAGGCCACGTGATCTACGACGTGGCGGGCGATGAGAAGAAGTCACTCACCGTAGCCGACCTGCTGCAGAAGTTCGAGGAGGTCTCGGGCGGCGAGCTCGCCAACGACCGCATGCTGCTGAGCTAACGACTTAGAAAACCACCACAAAGGAGACAGGCACCTTTGTGGTGGTTTTTGTTAAGAACTAAGGAGACTGCCATGAAAAGACTCGTCCCCCGCCTTGCGTTAACCGTCTCGTTGTTTGCCGGCGCGCTCGCAGGCATCCCAAGCCTCGCTTTCGCAGGAAACCTGCCCGCCGCTATTGATGGCTCGGTGACCGTCATGCACACCAACGACATCCACGGCAGCTACAAGTACAGCTACAACGAAAGCAAGGGCACCGGCACTGTGGGCTTTGATGGACTGGCGGTTCTCTATAGCGCCCAAAGCAGCGCCCCCGATCTTTTGCTCGATGCGGGCGATACCTTCCACGGGCAGTCCTTTGCCACCATGAGCGAGGGCAAGAGCATCGCCGAGCTCATGGACACCTTCTACGCCGACGGCTACGACGCGACCACGCCAGGCAACCACGACTGGAGCTACGGTGCGGACAAACTCCGCACCATGACCGGCTACAGCACCACCGGCACGCCCTTCGCCATGCTCTGCGCGAACGCAAAGTCTACGAGCGGCGTATGGAGCTCGAGCATCACGAAGACGCTCGATCGCACCTGGGAGGATAGCGAAGATCACTCCACATTCGACTACAAAATCAAGGTCGGCGTCGTCGGAGCCATGGATGAGTCGCTAGGTTCCTCGCTGCGCGCGGACCTGGTCGCGGGCACCAGCTTCTCGAGTGCCGCGAACGCCATCAATGCCGAGGCAGAGCAGCTGCGCAAGGAGGGCTGCGATGTTGTTGTGTGTATCGCGCACACGCTCGACGCAAAGACCTTTGCCACACGGCTCCGTGGCGTCGATGCCCTTATCGCAGGCCACGAGCACATCAACCTTAACGAGAAGGTGACGGGAGCCGACGGCAAGACGATCCACGTTGTCGAGGCAGGCAGCGCCTTTGCCGAGGTGGGGCTGCTTTCCATTCCGTACAAATACGACACGAATGGCACCGAGACGACCGACGATGACACGGTCACGGTCCCTACAGACGACAGCGACGAGAAGCTCTACACCGCCAAGAACGTCAACGACCTTTTGGCAGACCCCGACAAGGGTTCCGACTACCAAAGCCGCCTTGAAGACGTCCGCAACAAGATCAAGCCGCTCGACGAGGCCTTTGAAAACGAATCGAACAAGGTGCTCGGCACATCCGCCACCAACTATTTCTACGGCGAGGACGCCGCAGGCACGCATGGTTGGGAAATGGTGCGCACCACCGATTTCCGCCCCAGCAAGGAGGGCGACACCACCAAGGCCCAGACCATCGGCCACGTGATTTGCGGCTCCTATCTTGCCCTGACGGGCGCGGACCTCGCTATCGAAAACGCTGGCGGCATCCGCGGCGGCATCGCGGCGGGCAACGTGACCGCCGGCAACGTCATCGCCGTCTCGCCCTACGGCAACACCGTGGAGACCTGGACCATGACCGGCGCGGACTTCCTCGCAGCGCTCGAGCACTCGCTGCAGATCAGCGACGATTGCAACGACAGCTACGAGCTTCAGCAGGCTTATGTGGCGGCCGGTCACACCGAGCAGGAGGCGCAAGACAAGTACAAGTGGCGCGATGACTCTGGCAGCGTTCTCTCCTTTGGCGGCATCAACGTGACGATTGATTGGACGCAGCCCGAAGGCAAGCGCATTGTGAGTGCCACACTCACCAAGGACGGCAGCACGCTCGACCCCGCCAAGGCCTATACCGTCGCCACCAACAACTACATCATCACCAACACGACCGACTTCCCCACCTTCGCAAACGCCACCAAGCACACCGAGTGGGGTACCTGCGAGTCAGCGCTAAGGGCGCTGATCGGGCAGAACAGCTGGGAGAGCAAGATGGCCTCGCTCGCGGGCACCATCAGCTTCGGCTCCGCTGCCGTGGACCCCACGCCCACACCGGCCCCGATGCCTAAGCCCTCGCCTAAGACGGACACGACGACCACGAAGGTCATCACCAAGACGACGACCGGTAAGCTCGCCGCAACGGGAGACCGCACGCTGGCAGTAGTTGGCGCGTGCCTTATCGGCGGCATCATCGTCATCATGCTCGGCATTAGCTGGAAGCGTCGACGCTAAGCTACACCGCCGGGCCTTACAGCCCCGCCGCGTAAACCTTATATCGAGCACAGAAGCCCGTCCGAATTTGATCGGACGGGCTTCTTGGTGGGTATCATGGTTGAACGATCATTAGGAGGTTTTCTCTACATGGAATTGTTTGAGCCGATTCTTCATTTCTTTGAGCAACGGTGGGTCCACGACATCATCTGGGCCGTCATCTTGGCGATAGGCACCGCCGTCGCCGCCAAGGTCGTATCCAAGACCCTGAACCATCTGCTTAACCGAGACGATAACCCGCTTCCGGCATCGAGTATCTTCATCAACATCGCGCGTGCCGTCATCTGGATGATCGGCGGCAGCTTTATCCTCGACAACTGCTTTGGCATTAACGCAAACGCCCTCGTCGCCGCTCTTGGCGTCGGCGGCATCGCCATCTCGCTCGGCTTTCAGGACACGTTATCAAACCTTATCGGCGGCATGCAGGTGACCTTTATGGGCATCATCAAACCCGGCGACAATATCGAGGTCGGCGGCGTGTCGGGCGTGGTCCAGGACATCACCTGGCGTCATACGACCATCGAGGACGCCTGCGGGCAGACCATCATCGTCCCCAACTCCAATATCTCCAAGAACACGCTCGTGCATCTGATGCCCTTTGGGCGCGTCGCCGTGCCCGTTGCCGTAAAGGACACGTCCAAGTGGGCCTCGCTGGACGCACTGGCAGACGAGCTCACCGACGCCACCAAAGCCGCGGTACTTCCCATCTCGGGCTTTGACAAGGAGCCGTACGTGCTCTTTAACGAGATCGGCGACTTTGGCATCAAGGGCAAGATCATCTTTATCGTCAGCGACGACAGCACCACCTTCACGGCAGCCGACGCCTGCATCCGAGCCATCGCCCCCATCATTGCCAAACCTGCCAAAAAGGGACAGGTTTATTTTGGCAGGTTTTATCTGGGCAAATGAGCGGTTTATTTCTTAATGGCTCGGCCGTCCTTTGCGAACTGTCCCTTTTCGGGCGACCGAGACGATGGTACCATGTTCCATATAGTTGTTTAAACGACTAAAGGAGCAAATCCATGGAAGAGGCCTATCGTCAAGCACGCAAGCGCGGCGAGCAGGGGCGCCGTCGCGCCATCAGCCAAAGCGAGCATCCGTACCTCACGGACCTCGACAGCCTCGTCGCCCAGCTCCCCTGTGGCCAGCGCGAAAACATCGGTCTGAGGGACATTCCGCTCGAGATGGTCGTGGGCACGGTCACCAAAGGCCGCCAGCCCGCCTTTTCGTGCAACTTTATGCCGCTGCTGCCGTTTAACACCGAGTTCGCCCGCAAGTGGTCCAACCTCTACGACATCCAAGTGACCGAGGGTTATCGCGACCCCATCATCGTCACCGAATTCATGCACCGGTTCTACGTCCAAGAGGGCAACAAGCGCGTCAGTGTCCTCAAATTCCTGGACGCCCCGACGGTCTCGGCCAAGGTTACCCGTCTCTACCCCGGCAAGTGGGATTCCGTCGAGAGCCGCCTCTACGGCGAGTTCTGCGCGTTTTGGTGCGTCTGCCCCCTGTACGAGATCGAGTTCTCGCGTGAGGGCAGTTACGAGACGCTCGCCAAGATGCTCGGCCAAAACCTGACCGAAAAGTGGCCGCAGAAAAAGGTCGACTATCTGCGCCACACCTTCCTGCTCTTTAGGCGCGCCTACCTTCGCGCAGGCGGCGACCACCTGGACATTACGCCGGCCGACGCCATGCTCGTCTACCTCAACGTGTATAACCAGGACCGCCTGCTGGATACGCCGACGGATATCGTCGTCAACCGCCTGTGCAAGATTTGGCGCGAGCTGGTCATTGCCGGCAAAAGCGACGAGGAAAAGGTCGATCTTGTCGAGGCACCGAGCGTCGATGAGGAAGAAGCACCCGCCAAGTCCACCTCCGGCGTGCTCAACTTCTTTATGGGCAAGACCGTCTACTCGGTAGCCAACCCCCTGTGTATCGCCTTCATCCACGAATTCCCCTGCGCCACGTCGAGCTGGGACAGCCTGCACGACCAAGGGCGCCAGTACCTTGACGAGCACTTTGGTGGCATCGTGCGCACCGAGGCGTTCGAGGACTGTCACGATCCGGACGTGTTCTACGCTGCGGTAGAGACGGCCGTCAAGCACGGAGACAAGGTAATCTTCTCGACTTCGCACCGCTTAATGGAATACACGCTCAGGGCCGCCGTCGAGTATCCCCAAGTGCGATTCCTCAACTGCTCTATCGGCCTTCCCCACCAAAGCGTCCGCTCATACTTTGGAAAGATGTACGAGGCAAAGTTCCTGCTGGGCGCCCTTGCGGCCAGCATGGCAGATAACCACCGCATCGGTTACCACGCGTCGGTCTTTGCGTCGGGCGCGCTCAGCGAGATCAACGCCTTTGCCATCGGTGCCTCGCTGCTCGATCCTCGCGCGCAGGTAATTCTCACCTGGGGCGATGTGCCGGCCGGTGGCCTTGCCGAGGCCATGTGCCGCGAAGGCGTGAGCGTCATGACCGGCGCCGACATGTCCAAGTCGCTGGAAGACCCCACCGCCTACGGACTCCACCGCCTGGTCGACGGCAAGGTCGCCGGCATCGCCATGCCCGTGTGGAACTGGGGCCGCTACTACGAGCTCATCGTGCGAAGCCTGCTGCACGGCACGTGGGACGAGACCAGCGACGACAACCAAGTGCGCGCCGTCAACTACTGGTACGGCATGAGCTCGGGCGTTATCGACATTCGCTACGCCCCGGGCCTGCCCTATCAGACGCGTAAACTCGTGCAGCTGCTCCGCAACGGCATCGTCGAGGGTTCCATTAACCCCTTTGGCGGCGAGCTCCACAGCCAAGACGGCGTGGTGCAGATCGAGGGCTTTCCCCCATTGCCGAGCACGCAGATCGTCGAGATGGACTGGCTGGCAGATAACGTGGTGGGCACCATTCCGCAGCTCGATGATGAGCCGGGAGTCACCGCCCTATGAAGATCCTTGCCATAGCCGATACCGAAGAACGATGCCTGTGGGAGTGCTTTCGTAAGGAGCGCTTTGAGGGTGTCGATTTGATTTTATCCGCCGGAGATCTAGACCCTGACTATCTTGAGTTTTTGGTCACCGTTATCAACAAGCCGCTCATCTACGTGCGCGGCAACCACGACGATCGTTACGCACGCCATGCGCCGGGAGGATGTATCTGCGTAGAAGACAGTGTGTACACGTACCGAGGCATTCGCATCGCGGGTCTCGGCGGCTCCATGCGCTACCGCGACGGCACCAACATGTATACCGAGCGCGAGATGGCCAAACGCGTGCGCAAGCTGTCGCGTAAGATCAAGATGGTCGGAGGCTGCGACATCTTGCTTACCCACGCCCCCGTTGCCGGCATGGGCGATCTGGACGACTTGCCGCACCAAGGATTCGACTGCTTTAACACGGCGCTTGAATCCTGGAACCCCGACTACATGGTGCACGGTCATGTGCACCAGAGCTACGGCCCCGACTTTCAACGGGAGCGCCAACACACGTGTGGAACGACGATCATTAACGCCTGCGGCTATACGCAGTTTGAACTCGACGAGAAGCGCTACCCCGCACGTGGCTGGCAAGCAGCCTGGCTCAACTCGCAAACCATGCGCCGCGAACTCAAACGCCACGACGCCATCGAGTCCTCATTCGGCAAAACACCCTGGTAACCACCTTTAAGACTTGGCGCTGCGCCGGCCCCAAGCACCCCATCTCGTCCCTCAAACCGTCGCCCGCGTACCAAAGTACGCGTCGATCCTCTTTCGGGGCAACCTGGGGCACCACAGAGGTGCCTGCCCCCTTCGTGGTAGTTTTGGTGGCGCGATAGCAAGAAACCCGGCCCTGCACGAAGCAGAACCGGGTTTCTTTAGCAATGCTTGCTTTGCTCAGGCAGTAACTAACAGTTACTCAGCCAGGAAGTCACGCTGGACGGCGGGATCGACCTTGACGCCAGGGCCCATGGTGGAAGACACGGAGATGGACTTGACGTACTTGCCCTTAGCAGAAGAGGGCTTGACGCGCAGGATCTCGGTGTACAGGGCAGCGTAGTTCTCAACGAGCTGCTGCTCGGAGAAGGACTTCTTGCCCAGGGGCACGTGGCAGATGCCGTAGCGGTCGGCGCGGTACTCAACGCGGCCAGCCTTGAGCTCGAAGACCATCTTGGCGACGTCCATGGTCACGGTGCCGAGCTTGGGGTTCGGCATGAGGCCACGGGGACCAAGGATCTTACCGATGCGGCCAACCTTGGCCATCATGTTCGGCGTAGCGATAGCGGCGTCGAAGTTGATCTCGCCCTTCTGGATCTGGGCGACGAGCTCGTCGGAACCGATGATGTCGGCGCCGGCAGCCTCGGCCTCGCGGGCCTTCTCGCCCTCGGCGAAGACGGCAACACGAACGGTCTTGCCGGTGCCGTGGGGCAGGGAGATGGAACCACGGATGTTCTGGTCAGCCTTACGAGTATCGATGCCCAGACGGAAGTGGGCCTCGACGGTCTCGTCGAACTTGGCGGTGTCGAGCTCCTTGATGAGCTTGGCAGCCTGAAGGGGGGTGTAGAGCGTGGCGCGGTCGATCTTCTCGGCAGCGGCCTTATAGCTCTTACCATGCTTAGCCATGTGCATTACCTCCTGTGGTTAAACGGGCTTATGCCCTCCCACATCGTATCGTGTGCCCTATTGCACACATATAACGGGCGCCCCGGTCGGAGCACCCGTCATTACCTAAAGAAATCGCTACTCAGCGATGGTGACGCCCATGGAGCGGGCGGTACCGGCGATGATCTTCTTGGCGGCGTCAATGTCGTTGGCATTGAGGTCCGGCATCTTGATCTCGGCGATCTTGGTGAGCTGCTCCTGGGAGAGCTGACCGACCTTGTCGGCCTGGGGCTTAGCGGAACCAGACTTGAGGTTCAGCTCCTTCTTGATGAGGTGAGCCGCCGGCGGGGTCTTGGTGATGAAGGAGAAGGACTTATCCTCGTAGACAGAGATCTCAACGGGGATGATGTCGCCCTTCTTGTCCTGCGTCTCGGCGTTAAAGGCCTGGCAGAACTGCATGATGTTCACGCCAGCAGCGCCCAGGGCGGGGCCGACGGGAGGAGCGGGGTTAGCGGCACCAGCAGGAATCTGGAGCTTAATGACGTTGGCAACCTTCTTCTCAGCCATGGTCATTCCTTTCGAATCACGAGTGTGAAGTACTTGCTATATCGTAAGCACGCACGTGTTAGAAGCACTCCTGAGATGAGCAGTCACAGAAGAAGCACGCTCGCGCGAACGGACGAAAACTTAAGCGATGACAGCGACCTGGTTAAAGTCGAGCTCGACCGGCGTCTCGCGGCCAAAGATCATCAGCGTGACCTTGAGCTTGCCAGCCTCGGTGTTAACCTCGGAGACCTTGCCATCAAAGTCGGTAAGCGGGCCATCGGTGACGCGGACGGACGTGCCGACCTGAATATCAACCGAGGTGCGCTTGGGCGAATCACCCTTACCGGGACGACGAGTCATCTTGTTGTACTCGTCGCGGGAAAGCGGAGCGGGCTTGCCGTTGCCGCCCAAGAAACCGGTGACGCCAGGCGTGTTGCGAACGCACGTCCACGCATCGTCATCCATCTCCATGCGGACCAGGACATAACCCGGGAAGATCTTGGAATCCTTGGTCTCGCGCTTGCCACCCTCTTTAATCTCGGTGACGCGCTCCATAGGAATCTCGATATCAAAGATACGATCCTGCATGCCCATGGTCTCGATACGATGCTCGAGATCGGACTTAACGCGGTTCTCGTATCCAGAGTAAGTGTGAACGACGTACCAACGCTTAGACATGGTTTAGCCCCTCAATCCAGAGAACAGAGCAAGAGCCTCGCCAAAGCCAGCATCGAGCAGAGCGATGACGACGCCGACGACGATCAGAGAAGCGCAGACGACGACCGAGTAGTTCACGAGCTCCTTCTTACCGGGCCACGTGACACGCTTCATCTCGGACTTGACCGAAGCGAAATACTTCTTGGTGCGGGCGAAGAAACCAGGCTTCTCGTTCTTCTTGGACTTCGCAGCCTTCTCGTTCTTCTTGGCAACGGCCTTCTTGGCCTCAACCTTGGAGTTGGCGGCAGCGTTGTTGGCAGGCGCCTGCTGCTGAGCCTTCTTCTTGTTCTTCTTGTTGGCCATTTGGGTTACCTCCGCGCAATGCGCTTATACATGAGTAAACCGTAAGCCCCCAATTGCGAGCTTACGGAATAATGACTGGCACGCCAGGAAGGACTCGAACCCTCAACACTCGGTTTTGGAGACCGATGCTCTACCAATTGAACTACTGGCGTATGTTACTAGAGACTAGCGAGTCTCTTTGTGCAGCGTGTGGTGACGGCACCAGGGGCAATACTTCTTGATCTCCATACGATCAGGCATGGTCGACTTGTTCTTGGTGGTCGTATAGTTGCGGCGCTTGCACTCAGTGCACGCAAGAGTAACTAGAGTACGCATGTATCCTGAACCTTTCATTTCCGCCCCGTACGGGCACGAGTTGTTACTTTATCAGCTCCACGTAAGTGCTGTCAATGAAAACCTCGAGTCAATTGGTTCTCGGTGGATCCATTCATATTTGGAACACATCAATGAAGCCATCGAGATCTAATCGACGGTGCATCCAGGACCATTATCGATCCTCTCGACACCAGCAACGGCTCAATATCCATTGCAGAAAAGAACCCGGCACCCATATAAGTGCCGGGTTCTCTAAGTCAGCTATATCAAAGAGCTAATTTACTCAATGATCGTGGAGACGATGCCCGAACCGACGGTGTGGCCACCCTCGCGGATAGCGAAGCGCAGGCCCTCCTCCATGGCGATCGGGTGGATGAGGTCGCCCTCGATGGTGATGTGGTCACCAGGCATAGCCATCTCGGTGCCCTCGGGGAGCTTGACCGTACCGGTAACGTCGGTGGTACGGAAGTAGAACTGAGGACGATAACCATCGAAGAACGGGGTGTGACGGCCGCCCTCCTCCTTGGTCAGAACGTAGATCTCGCCGGTGAACTTGGTGTGCGGGGTAACCGAACCGGGCTTGCAGAGAACCTGGCCGCGCTCGATGTCCTCACGCTTGATGCCGCGGAGCAGCAGACCGACGTTGTCGCCAGCCTCGCAGAAGTCCATGGACTTACGGAACATCTCGATACCGGTAACGACGGTGTTCTGGGTATCCTTGATGCCGACGATCTCGACGGGCTCGTTGAGCTTGAGCTCACCGCGCTCGACACGGCCGGTAGCAACGGTACCACGGCCGGAGATGGTCATAACGTCCTCAACGGCCATCAGGAACGGGAGGTCGTTGTTACGAGCAGGCGTCGGGATGTACTCGTCGACAGCGTTCATGAGCTCGCGGATAGCGTCCATCCACTTGGCGTCGCCCTCGAGAGCGCCCAGAGCGGAACCACGGATGACGGGGATGTCGTCGCCGGGGAAATCGTACTCGGAGAGGAGCTCACGGGTCTCCATCTCGACGAGGTCGATAAGCTCGTCATCGTCGACCATGTCGCACTTGTTCAGGAAGACGACGATGTAGGGAACGCCGACCTGACGGGCGAGCAGGATGTGCTCGCGGGTCTGAGCCATGGGGCCGTCGGTAGCGGCGATGACCAGGATAGCGCCGTCCATCTGAGCAGCACCGGAGATCATGTTCTTGACGTAGTCAGCGTGGCCCGGGCAGTCAACGTGAGCGTAGTGACGGGCAGCAGTCTCGTACTCGACGTGGGAGACGGAGATCGTAATGCCGCGCTCGCGCTCCTCGGGAGCCTTGTCGATGTTCTCGAACGCAGTGAAGTCAGCCTTGCAGCCCTCGGTCTCGGAGAGAACCTTGGTGATGGCAGCGGTCAGCGTGGTCTTGCCGTGGTCGACGTGACCAATGGTGCCGATGTTAACATGCGGCTTAGTGCGCTCAAACTTCTCTTTGGCCATAAAGCCCTCCTCTAAACAGGTCGTCCCCGGACGGGACTTTGCCTTTATACCATAGTGGCCTCTCAACATACTATTGAGAAGCCACCGTGTTACCTATGGTAGCGGTGACTGGATTCGAACCAGTGACGCCACGGGTATGAACCGTGTGCTCTAACCAACTGAGCTACACCGCCGGATGGAGCCTGCAACCAGACTTGAACTGGTGACCTCTTCGTTACCAACGAAGTGCTCTACCGACTGAGCTATACAGGCACTTGACGGGTGGGAGCTATAGGATTCGAACCTATGTAGGCAGAGCCAACGGGTTTACAGCCCGTCCCCATTAACCACTCGGGCAAACTCCCAATCGTTCAAGTATCCGCAGGTCCTTTGGTCTTTTGGACCGCCGCCCCCGCGAACGAAGAA
Source organism: uncultured Collinsella sp. (assembly GCA_900541885.1). Taxonomy (GTDB): domain Bacteria; phylum Actinomycetota; class Coriobacteriia; order Coriobacteriales; family Coriobacteriaceae; genus Collinsella. The sequence goes on from UQKW01000003.1 coordinate 114,210, forward strand.
AATAATACGATGCCACCTTGGGGGCTGTCAACGAAAACCTCTAGATACACGGTGCCGGGCGTATCTATATAGCCGTGACCTGCGGTTTTATTGAGTTTGGATATGAAGGACAGTGGTTTTGGATACTGAGGTGACGTTTCCCAAGGTAACACTTTGCTGTAGTGGAGTACACCTTCAGTATCGAACTTCGATACCAGCTTATTTGCACCTATATATAGGTCGAGATCGGGGCTGCCCAGACAGAAGATTGCTCTTCCCAGGCAAAATCGAGCGTGGATTTTCTTCCGTTTGAAATCGAGCGTGGATAATCTCCCACTTTGCCGTGCCATCGAATCCAAAGTGGCAGATTATCCACGCTCATTCACTAGGCGGAAGATTTTCCACGCTCGTGTGTCCGATAATCCACGCTCGATGACGATGACCAACCTCGCCCCGGCCTATGTCTCGACCTGTAACAGTAAGAGGGTTATTCCTCCCCTATCTGTTACAGATCGAGATGTTTCGCAGAAACCCCCGCTTACGTCTCATTCTGTAACAGTAAGAACGGTTTTCAGCCTCTTCGTGTTACGGATCGAGATGTTATCGGCCTTCCCTTGGCAATGTTTCGATCTGTAACTATAAGGAGGGTCTTCAGCCCACTCGTGTTACGGATCGAGACAAACCTGAAGCTTGGTTGGCGCCAAACACGCTGACTTATCGACATAAATAGAAACGGGCCCTGTCCCACAAGGAAACAGAGCCCGAAACTCTCATGGAGCCAGTGACAGGAATCGAACCTGCAACCCACTGATTACAAATCAGTTGCGCTACCGTTGCGCCACACTGGCACACTTGGCGCTTTCGCGCGAAGCCTGTTAAGAATAAAGGAATTACGGACGGGGCGCAACAGGCCACACGGCGTTATATAAATATGCAAAAACCAGCAACAACAGGTACCAGGCCCGTTCATTTCTGTCGGTTCGCCCTCAATCTCAAAACTATTCGTCAGAACGAATAGTTTTAATTACAATTGCTATATATAAAACTATTCGTTCTGACGAAGGGTTTCGTGATGCTTACTACCAAGGAAGCCGCCGAGCTGCTCGGCATCACTCCGCGCAGGGTGCAGGAGCTCATAAAAAACGGAGCACTTGATGCCCGCAAGGCTTCTGGTGTATGGCTCATCGACAAAGACAGCGTCGACACGCGACTCCGCTCCGTGACCAAAACGGGGGGACGTCCCCGCCGCGGCCACGGTAAGAGCGAGATCGCGTTCACCCTCATGAATCGCACGCACGAGGTCGCTCAGCTGGTCTACAGCACATCGCGAAAAGACTTTACCCACATCGGTGCCGACATCGATTACGCCCACGCCCCTATTGGAGTATTTGGCCCTAATAGCCCCATATCGCTCGACTCCTTCCGCATCTGGTGGCGCGGCCGCGGTATCCCGCTCGCACGCATTGGGCTTGCCTCCCTGCTTGCAAAAGCCGCAGTCGATGTTCCCGATGAACTCGTACAGCGAAATCTTGGCCTCTCCTTATCCGACCAGTATTGGATTAGGCCCCAAGACTCCGGCCTCGCGTGGGAAGATATCAATTTCTTCAATAATGCCTTTGATGACGTCTCGCTAACTATTGCACCCTTCGCCCCAGAGGGAAAAGTGGCTGCCGCAAAGCCCGACAACACCTCGGACGGCAATCTTCAAAAGTACTGGACATGCGAGGGCGGGCGTCGAATTCTGCATAAGGCAGGAGCGCACCTGAACCAGGAACCTTATAACGAGCTGGTGGCGACCACGCTCCACCGTCGCATCCTAAACACCTGCGATTATGTGCCTTACTCGCTCGAGGGCACGGGCACTTCCGCCCTGAGCATATGCGATGTCTTCTTAACTGATGAAGAAGAGTATGTCCCTGCGTTCTATGTAAACCAGTACGCGAACGCAGGTGAACGGCTAACCGACTACGAGCGATACGTAGCAAACTGCGAGGAGCTCGGGGTGACAGGCGTCAAGGATGCCCTTGACCGCATGATCGTGTGCGACGGCATCATCGCCAACTACGATCGTCATTGGCGTAACTTTGGCCTTGTGCGAAACGTAAACACGCTAGCCTGCAGACCTGCCCCCATCTTCGATTCGGGCTCATCGCTCTGGTGCAACATTTCTCTTGAGGAGCTTCGGGCAGGAGAGCACAGTTTTACCAGCGCACAATTTCATTCAAGCCCCGCCAAACAGATGTTGCTCGTCGAGGACATGGGCTGGTTTGACGGCGACAAACTCGAAGGCTTCGTTGACGAGGCAATCGAGATTCTGTCTAAAAACGATGCTCTAACAGCGAGACTGCCTTATCTAAAAGAGGCGCTAACGTGGCGCCTCAAAAGAATGATCGACATCGCTGAATGGAGTTAGCGAGACAGCATCGCCCCGCCAACTCCCCTACCTCCCGCGGAGGGCCTTGAGCTTTGCCAGCGCCTCGGGGCTCAGGCGACTGCCCAGAGTCATCTTGATCTGCGGGGCCTCTTCGGCCTCGTGAACGTCGTTATCGATCTGTTTGATCTCGTCCACCAGCATACGGCTCGAGATGCGCGTAACGCCCTTGCCCATGACGACGGCCTGGATCGTGCCGTCGCTCGATACCACGGAGCACGCGCGACCTTCCTCGCGTGCCTCGATGCAGAGCTTCTGCACCACGGTATCGGCAGAGACGCCCGTCGGCGAAAACTCGATGCGCACGCCGCGGGCCGGCAGGTTGGGGCGCTCGCTGGAGATATTGCCCGCGCCGTCGAACACGATCACGGCCTCGTAGCGGCCCTGGGCAAACGCGGCGACGTCGTTGATGAGTGCAGTTCGCGCCATATCGTGGACGTCGCTGGAATACGGATCGTCGGAATGGTCGTAGACGAGCTTTTCGTAGCGCGGCGTGCAGTGAATCACGTTGTAACCGTCGACCACCAGCAGCTCGGGCTTATTGGAGTGCACCGTCGAGACCGGATCGGCGATGGCCTGCGCAAACGCATTGCCGCCCACGCCATAGGTCGCGGCCGAAACAATCGGCTTGGCCGAGCCCTCGCCAAAGCGCTTGGCCTTGGACTTGGCGCGGTTCTTCTTGGACATGCGCTACTCCTCCCCCATGAGCTCGCCGGCATTGCGGCGCAGCCACTCAAAGCACAGCGCGGTGGTCGCCTGGGCCACGTTGAGACTCTCGGTCATGCCGCGCTGGGGAAGCTTGGTCAAAAAGTCGCATTTCTCGAGCACAAGACGCGAGATGCCGTCGCCCTCGGAACCCATGACGAGCGCAACGCGGCCCTCGAAGGGGGCGTCCCAGCAACTGCCTTCGGCGTGCTCGGAGGCGCCGCCCACCCAAAAGCCGGCGGCCTTGAGGTCATCGAGCGCACGGGCGATATTGGGAACCTGCGCGATGGGCAGGTGCATGACGGCGCCGGCAGAAGTCTTGTAGCTGCCGACGGTCACACCGGCGGCGCGCTTGTTGGCAATGATGACGCCCGCCGCGCCCACGACCTCGGCGGAGCGCACGATGGCGCCAAAGTTGCCGTCGTCGGTCACATGGTCGAGCACGACGACGAGCGCCGGACCGTCGCCCGCACGGTCGAGGATATCGGCAACATCGGCATAGGGGAAATTGCCCACCTCGAGCGCAATGCCCTGGTGAGCGCCATGGCTCGACAGCGCATCGAGCTGCGCGCGCGGCACATACTTAATGCGGACGCCTGCAGCGTTGAGGTCGTCGACCAGGCGCGACAAGGCGGCATCGCGCTCCCCGCCCTCAGCGATGAGCGCGCACTTGACGGGAAAGCCGGTACGCAGCGCCTCGGCGGCAGCACGGCGACCTTCGATAAACTCGCCCTTGGGAACCTGGACGTTATCGCGGCTACGCTCGCGCTGCGGGCGAGCAGCCTGTGAGCGCTCGCGCTGGCCCTTGGGAGCGGCAGCGCGGTCGTTGCGGCGAATCGGACGCGAGCCAGAAGCAGCCTGCTTGCCTCCACGCGATGCACGCTTGCGATTGTCGGCCATAAAACGGCCTCCTTTAAATACTTTTCAAACAGGACAAAAGAAGCGACCGCTTAAGACGAATAGCTCAAGCGGTCGGTACGGGTTTTCCAAGTGCCCGAGATTGCCGTGAAAGAGGAGCGACGCGTACTTGAGTACGCGAGCGACGGTTTGAACGGCAAGGTCGGGTGCTTGGGAAACCCGCGGGGATTAGAGAGATTTGATACGGGTGCCGGCGGCGGTATCCTCAATGGTGAGGCCCAGGTCCTTGAGCTGGTCGCGGATGGCGTCGGCCAGATCCCAGTTCTTGGCGGCACGGGCCTCGGCGCGGGCCTCGAGAATCTTGGCAGCAGCCTCGTCCACGTCGTCGCCCGTATAGGCAACCAAACCGGCGGCAACACCCAGCAGACCCAGCGGCAGCTCCACCTTGGGCTCGGGAAGCTCGACGCCAAACGTATCGAGCAGCTCGGCCAGCGTATCGGCGGCAGCCAGGACTGCGGCCTTGTCGGCAGCGTCACCGGCCTGCTCCAGGTACTGGTTGCACTCGGTCACAAAGCCAAAGACGGCACCCATGGCACCAGCGGTGTTAAAGTCGTCGTCCATGCACTCCTTAAAGGTGGCGCGGGTCTCGGCGGCCTTGGCGGCAAACGCCTCGGATGCTGCCTCATCGGCATCGGCCGTCGCGTGGTTCGCAGCCCAGCGCAGGTTCTCGACCGTACCGGCGATACGCGTGAGCGAGTTCTCGGCACCCTCCAGGCGCTCCCAAGAAAAGTCGAGCGGTGAGCGATAGCTCGTCTGCAGCATCAGCAAACGCAGGGCGGCAGCGGAGTGCTGCTCGAGGACCTCGGCCAGCGTAAAGAAGTTACCAAGCGACTTGGACATCTTCTCGCCGTCGACCAGCAGCATGCCCGTGTGCATCCAGGTGTTGGAGAAGCCCTGGTGCCAGGCGCAGGTGGCCTGAGCGCACTCGTTCTCGTGATGCGGGAAGGCAAGATCGGAGCCGCCGCCGTGGATGTCGATCGGAGTACCCAGGTAGCGATGCACCATGGCGGCGCACTCGGTGTGCCAACCGGGACGGCCCTCGCCCCAGGGGCTCGGCCAGCTGGGCTCGCCGGGCTTGGCGGCCTTCCACAGGGCAAAGTCGAGCGGGTCGTTCTTGTCCTCGTTCTCCTCGATGCGCGCGCCAACCATAAGGTCGTCGATGTTGCGGCCCGAGACCTGACCATAGTTGGGATCGCTGCGCACGGCAAAGTACACATCGCCGTTATCGGCTGCGTAAGCGTGGCCCTGCTCGATAAGCGTCTTGATCATGGCGATCATGGGGCCGATCTCCTTGGTGGCGCGGGGGCGCACATCGGGATCGAGCACGTTGGCGGCGCGCATGACGCCGATGAACTTGTCCGAGAACTCCGTCGCGACCTCGGCGGCAGTGCGGCCCTGCTCGTTGGCGCGCTTGATGATCTTGTCATCGACATCGGTGAGGTTCTGGGCGAACGTGACCTCGTAGCCGCTCGCGATGAGCCAGCGACGAATCACGTCAAAGCTGATGAACGTGCGGGCATTGCCGATGTGGATGTTGTCGTAGACCGTGGGGCCGCACACGTACATGCGGACCTTGCCGGATTCGATGGGCTGGAACTCTTCCTTTTTATGGGTAGCGCTGTTGTAGATACGCATTCGTTACTCCTTAACGGTTTTCTGTAGCAGGCAGACGGCCCAGGCGCCGATTCCCTCGCCCTGGCCTTCCCAACCGAGCTTTTCGGTCGTAGTGGCGGCGACGCCCACGTTTTCGACGTCAACGCCCAGGGCATGGGCAAAGTTGGCACGCATGGCATCGCGGTGCGGGGTGATCTTAGGCTGCTGGCAGGCAATGGTGCAATCGGCATCGACAAACTCGAAGCCCAGCTCGCGCGCGTAGTCCATCACGCGAGCGAGCAGCACCATCGAATCGGCACCCTCATAGGCGGGGTCGGTATCGGGGAATAGCTTGCCAATGTCTCCCCCACGGCAGGCGCCCAGAATGGCGTCGGCCAAGGCGTGCGCGAGCACATCGGCATCCGAGTGGCCCAGCAGGCCGCGCTCGTAGGGAATGTCGACACCGCCGATGATACATCGACGCCCCTCCACCAGACGGTGAACGTCGTAGCCATGGCCAATGCGCAGGTTACTGAACATGGGGAAGGTCCTCTCCCTCGGCCATACGGCCAAGCAGAATCGCGGTTACGGGACGCAAGTCCTCGGGCACCGTCACCTTAAGGTTATCGCGCGGGCTCTGGACGCAGCGGACGCGCCCACCCATGCGCTCGACCAGCGACGAATCATCGGTGCCGATAAAGCCCTCGGCAATGGCTGCAGCGTGGGCGCGCTTCATAGCATCGACGCTAAAGATCTGCGGCGTCTGCGCAGCCCAATAAAGCTCACGCGGCGGCGTCTCGACGATGTTATCGCCGTCGACGATCTTGAGTGTGTCGATCGCGGGTTGACCGCACACGACACCGTCGAGCGAGCGGTCGCCCACAAGCACGTCGATCGCATGATCGATGGCCTCGGTCGTGATGAGCGGACGAGCGCCATCGTGAATGGCGACGTATTCAAAGCCCGCCGGCACCGCGTGCACGCCGGCACGGGTGGAGTCCTGGCGGGTATCGCCGGCATCGGCAAAACTGATGGGCGTGTCATAGTCAAACGGGTCGATGGCCAGGCGGCGCATCTCGGCACGGCGCTCGGCAGGGCAAACCACGACGATGTGGCCGACCTTATCGCTACGGTCAAACGCGCGGATGGACCAGCTCATAAGCGGACGGCCCGCTACATTGACGAGCTGCTTGCCGCCGGGGTTACCAAAGCGCTGGCCGCTGCCACCGGCAACGACCACGGCGCATACGGGCGCCATTATGCGTTCCCCTGTTTGGTGCCCTTCATGCGGTACAGGGAGTCCGCAAGAATGGCAGGGTTGTTAACGCCAAAGTCGCCCAGGCGCTCCGGATCCTCGCTGATGTCATCCATGAGCTCCTGCAGCGAGCCGTACTCGTCGACGATCTTCTCGGCCACGCCGTCGCGCACGACGGACACGCGCGAAAGCGTGCGCAGGCCCAGCGGCGTCATGACGGAGTCCTCGTCCAGGTCGTCATAGCCCAGAACCGCCGCCACATGCTGCGGGTCGGACAGGTCCTTAGGCGTCATGCGGCTCAGCTCGGCGCGAATCTTCTCGGCGTTTGCCTCGGAGGAATCGCTTGCGTAGTCGCGGATCATCAAGTCGTATTCGGTATCCATGCTGGAGCCCGCGAGCTGCTCGAGCTGCATCTGCACGAGCTTGCCCTGGTTACCCAGCTTGACGATGCAATCCTTAAGCTCGGTCTTTGCCTGTTGCATGATCTCGAAACTCGAGAAGATGCCGGTGATGTCGGCGAGCGTGACGTAGTCGTCGAGCTCAAGGGCCGTCAGGCGCAGCAGGGAGCGATCGAGCGACTGACGGGTAGTCTGGAGCGTGGCGACGAGCTGGTTGACCGAGCTCATGATGGTGGTGACGGGCTGGATCTCGTAGCTCTTGCCGTGAACGTACACGTTGACGACGGCACGACGAGCCGAAACCGAGATCACGATGGCGTCGGTGAGCACCGACATGCGAGCGGCAGTACGGTGACGCATGCCCGTCTCACTCGTGGCGAGCGAGGGATCGGGATTGAGGTGGAAGTTGGCACGCAGGATCTGGGTGAGGTCGCCATCGATAACGATGGCACCGTCCATCTTGGAGAGCTCGAACAGGCGGTTCGAGGTAAACGAAATGTTGAGCGGGAAGCCGTCGTTACCGGCGGCGAGCACGTTTTCGGTGTCGCCGACGCAGATAAGGGCGCCCAGGTGACCGGCAATGATCATGTCGAGGGCGGTGCGGATCGGCTGACCGGGGGCAGTCAGGCGGATGGCCTGTTCCATACGCTTTTGCAGCTCGTTCTTATCCAAGGCATCGCTCCCATCGTATACGCTCCATAAACGTCAATAAGTTTCTCACGGTTTGCCCCTGTGACGCCCGCAAAATCCGATGCTTACAGAATGAGCGAACACAGCTGAGAGCCCCAATCCAAATGAGCTGCTTATGTGGTAGCATCGGGATTCGCATAAATGAGGGAGTAGTCGCGTGATCGGGTTCGCCTCCGGTGGCGCGGCAAGTCAACACACTGGCCGATGCGGCCTGGCTTGCCTTAATGAACGAGACTCGTGGCTGTGCGCGCAACGCGTACGCCACGAGTCTTTTTTGTTACTCCCCCAAGAGGTACACGCGGGCCCGCCCGCAGAGAGGGAGCCAGACTATGGGACTCGCAGAGCTCGTGTTGCTCGCCGTTGGCCTTTCGATGGACGCCTTTGCCGTATCCATCTGCAAGGGCCTTGGCATGAAGAAGATCAACCTTAAGGTCGCCGTAGTGCTCGGCCTGTTCTTTGGCGGCTTCCAGGCAGGCATGCCCGTGATCGGATGGGCGCTTGGCAGTCAATTCATGAGCATCATCGACCCCATCGACCACTGGATCGCCTTTATCCTTTTGGCCTTCATCGGCAGCAAAATGCTGTGGGAAGCCTTTACCGAAGACGAGGATGAAGACGACGGCAAGGATGCCGAGAAGATTGAACTGGGCGAGTACCTGATCCTCGCCATCGCCACCTCAATCGACGCCCTGGCCGTGGGCATCTCGTTTGCCGCGCTCTCGGTTGACATCGTGCCCGCTGTATCGCTTATCGGCGTCACAACGTTTATCTTCTCCGTCGCCGGCGTAGCGATCGGCCACACCTTTGGCGCGCGCTACGAAAAACCCGCCACCATCGTGGGTGGCGTCGTGCTCATCCTTATCGGCCTCAAGATCCTGCTGGAACACTTGGGTTTTTTGGTGCTGTAAAACACCCTTCAAAACTAAACGTCCGTATGAGGTCTCATGCAGAGTTTTGCATGGGCCTTTTCATGCAGACTTTTGCATGTCATACTAGGATGCAAAAGTCTGCACGTTAGGAGATTGCCATGGATACCCTTCCCATCACCACGCCGCGCCAAGCCGGCATCTACGTGCGTCAGGCGCGCGAGGCGCAGGGGATCACCCGTGCCGCCCTCGCTAAAAAAGCCGGTGTTTCGGAACGCCTGCTCGCATCGCTCGAGCTGGGAGATGCCACGGGCATTCGGCTCGACAAGCTGCTGGCAGTTTTCGGTGCTCTTGGACTGGCGCTCGCCGCTCAAGGGGATATAGGCGAAACGAAAAATGAGCAACCAGTCGACGCCCCGCATGCTGATCAACCTTGCAGCACCTCCAAACGCCATCACGCCCAACGTCTTCATCATCGCAACCGTCGCAGCACAACCATTCCGGCTCTTGCAGATGCCCCCTTTACATCCGCACTCTACGACGAGGTCTTCGCCGATTTCGCCATGTCCAATCTCGGAGTCTCGATTGCCACAAACGCATCTAGCCAAGCCATGCCCGAAGGGAAATAGCCAATGGCCAGAACATCACTTCGGACCATTATTTGCGGCGTGCCTGCTGGAACGCTCACGCAAGATGAGAACGGTCTTATCAGCTTTACCTACGATCATGACTATGACGGGCCAGCCCTATCGACCAACATACCCGTATCGAATCGCACATACGGACAACAGGTCATGAATCCGTACCTGTTTGGCCTTCTACCCGACAGCGAGGACCAACGAAAAGCGATTGCCGCCGAATTCGACGTTAGGCCCAACAATCCCGTTGCGTTGCTCAGCCATATCGGACTCGACTGTCCGGGCGGCGTGCAGTTTTGTGCCGAAGAAGATACCGACGCCGTCCTGCATCGCGCTGGCGAATACCGCCCTATAGACAACCACGAAATTGCTCTTCGTCTCAAGTCGATCAGAGATGACCGCGATGCATCGTGGATGGGTCTAGATGAAAGTTGGTCACTTGGAGGCAACCAGGGCAAGTTCGCGCTCGCGTTCATAAACGGCCGCTGGTGCGAATGCATGGGCTCCTCGCCCACGACGCATATTTTCAAAAATGGCGTTATCGGATTTAAACTCGAGGCTCTCAATGAGTTTGTCTGCATGAAAAGCGCCCAGCGCGCCGGCATCGCAACGGCAAACGTCGAATATCGTATGTTTGAGGACGAACCTGCCCTCATTGTTGAGCGCTATGACCGCGTGAAAGTCAAAGACGGAACGATCAGGCGCCTACATCAAGAAGACCTCTGTCAGGCACTTGGGGTGATGCCCGCCCAAAAGTACACGGCAGACGGCGGCCCGACCACACGCGACATTCAAGAGCTCCTCGTAAATACGAGCCACCATCAACTTAACCTGTATCTGTTTACGCAGATACTTTTCTTTAACGCCATCATCGGCGCACCGGATGCGCACGCGAAAAACTATTCCCTGCTCCTTGGAAACGACGGCGCAGCCATGATGGCTCGTATGTACGATGTCGCGTCGGGTTTGGCGTATGAGCGCATGCGCCGCCGGGCGCGCCTTGCCATGAGCGTTGGCGGCGAAAATCGTGTGGGGCGCATCGGTCCAGGCGCCATCCGCCGATACCACGGTATGGGTGACCCCGCGTTGGAGGCGGCGCTCACCGATGCCGGGCTATCCGAGAAGTTTTGCTTTGCGACCATGATGGACCTCGCCTACGAGGTACCCATTTGCATAGAAGAGGTCATGAACGAATACGCCGACCTGCCCGGCATGGCGGACCTGCGCGAGCATATGCTCGGCCCCGTCCGCGAAAACTGCCAACGCACCCTCGACCTCATCAGGGCAGAAATGGACTAGGTGGCTGTAATTTCGCAATTATCAAACAAAAGAGAGGGGGCACCCGTCGCAAAAGCTCGGATGCCCCCTCTCGTAATGTCATTTGCAATCCGCTAGCACGTGACTCGGACTGCTGCTAGCGCAACCTTTACGCGGCAAGGCGCTTGAGGACGTCGATGAGCAGCTCGTAGAAGCGCTCGGCAGAAGCGAGCTCCATGCTCTCGTCCGGGGTGTGGACATCGGAGAGCGTCGGGCCCACGGCGATGGCGTCCAGGCCGTGCAGGGCCTCGGCAAACAGGCCGCACTCAAGGCCGGCGTGAATGGACTCGATGCGCAGCTCGGAGCCAAAGAGCTCTCGATAGCTCTCGACAAAGACTTCGCGGACCGGCGAATGCTCGGCATAGCTCCAGCCGGGATACTCAAACTCAAACTTGGCGTCGAAGCCCAGGACATCGGCCAGCGTCTGCAGACGGTCCTTGAACTCGTTCTGCAGCGAGGTGATCGAAGAGCGCGGGGACAGCATAATCTTGACCTCGTCATCGGAGGTGGCGACCACGCCGATGTTGGAGGAAACCTCGACGGAGCCGTCGGTGGCGACGTTGCGGCGAATCACGCCGTTAGGGGCAAGGCGCAGGGCGCGGATGAGGGCAAGCGCGGACTTCTGGTCCATGGCCTCAACCTCGGCGTCGTCGGCAATCTCGACGGTGCAAGTAAAGCCGGGGTCGAAGACCTCGAGCTCGGCAGTGACGTCGGCGATGATGCCCTTTGCGATCTGGGCCGCGGCCTCGGCGGCAGCGTGGTCGACGTAGACCAGAACAGCCTTGCACTCACGGTTGATGGCGTTGTCCTTGGTGCCGCCGTTAAAGCTAACGATGGCGGGCTCGCCGGCAACCATCAGGCGGTCGATGATGCGGGCCATGATGAGGTTGCCGTTGCCGCGCTCCAGGTTGATATCGCTGCCGGAGTGGCCGCCCAGCAGGCCGGAGATGTCGAGCGTGAGGGTGCTACCGGTCTTGTGCTCGCGCGCGATCGGGCAGGTGTAGGTAACGACGACGCCGCCGGCACAGCTGACGGTGGCAACGCCCTCTTCCTCGGAGTCAAGGTTGATCATGGTGCGGGCGCTAATCTGGGACTTGTCGAGCGTCTCGGCGCCGACCAGGCCAGTCTCCTCGTCGGTGGTGAACACGCACTCGAGGGCCGGATGGGTAATCGAATCGTCGTTGAGCACGGTAAGCATAAGCGCGACGGCAATACCGTTGTCGGCGCCCAGAGTGGTGCCGTTAGCGGTGAGGACGCCGTCCTTGACGACCAGGTCGATACCATCGGTCGTAAAGTCGTGCTCAACGGAGCCCAACTTGTCGCACACCATATCGATGTGGCCCTGCAGCATCACGGTCGGGGCATTCTCGGCACCGGCAGATGCGGGCTTGCGAATGATGACGTTGTAGACCTCGTCCTGGTACACATCGAGACCGCGCTCCTTGGCAAACGCAACCAGGAAATCGCTGATGCCCTTCTCGTTGCCAGACCCACGGGGGATCGCGCTGACCTCCTCAAAGAAATGGAACAGCTGGGCGGGCTCGTAGCCGGTAATCTTGTAGTCCATGGTGCCTCCTTGGCGCAACTGGTTAGACAGTAAGACATGCGACTTGTATATTCCCAGACTTTGCGTGCATAAACCAGTCGAAAACGCCGAGCGCCCTTGCATCATCGGCTAACGGCCGGAAGACGCCACTTTATTAAGATAAAGCATGTTAGACGGGCCGCGCCGAAGGGACGTTGGACCCTTCAACCAGCCTCAACGCCTGTTGAACGTTAATGCATACACCATTGGTATGTTTGATGAGATTTTTGTCCTCTGTCACGACGTAATCGGCATCAATGCGATTGGCGACGCCCAGCATCAGGTCGTCCTCAAAGTCGTTGTGATGATACTTGAACACAAAGGAGTCGAAGACCTCGTCTGCACCGACCGGCGCGATAAGGGCGAGCTCGCGCATCTGCCGAACGCATGCCCAGGCCGTTTCGTCCGCCGCCGCAATGGCGTTATCGCTCAGCGAACCATTCTTCCTTCGGCACTCCCTCTTAATCGCCGCCGAGACAAGATACGAGACATCTTTGACCGAAAGAGACGAGGCAAACAGGGCAATCTGCTCCGAGACATCGGCAATCTCGAATAGACGGACAACATCCGCTGTCCGGTCCGACCTTCCAGAAAAGTAATCCATCCATACGTTGGTGTCGATGAGCAACTTGAGAATGCCGCCTGCACTCATAGCTCCACCCACTCGGGATAGCGCTCCGCCATGGCCTCCTCATAGAGGTCATCGTAGTCACCCGAGAGGTCGGGAACAGGGACGCCGTATTTGAGGCACGAATCGCGAATGATATGGCTACCCTGTGCTGCTCTTGATTCCGCGAATCGCTGGTTCGCCTCGTCGGAGAGAATCTCTGCGCTCCCCTCCTTTGAAGGCATGCGTTCGTTGATGACCAGATATTCCCAAAGCGCCCGAACAGCCTGCGACGGCGTCATGCCGATATGGGCAAGCACGGTATCTCCCGCTTCTTTGAGCTGGCGATCCATGCGCACGTTCATCTGAACTGGCCGCGTATCGAGTATTGACGTAGGCATATCAGCTCCTTTGCTATACGTATCTTTGAATTTAGTATAGCACGAAAGATATGAGCGCATTTCAATGGAAATGGGGGGCGCTTCCTCATCGGAAACGCCCCCCATCTTGCAAGGTTATGCTCAATCCCTACAGCGCGCCGGAACCAGCTTGCATCATGCCGCCGGGGCCCGAGGTCACGCCGCCGCTCACGGGCGCGGCGTTGCCGGTGTGCGGTACCGCCGGGGCGGTATCGCCACCAAGCGTGCCCGCCGGACGCGGTGCCGGGATCTCGCCCGTGCCGCGGCTAAAGACAAACTTGCCATCGGCCACGTCGCACAGGACGGTATCGCCCTCGCCCCACTCGCCAGCCAGCAGTTCCTCGGACAGCGGATCCTCGATGAGCTTTTGGATGGCACGACGCAGCGGACGCGCGCCGTTGGTGAGGTCGGTACCCTCCGCCACAATCTTGTCGTAGGCCGCATCGGTAAGCTTGATGTTCATGCCGTTTGCGATCAGGCGCTGGCGCAGATCGTCCACCAGCAGGTGCGCAATCTTGGTCAGGTTCTCGCCCGAGAGCTTCTGGAACACCACGATGTCGTCGATACGGTTGAGCAGCTCGGGGCGGAACAGGCGCTTGAGCTCGCCCATCGCGCGGCCGCGGATCTCACTCGAGGTGAGGCCCTGCTCGCCGGTGGTGCCAAAGCCAACGCTCGCATCCTGCGCGATCTCGCGGGCGCCCACGTTTGACGTCATGATGATCACCGTATTGCGGAAGTCGACCGTCTTGCCCTGGCTATCGGTCAGACGGCCCTCCTCCAACACCTGCAGCAGGATATTGAAGATGTCGGGGTGCGCCTTCTCGATCTCGTCGAACAGCACGACCGAGTACGGGTGACGGCGAACAGCCTTGGTGAGCTGGCCGCCCTCGTCGTGGCCCACATAGCCCGGGGGGCTACCGATGAGCTTGGAGACCTCGAACTCACTGCCAAACTCCGACATATCGAAGCTGATGAGCGCGTCCTTGCTGCCAAAGAGATACTCGGCAAGCGTCTTGGCGAGCTCGGTCTTGCCTGTGCCGGTGGGACCAAGGAAGATAAAGCTGCCACCGGGACGACGCGGGTCCTTGAGCGGCGAGCGGCTGCGGCGCACGGCCTTGGCGACGGCCTCGACTGCCTCATCCTGGCCGATGATGCGCGTCTTGAGCACGCTTTCGATCTGCAGCAGGCGCCGGCTCTCGCTCTCGGTGAGCGAGGAAACCGGCACGCCCGAGGTCACGGACACGATGTCGGCAATCTGGGAGACATCGATGGTGAGCGGGCTGGCGTCGAGCTCGGCCGTCCAGGCAGCCTTGGCCTCGGCGAGCTCAATCTCGGCAGCCTTTTGCTGCTCGGTGATCTCGGCGGCCTTGTTCATGTCGTCGCTCTCGGTGGCCTCCTGCGCGGCGGCCTTAAGCTCCTCCACGCGATGCTCGGCCTCGCGCACCGGCTCGGGCGCGCGGTTGGCGGCGATGCGGGCGCGGGCGCCGGCCTCGTCAATGAGGTCGATGGCCTTATCGGGCAGGAAGCGATCCTGGATGTAGCGGTCGGAGAGGTTCGCGGCGGCCTCGATAGCACCCTGCGTATAGCGCACATGGTGGTGCTCCTCGTAGCGCGGCTTGAGCGCGGTCAGGATCTTGACCGTGTCCTCGACGCTCGGCTCCTCGACATCGATGGTCTGGAAGCGACGCTCGAAGGCCGGGTCCTTGGTGAGGTACTTGCGGAATTCCTCGGCCGTGGTGGCGCCGATAATCTGGAAGGCACCGCGCGCGAGCACGGGCTTGAGCATGGAGCTCGCGTCGATGGAGCCCTCGGCAGAGCCGGCACCGATGATGGTGTGCATCTCGTCAATAAACAGGATGACGTCGTCAGCTTCGGTGGCCTCCTGGATCACGTTCTTGAGGCGCTCCTCAAACTCACCGCGATACTTGGCGCCCGCAACGAGGCCCGGCAGGTCGAGCGTCCAGATGTTCTGGTTCATAAGGTTCTCGGGCACGTTGCCAGCTGCAATCTGCTGAGCCAGACCCTCGACGATGGCCGTCTTGCCCACGCCGGGGTCGCCCAAGATAAGCGGATTGTTCTTGGTGCGACGCGAAAGGATCTCCATCATACGCTGGACTTCCTTTTCGCGACCAATTACAGGGTCGAGCTCGCCGTCGCGCGCCTTCTGCGTAAGGTTGGTGGCGAACTGCTTAAGCGTATCGGTGCCGCTCCCCTTTTGCTGCGACGCGTCCGAGCCGCTAAAGAACGGCAGGCCCGCACCGGGACGCCCGGCACCGGCGCCGGCGAGCGGACGCTTCTTGTCCTGGTCCTTGGCGGTAAGTTTCTCGATAGCCTTTTTGATGGAGGCGGACGACACACCCAGGCGCATGAGGATGTCCATGGCCATGCCGTTACCCTCTTCGACGATGCCAATCAGCAAGTGCTCGGTCGACACATAGGTCTGGTTGTTCTCACGCGCCACGCGGAAGGAGCGCTCCATCACGCTAATGACGAGCGGCGTAAAGGCAAGCTTGGCCGCCTCGGTCTCCTCGCTGGGCTCGGGAACCGTGGTCTGGACCTCTTTGAGAGTATCCATGATGTCATCGTAGGAGATGTCGAGCGAGCGCAGCGCCTCGGCGGCAATGCCCTCGTCCTCCTTGGCAAGCGCGAGCAGCAAGTGCTCGGTGCCCACCTTATTTGAGTGCAGATCGAGCGCCTCCTGTTTGGCCATCGACATGACCTTGCGCGCTCGATCGGTAAATCTATCTAACATGCTCGTTTCCTTACATGAGTTCATCGAAATCAAAACGCCCGCCCGTCGGCGGCGCTTTTGTCTCTTTACCCACAGGTTGTCTATGTTAACAGCTGGAGGAATATCTATAAACCCGGCTCACATGAATGCAGGTTATGACCGCATCGCGGGACTCACCGCGCGATGCGCGACAGGCGCCCCGCAAGAGAAACCCTAGGCGTCTTTCACCACGTCGGGACTCGTCGCACGCGATGCGCGATAGGCATCGGCCTCCTTGGAGACGCGTTCGAGCAGCTCGGATGTATCGACGCCCTCGACTTGCGCGACCGTTTCCACCGTCTGCATGGCGACCGCCCTCAGGTACGCGCACGCGCTGTCCCCCGGCTGCTCGAGGTCTATCTCCTCGCCGCCCTCCCGGGCAAAGCCGACCGCCATCACAAAGCCCATGATGCCCGAGACCAGAAAGCCCACCGCAAAGCTCGAATCTGCCTTGAGCTCTTCTCCGTCGGGGTGGACGATCTCTCTCACGCGGTCGATGATGATCGTATGGATGCCCTGCACGACCTGCTCGGCGGCACCCGCCCTCATGGTGATGACGATGCGCTGCAGCAGGCAGCGGACGTCGCGCCGGTCGAACGCCGAAAGGTCGCCCTCGCTCGAAAAATGCCAGAGGGCATCGGTGATGAGCTCGTTATCCTGCAGCAGCTGGGCTATGGCGATGGCGACGAGTTCATCGAAATCGTGAAAATAGTAGTAAAACGTTCCGCGATTGCACTGGGCGGCGCGGGTCACCTCGCCAACCGACAGCTCGAAGATGCTGTTGTTCTCGATGAGCTCCCAAAACGCCTCGATGATACGGGTGCGTGCATCGGGCGCATCGGCGTCCTTACGCGGTCTCGCCATGCGCCTCACCGCACCCCTGCGCCTTGGCGTTCATGATGAGCATCTGAAGACGGTTCTCCACGTTGGCGAAGCTCACGTCGGGATCGTAGTCGAGCGGCAGGAACTGCGCCGTGGGATACTGCTCCTTGAGCGCATGGATGAGCCCGCGCCCCACGACATGGTTGGGCAGACACCCGAACGGCTGCAGGATCACGAAGTTGCGGCAGCCGCGCTTGGCGTGCTCGAGAATCTCCGCCGGAATCAGCACGCCCTCGCCCGCATCGAACGTATGGTGCAGGATCTTATCGCTCGCGCGCACGAGCTCGGGCATGCGCGTCGGCGGCTCGTAGAGCGGGCTCGCCGCGCCCAGGCGGTCGCAACGGTCGTGCGCGAGCTCGAACAGGTTGTCCGCCGTGGCGTACCAGGCCTTTTCGGGCAGCGACAGGTCGACGTGGAACTCGCGCGACTGCGCATGCTTGTAGAAATAGGTCTTGCGGATCACGTCGGTCATGCGCGCCTCGATGACCTCGAGCCCGTTGTCCTCGAGGTAGCGCTCGATCTCGTGGTTGGCGCCGAGATGGAAATTGAGCAGGTACTCGCCCACGATGAGAACGGTCGGATGCGGGTTCGAGCGGTCGTACGGAACGGCGTCCATGATCGCAAGCGCGCGTTTGAAGCCCGTCGCCTGGCCTCTCAGCCCGGAGCGCTCCATGCCCTCGATAACCTCATCGAGCGCGCGGTCGAACGCAGCGTCCGCCGCGCCCTTCTCGAGCTCGTAGGGACGGATGCGCCTAAGCATGGCCTCGAGGGCATCGATCATGGGAAGACCGTAGGCGATCTGGATGCTCGGGCCAAGGCCGAGCTTGAAGCCCGGATGCGCATTGTGGGCATCGACGTCGTCGTTGGTGAGCACCGGGACATAGTCGTATCCCGCGTCGTCGAGCGCGCGGCGCAGCAGGGACATGTAGTGCGTCAGGCGGCAGTCGCCGATATACTTGCCAGTCACCACGGCGACGTCGTGCGGGTCGTACTTACCGCTCTCGAGTGCCGCGAGCGCCTCGCCGATCACGATTTGCGCGGGGAAGCAGATGTCGTTGTGCACATAGCGTTTGCCCAGGCGGATGGCATCCTCGCGCCCGATATCAAGGGCCTCGGCGCGCACGCCCTGATTGCGCATCGCCGCGGTCATGAGCCTGCAGAACGCATGGGAGGTGTTGGGGACCAGCGCGATCTTGTCGTGCCGGTCGCGCTTGGTGTACTTGACCTTATACGGGTCGTCGAGCGGATGGACCGCGTGCACCCGGGCGCCCTCGGCACGCTCCTCCGCGCGACGACGGTTGACCGACTCGATAAACGAACGCACGCGAATGCCCATGGGACCGGCGACGTCGCTCTCATCGAGCTTGATCATCATCGGAACCTTGGAGCCCATCTCGCCCATCATGCGCGCGATCTCGTCGGTGAGATACGCATCGTGGCCGCAGCCGAAGCTGCCCATCTGCACGAGCTCGAGCTCGGGCGTCGATGCGACGATGACCGCGCACGACAGCATGCGCGCATGATAGTTGTTCACGATGTCGATGCGGCTGTTGGAAAGATCGACGTTGCAGACCCCCGGCACCGCATCGGGCGTCAGCACGGGGATGCCGCGCTCAGAGAAGAGCTTGGGCAGCCCGTGGTTGACCAGCGGGTCGTTGTGGTACGGGCGCGAAGCGATCACCACCGCGTAGCCGCCGTCCTCGTGCACGTTCTCGAGCACCTGCCTGCCGCGCAGCTGCAGCTGGTTCTCAAACGTCTCCTGCGCGCGGTCCGCCTGCTCGGTCGCCTTGGCAACCAGGTCGGCATCGATATCGAAGGTCTCCTTGCACCACGCCTTGAGCTGGCGGTTTCGGTCGCCCTCGTCGTACCAGTGGAACAGCGGCGTATCGAACGGAACGCCGAAACGCTCCTCCGGGTTATCGGAATTGCGCATCACGTAGGGGTATCCCTTTACGACGGCGCACATCCACTCGCTGGTAGAGGCGGTGTTTTCGGTGGGCACCGTCGTGATGATGGGCATGAAGATGCGGTCGACGCCGGCGTCGACGAGATTGCGGATGTGCCCGTGGACGAACTTGGCCGGGAAGCACACGGTGTCGGATGTGACGTGCGCCAGACCGCGCTCGTACATCGCCTTGGTGCTACGTCCCGAGACGCGCACCTTAAAGCCGAGCGTGCTGAAGAACGTCGACCAGAACGGCATGGTGTCCCAGAACTCGAGCACACGGGGAATGCCGATCGTGACATCGCGCCCCCCGCTGACGGGAACCGTGGGGTACGACTCGAACAGCAGCTTCTCGCGGTCGACAAAGAGATTGGGGGCAGCCGCGGTCCGGTCGCGCCCCGTGCCGGGTGCCTGTGCCTCGCAAGCACCCTGCGGACGCAGCTCCTCCGCCGCGGGAACCTCGCGCACGAGCTCATCCCATGAGATGGCGCCGCCGCGCGGGCAGCGATTGCCCGTGACGTAAAGCGAGCCGTCGCCAAATGCCACGACCGCGCGCTGGCAGCGGTTGTTGCACCGACGGCAGGTAACGCCGCCGAACTCGCGATGCTCGAAGCGCTCCACGGCATCGAGCCCGATAAACGACGTGCCGGCGTCGCCCTTGCGGCATTCCTCGCGCGCGAGCAGGGCGATACCGATAGCGCCCATCAGCCCCGGGTGGGGCGCACGCGTGACGGGTTTGCCCAGATACTGCTCGAATGCGCGCAGCACCGCGTCGTTTCGGAACGTGCCGCCCTGGACGACGACTTTGTCGCCCAGACGGTTGAGATTTGAAACGCGAATGACCTTGGTGAACACGTTCTCGATAATCGAACGGCAGAGACCGGCCATGATGTCGCCCGGACCCTTACCGCGCCGCTGCTCGGAAACGACGCTGCTGTTCATGAACACCGTGCAGCGGCTGCCGAGAACGGCGGGGGCTTTGGACGAAAATGCCTCGGTCGCGATATCCTCAACGGCTATTCCGAGGTTTTTGGCAAAACCCTCGAGGAACGAGCCGCAGCCCGCAGAGCACGCCTCGTTGACGACGATATCGGTCAGCACGCCGTGGTTGAGCCAGATGGCCTTCATATCCTGTCCGCCGATGTCGAGCACGAAGGTCGCATCGGGAACGCATGCGCACGCGGCGCGGGCGTGCGCGACCGTCTCGACCGTATGGTAGTCGGCGTGGAACGCGCGCGCGAAAAGCTCCTCGCCGTATCCCGTGGTGCCCACGGCATCGATCGCAAGCGTGACTCCCGCTGTCTCCCAGCGGTTCTTCAAGCTGACAAGACCCTGTTGGGCGACGTCGAGCGGTCTGCCGTTATTAGACGCGTAGAACGAATCGACAAGCTCACCCGCCTCATCGACCAGGGCGAACTTGGTCGTCGTGCTCCCCGAATCGATACCGAGCGCCACACGCACCGTCTCTCCGGGCGCATACGCATCCGGACCCTTTGCCGGCGTCTCTTTGCCATGGCGTGCCGTAAAATCCGCCTGCTCGGCAGGTGTGGCAAAAAAGGGCTGGGCAAGACGTCCCTCCCCGCTTGCGGGCGCGACCGTCTCGAGCTTATCCAGCCGGACAAAAGCGTCGGGAAGGTCGATCGGTTGGGACGATGCGAACATGTCGGTCAGCGACAGGGCGGCACCGCGCGCGACCATGATCTGCGGATCGCGCGGGACGATAACCTGATCGTCCGATAGATTCAGTTGCTCCCGGAACACGCGGACCAGTGTGGGGTTGTAGGCGAGCGTACCGCCCTCGAAGATTACCGGCGGCTCGATGTCGATACCCTGGGCCAGACCGCCGATCGTTTGGCGGGCGACCGCGTGAAGCGCCGAAAGCGCCAGGTCGGTGGTAGGAATGCCCTCGTTGAGCAGCGGCTGGATATCGGTCTTTGCGTACACGCCGCAGCGGCCCGAGACCTCGTGGACGGTCGTTCCCCGGCTTGCGAGCTGCTCGAACTCGCCCGATTCGGTGCCGACCCCCATGAGCTTTGCCATCTCGTCGATAAATGCACCGGTACCGCCTGCGCACGAGCCGTTCATGCGCATGTCGGCAACCTCGATGTCTCCCTTATCGTTGGTGCGGAAGAAGATCATCTTGGCGTCTTGGCCGCCCAGCTCGATGGCGCAGCGCGTCTGCGGATAGAACCTGCTGATCGCGAGCGCGTTGGCGACCACCTCCTGAACGTACGAGGCGCCCAGCGCGGTCGCGATATCGCGCGCACCCGAGCCGGTCACCGCAACGCGCAGTGACTCATGGGGAAAGCGCTCGGCGAGCTCGCCGAGCATGGCGCGCACGCTCGCTGTCTGACACGCCCCGTGGCGGCGATATCCCCACCACGCCTCGGTCATATCCTCGTGCATCGCGTAAACTTTGGTCGTCGTCGACCCTACGTCCAGTCCTACTAGCAACGCCATAATGCTCCGTCTCTCGCATTTTTCCCGCTAGAGATATACCACTCTACGTAATACAACAGACTGTTGTATTTAAACTCCGTATAAAAAGCGGCTGCCGAAACGCTTCAGCAGCCGCCGAATGCACCAACAGATTGTTCTGCGCGCTAGCACGTCGGGCAACGGAGCAGCACGGGCCCTCCGGTCATGCGCACCGCTCACGCCCGCGATGTCGCCGAGAGAGCTATCCACGCTTTGGGCTCCAACCAAGCAAGTCGCCCGCGCTCAGCAGATCCCTAAGCGAGCTACTCGCACTCAGGAGCCATAGCCTGCTCCAAGAGCTCGGCATGCTCCTCCTCGAAAACCGTCCCCACAGGGAAGGCGCGACGGAAGACGAAGCGGGAAATCGGACCGGCTACCAAAAGGTTCCACGGCAGCGCCATCACAAAATTATGCGGGATGTTGATCATCCAGATCGCGGGCACGGAATACAGGTTCGCAAGGATGCCGCCAGGCATGTGCGTCAGACCCTCACAGGCACCGTACAGCGACATGATGATGACCATGGGAACGACCATGCAGGAGCTGACGGCGAGCGTCATGGCAAGTGGCGAGCTCTTGCCCGGCGTGACCAAGTACTTAAAGGCGAAACCCTTGGCGAGCGGGCTGGCGACGAACCAGTCGCAGCACATGGCAAAAATGTAGGCAACGGGGAAGCCGAGCCACGCAGTGGCAACGACCTCGCCGTTGATGGCCCCGTGCTGCAGGGCAACGTTGTAGATGCTCATCCAGAGCACCATGCAAAAGCACATGATAAAGGTGAACAGCAGGCTCTCTCGTTTGTTGATAGGCATAAAGGGCAGATTCCTCTCTGTGTTGTACCGCGGCGCCACGCAACAAAAACGGGCGGGCAAGATGGAGCTGTTGGAACTTCATCTCGCCCGCCCGTGGTACGCGCGTCTGCGACTACTTATGTGGTGGAACCAGCCTAGCACGAAACGCATGCGCTTCGTAAGCGTTGAGTTTATGAAGATGCAGGGCACCGATAATCCCCCGACCCCATAAGTTGCGGTGGAATACGGACTGTTTTGACCCTTTAAGCAGCAATTCAGTCCCTATTTCACCGCAACTCATTTGGTGCAAAGTAACCTGTCCCCCTTGCACCAATTAGCTGGTATGGCGCCAGCGAGGGTCGGTGAGGGTTCTCGCCACGCCCAAGCCAACGGGCAGAAACGCCACGATGAGCACTGCGCGCACAAACCAACCGAGCATATTGACTGTGTCGAAGGTGCACATGTAATACATCGAGCGATACAGATACAAACCCGGCACCATAATGACAATCGAAGGCACCGTGAGAGCGATACGCGGGTAGGTGAGCTTGACTTCGGCCAAGCTTGCCAGCAGACCCGATACCAGCGCGCCGATAAACGCTGCTGCCTCGGGAGGCATTCCCGTGCTGAGGCCCAGGAAGGGAATCATCGTCGGCGCATCGACGAGCGTAAGGCGCAGGGTATTGGAAACGGCGCCGATCAACCCAGCTGCCGCGGCCATCTTTACCGGGCTGTTGAACATCACCGAGAAGCCGAATACGCCAACGAAGCTCATCACCACGCGCAGGAGCGTAAGGGCAAGCGGCGAAAGGCCCAGTGGGGCAAAGTCGTCCGGCGCCAGGCCAACACACTCGGCAACCATCCAACCCACAAGGGTCGCCATCACAATAATCGACACGGCATACGAAAGACGCTCAATGCCGCTTCGCATATCGAGCTTAGCGATGTCGAGGCCTGCCGTAATGAGCGGAAAGCCGGGAATCACGAAGAGCATGGCGCCGATATAGCCTTCTTGGTGCGACATTGCCCCCGGTACGACCTGGCCAAGGCCGAGCAATGCCAGCAGATACGAAACGCAAGCGAGCGCAACGCCCGTCGTCAGCGCGCTAAACTGGCCAAGACCCTGCTTGAGAATATGGGAGCGAGCAAAGTTACCGACACCAGCGCCTACGAATGCGCAGGCCATCTCGATAGGACCGCCGCCGAGCAAAAAGACGAAGGCGCCGCAAGCACAGGCTGCCGCAAGGCCCTGTTGCCAGGGAGAGTAATCGGGTTTTGAGCTCTCAACGGTCCTGAGCATCTCGTGGTACTCGTGTACCGTGAAGCGACGACCATAGGTCTCGATTTCCTTGAGGAAACTCTCCATCATCCAAATGCGATGGGTATTGACTCCCGTTGTGGGCAGGCTGACAACCTCGTTAAAGCAGTGGCCATCTTCGATGCAAGTACACTCAAACGACAGAAGGCTCAGGTCGACGTGAATCGTGACGCCGAGTACGGCAGCAACACGATTCATGGTATCGCGCACGCGCCAGGCACCTGTTCCGCTTGCCAGCATAAGCATGCCGGTGCGGCAGATGATGGATGACTTATCGGTGAGCGGCGCATCGACGGCAAGCTCATCGCCTGCCGTCACGATCTGGTGCCAGTCAGTTTTCATATGGAGCGCGCCGGCACGAACGCCGTGGTGCATGGGGGCTCTCGAAAGCAGCGAGTCAAGGCGCGAAGGCTGTGGGGGCTCCGTTAATTCGCCCTCGTCCTCGTCGGGCTCTTCATCGACCAGATCAAATGAGTCAAGCGATGCCGGCTCGCGACGATCGATTAGCTCCTCATCCTCATCATCAAAGTAATTGAACTGATCGAGCATGTCCTCTTCGATTGCGCGCTCGCTCGCATCGTCCATCCCGGTGCTCCCTTCCTATCGACTAACCCCCATCCTAGACAGCGACGGCTAAAGGAAACATAAAAGAGGCGGCTGTCATGCGAACCATGTGCGCAATAGCCATTGAGTAGTCGTTTAAGAACGTCCCCAATGACTACATCGATGTTCTAAGTGTCAACCAAGTCAACGCCGCAGATAGAGGACGGACAGCGAGCGACGTCCAGGGCGAACAAGTTGGCATGAAAAAGGCAAGGCATAGACCTTCTGGTCATGCCTTGCCT